>NZ_JBIVBW010000002.1:0-42077 GCF_044746255.1 Curtobacterium sp. NPDC086286
GCCCCGCGCCCCCCCCCCCGCCCGGGGGGGGGCGGGCCCCCCCCCCCCCACCCCCTCCCCCCCCCCCCCGCCGCGGCCCGGGGGCCCCCCCCCCCCCCCCCCCGGGCGGGGGGGGGGGGGCCCCGCGCCCCCCCCGCCTCCAGTCCGTCTCGGGTCGCCACCCACCTCGCCGTCGCGAGTCTCGGGCTACCGGACAGAACTCGCGCGTTCCTCGCGCGGAAGTGTCCGCGGGGCCGAGTCTCGCGGCTTGGTAGAGGCGTGCGCCGGGCGGGCCGGGACGAGCTTCAGGCCGACGACGCAGCCGACGATCCCGGCGATGAGCAGCACGCGGAGCGCCGTCACGGGCTCCGCGCCGGTGGCCATGCCCCAGAGGACCGTGAGCGCCGCTCCGGTCCCCGTCCACACCGCGTAGGCGGTGCTGATCGGGATGTGCTTGAGCACGTACCCGAAGGCCCCGAGGCTCACCACGATGGTGATCGCGAAGACGATCGTCGGACGGAGCTCGGTGAAGCCGTCGCTCGCACCGAGGGCGGTGGCCCACACGGTCTCGAGCGCGGCGCTGACGAACAGGACGATCCACGGCACCTCAGCTCACCACCTTCAGGCCGATGACGCAGGCCACGAGCCCGAGCACGAGGGCGACCCGGGCGACGGACGCGGCCTCCTGCCCGCGGAGGATCGCGACGATCACGGTGAGCGATGCGCCGATGCCGACCCAGACCGCGTAGGCGGTGCCGACCGGGATCTCCTTCATGGCGAACGCCAACCCCACCATGCTGAGTGCCATGCCGACGACGAACACGATCGTCGGCACGACCTTCTTGAAGCCGTTCGATGCGCTCAGCGCAGTGGCCCACACTGCCTCGAGCACGCCCGACAGGACGAGGACTGTCCACGCCATGACGGTCTCCCTTCGATCTCGTTCCGCAAGTCGCACGACTGTGCGACAACGAACTCCACGGTAGCACGAACTCGTACGACTGTGCGAGTATTGGCCCGTGGCCAGGAGCATCGACATCGAGGAACGACGTCGCTCCGTGTCCGAAGCGGCGTGGCGGGTCCTCGCCCGTGACGGCCTCGGCGCGCTGAGCGTGCGGAACGTCGCGGCCGAGGCCGGGCTGCCGCCGAGCACCGTCCGCTACGTCTTCCCGACGCAGTCGAGCCTGCGCGAGCACACCATCACGCTCGTGTTCGACCGCACCCGGGAACGGATCGCCGCGATCCCCGAGGGGCTGCCGACCCGCGAGCGCGCGCACCAGCTCCTGCTCGAGCTGCTGCCCCTCGACGACGAGCGGGTCATCGAGCTCGAGGTGTACCTGGCGCTCGCGAACGCGGCCCTCACGGACGCCGAACTGCGGCCGGCGCTCGACCTGGTCGTGGTCGAGATGCGGGAGTGGAGCGAGGAGGTGCTCGAGCTCGTGGGCGTCCCGGCGGCCGATCGCGAGTACGAGGTCCGTCGGCTGCACGCCCTGATCGACGGGCTCGCGATGCACCTCGTGCGGCTCGCCCCGGGGGAGTCCGGCGACTGGGCGATCGACGTGCTCGACCGGCACCTCGACGGGCTCGCGCGGCGCTCACCGTAGGAGCGCGCGAGCGGCCTATCCTTGCCCGGTGACGACGACCACGCCGCCGCAGCAGCGCCCCACCGCCGCGTCCCGCTCCCGGAGCCTCACCGGCCCCGGGCTGGTGCTGCTCGCCGTCGCCGTGCTGCTCGGGATCCGCCTGCTCTCGCCGGCCGTCGGCACCGCGGGTCTGCCCGACGTCGTGCAGGACTTCCTCACGCTCGCGATCAGCGTCGTCGTCGAGTCCCTGCCGTTCGTGGTGCTCGGCATCCTGCTGTCCATCGTCGTCGAGGTGTGGGTCCCCGTCGGCGCGCTCGAGAAGGTCCTACCGCAGCGCCCGATCCCGCGCCGGGCCGTGATCTCCCTGATCGGCATGCTCTTCCCGGTGTGCGAGTGCGGGAACGTGCCACTCGCCCGCGGCCTCATGATGCGCGGCTTCACACCCGCCGAGGCCGTCACCTTCCTCGTCGCCGCCCCGATCCTCAACCCGCTCGTGATCATCAGCACCGCCCAGGCGTTCGGGTGGTCCGGCTGGATCCTGCCCGTGCGCATCGTCGGCGGTTTCGTCATCGCGAACCTCGTCGGCTGGATCGTCGCCGCGCACCGTCGTCCGACCGAGCTGCTGCTGCCCGCGTTCGAGGCCCGCTGCCGAGCGGCCGTCGGTGCCCCTCGGTCCCGGAACCGCTGGCGGGACAGTGCCGCGCAGTTCGGCGGCGAGACCGCGACGATGATGCCCGCGCTGTTCGTCGGCGCCGGGCTCGCCGCAGCGATCCAGGTCGCCGTGCCCCGGTCCACTCTCGTGTCGATCGGCGCGAACCCGGTGCTCTCCGTCGCGGCGATGATGCTCCTCGCGATGACGGTCTCCCTGTGCTCGAACGTCGACGCCTTCTTCGCGCTGTCCTTCGCGTCGACGTTCCTCCCCGGGTCGATCACCGCGTTCCTCATCATCGGGCCGATCATCGACGTGAAGATGATCGCCCTCCTCCGGACGACGTTCCGTGCGCGCTTCCTGGTGCTGCTCGCCGTCGTCTGCGTCCTGTTCGCCGCGACCGTCGGGTTGGTGATGAATGTCCTCGTCTGAGTCCCGCCTGTCGTCGTCCCTCGGCCTCGGGTCCGTGCTCGCGGTGGCGCTGTGCACGCTGTGGCTCGCCCTCGCCGGGCACCTCGACCTGTACATCAACCCGCGCTACTCGGTCTTCACGGTCGTGCTCGCGGCCGTCGCGGTGCCCGCGTCGATCGCCGGCCTCGTGGTGACCGCGCGCGGACACGGTCACGATCACGACGAGGGGCACGACCACCGCCCAGGAGGCGCGGCTCGCCGCACACGGATCGTCCTCAGCGGCGTGGCCGCGCTCGTCACCATCGGGGTCACCGCCGCCATGCTGGTCCTGCCTCCGACGACGCTGTCCGCCCGCACCGCGCAGCAGCGGAGCGTCGACTCGGCGACCCTGTCGAACGCCACCGGGTCCCAGGCCGCGGTGTCCCTGCTCGGCAGTACCTCGGTCGACACCTCGGAGTACGGCGTCAAGGACTGGGCCGCCCTCATCCGGCAGACGACCGACACCACGTCGCTCGTCGGCAAACGGGTCGACCTGACGGGCTTCGTCGTCTCGGGCGCGGACGGGTCCTTCACCCTCACCCGGTTCGTGATCAGCTGCTGCGCGGTGGACGCCCAACCCGTCGGGATCGGGGTCGACACCGACGGGACGGTCCCGGGTCAGGGCGCGTGGGTCCGGGTCCGCGGAGCGCTCGCCGCCAACCCGGACCAGTCGGCCGACGCCCGCATCGTCATCCGCGCCGCCACGGTGCGGGGCGTCGAGCAGCCCGAGGACCCGTATGAGTACTGAGCTGCGAGAACGCCCCCGGAACCGCTTCCGCCGTCGCCTCGTCGCGACCGTGCTGGTGTTCGTCGTCGTCGCCAGCGCCGCGGCGGTCGTCGGGTCGCAGCAGGGCCCACGGCTGCGCGACGTGTCGTACGACGCCTCCGGCCTGGTGTCCCGACCGGCACAGCGCGTGATCCTCACCGCGAACCAGGCGATCGAGCGCGTGTCGGCGCAGGACGTCCGGGTCAGTCCGGCAGCGGCGCACACCGTGACGTCGAGCGGCAACACCATCGCGGTCGAGTTCACCGGGCCCCTGGCCTACGACCGCTCGTACGAGATCTCGGTCGCGGGCGTCCGGGCGCCGGGGCAGCGTGCGACCGCCGACCTCCGCACCTCGATCCGCACGGGCAGCACCGACGTGCTCGCGCTGGTCCCGGGTGCCGCCGGCGGGAAGGACCGCATCGTCCGCCGGTCCCTCGACGCCGGGGGCTCGACGACCGTGTACGAGGGCACCGGCATCTCGGAGTACGTCCGCCTCGGCCGGTCGCTCGTCGTGGTGAGCGGCACGGACGCCGGGTCGTCGGTCGACATCGTGCCGCTCGCCGGCGGGGTGCAGGACGAGGACCTCCCGGTCGAGCACCTGACGCTCCCGACCGCCGAGGGACGTGTCACGGCCCTGCACGCCGCCGACGACGGCGCCTCGTTCGGCTTCGAGTACGCCGACACGTCCACCGGTCAGTCGCGCAACGTCGGGCTCTACGTCGTCGACATGACCGGCACCCACCTGCCGACCGCGATCGACGCGAGCGGGAAGCCGAGGACGGGGGCGGTCCCGATGAGCGTCGGGCAGTGGGCGTACGTGCCCCGCACGGAGAGCGCCCTCGTCCGCACCGGCAGCGACGACCTCGTGCTCGTCGACATGAGCGGGCGGACCGACCCCGTCCGGCTGGGGAGCGCCACGTACCTGCACGGCTTCGTCGGCACCGGCACCACGGCGGTGGTCGAGACCGGCACGGGGATCGTCCGCCTCGACCTGACGGACGGGAAGCGAACCGCGCTGCGGGCACCGGCCGGCAGCACCGACGCGGCGTACCTCGGCCGGATCGCCCCGCTCACCGACGACGGCTACCTGCGGGTGGTGGGCGACGTGCGTGCCGACGGGACGCTCGCCCAACGCATCGTGCGCGTGGAGGGGAGCCGCGCCTCCAGGCTGCCCGTCTCCGTCCCCGACGACGCGAGCGTCACGGCCGTCTGCCCGTCCCCGAACGGGCAGTTCGTCGCCGTGGCGACGAAGTCGGCCGGCGGCGTGCTCGTGAGCATCGTCGACGCGTCTTCCGGCGCGCTCGAGGCGAGCGTCGACGCCGGGTCCGTGGACTGGTGCACGGCGTTGCCGTCCGGCGACGAGGTCGGTTAGCGGCGGAGCGTCTGCTTCGGGTACTCCCCGAACCGCCGCAGGTACTCGCCCGAGAACCGGCCCATGTGCGTGAAGCCCCACCGCGCAGCGACGTCCGCGACGGAGACCTGACCGAGGTGGGCGGCGAGGAGGTCCTCGTGGGCGCGACGGAGACGGACCTCGCGCAGGTACTGCATCGGCGACCGGTCGAGCGTGCGCTGGAACGCCTCCTGCAGCCCGCGGACGCTGAGGTCGGCGACCCGGGCGACGTCCGACACGGTGAGGGGCTCGTGCGCGTGGGCGTGCAGGTACTCGACGGCAGCTCGGATGCGCGCGTTGCGGTGCTCGCCCCACCCCGGCGGGACCGCCTCGGCACGGAAGCGGTAGAGGTCGAGCAGCGCCGACGTCACCGCGCGCTGCGACTCGTGCCAGGCCAGCGAACCGCTCCCCGAGGTGCGGAGTGCCTGCACCGACGTGGCGACCGCTCCGCGCCACCGGGTGATCGCCGCGGCCGTCGGCGGTGTGGAGCGGTCGAAGTCGACGGTGTCGTCGACGAGGTACCGCTCGGACGCGACGTCGAGCACGAGGTCGCGGTCGAGGTGCACGAGCCGCTGGTCCCAGTCGCGGTACTCGACGTCGAAGCGGCGCTCGATCGGGAACAGCGTCGGGACGCCCGGTTGCATCTGGACGGCGTCACCGCCGACGTCCACGGTGGCGGTGCCGGCGTCGATCCACTGCACGACGACCTCGCCCTGGACGGCGACGTCCCCGCGGAGGGACCCGTGCATCTGCGACCGTCGGACGCTCATGCGCTCGTCGCCGATCCCGACGTAGCGGTACCAGTAGTCGCCGTCGGTGCGGCCGGAGTGCCAGGCGCGGCCGGCGTACATGCCGGCGAGGTCGGCGACCGCGGTGTCGGTGTCCGTCCCGGCGACGGACACGAGGGACGCGGGACCCTCGTCCGCCGTGCTGCTCATGGATCGAGTCTGGCGTGGGTGGCTGTGCCCGGCCCGTCAGCTGCGCCAGCCGGACGACCGGCTCGCGTTGTGTGGACAGACCGCGGGACGGACGGGAGGCGCGGTGCCAGCCGGCACCGCGCCTCCCGTCGCGTCGGTGGTCGCGTACTAGGCGAGCGTCGCCGCGTCGATCACGAAGCGGTAGCGGACGTCCGAGGACAGGACGCGCTCGTAGGCCTCGTTGATCTGGTCGGCGCTGATGAGCTCGGTCTCCGGCAGGATCCCGTGCTCGGCGCAGAAGTCGAGCATCTCCTGGGTCTCGCGGATGCCGCCGATCGCGGACCCGGCCCAGCTGAGCCGGCGCGGGATCAGGGCGAACGCCGGGACCTCGAGCGGCTCGGACGGTGCGCCGACGTTGACGAGGGTGCCGTCGACCTTGAGGAGGCCGAGGTAGGCACCCATCGGGATCTTCGCGGAGACCGTGTTGATGATCAGCTCGAAGGAGCTCGCGAGCTTCTCGAACGTCTCCGGGTCCTTCGTCGCGTAGTGGGCCGTCGCGCCGAAGCGGAGCGAGTCCTCCTGCTTGGAGGTGGTCTGCGACAGGACGGTGACCTCGGCGCCGAGTGCGACGGCGATCTTCACGGCCATGTGGCCGAGCCCGCCCATGCCGATCACGGCGACCTTCGAGCCGGGGCCGACGCCCCAGTGGTGCAGCGGCGAGTAGGTGGTGATGCCGGCGCAGAGCAGCGGCGCGACCTTCTCGATGTCGAGCGACTCTGGGACGCGGAGGACGAAGTCCTCGTTCACGACGACGGCCTGCGAGTAGCCGCCCTGGGTGATGCTGCCGTCGGCGGGGTCGACGCCGGCGTAGGTCTGGATGTTGCCCTTGAGGCAGTACTGCTCCTCGCCCTTGACACAGTTCTCGCACTCGCCGCAGGAGTTCACCATGCAGCCGACGCCGACGCGGTCGCCGACCTGGTGCTTGGTGACGTTCTCCCCGACGGAGGTGACGTGGCCGACGATCTCGTGGCCGACGACCTGCGGGTACTGGATCTCGCCCCACTCGCCGCGGACGGTGTGGATGTCCGAGTGGCAGATGCCGGCGTAGGCGATGTCGATCTCGACGTCGTTCGGGCCGACGTCGCGACGGGTGATGGTGGTCTTGACGAGCGGCTCGGTGGCCGACGGTGCGGCGTACGCGTTGACGGTGCGCATGGTCTCCTCGTGGGTGGTGCGTCCGGGCCGGTTCCGGCCCTCCACCAGTGTGGTGGAGCGCGCCATCGGGTGGGAGGTCCCGTTGGGGCACCCCTGCACGGAATGCGGGCGTGTCGCGTGCGGGCGCCGGGCTCGCCGGGCGTCAGGCCAGGCGGGCGAGTCGCTGGCCGGCGATCCGGGCGAAGCGCAGCGGGTCGGCGAGGGCGTCGTCCGGCTCGCCCGTCGTCTGCGTGGCCAGCACGGTGAGCGAGGCGGCAGCGTCGAAGTCGTCGAGCGCGGCGTCGATCGCACCGGCCACGAGCATCGCCCGGGCAGCCGGTGCGTGCGTCGATGCGAGGGTCCGCACCACGCTCGGTACCTTGCCGGCCGCGGACTGCCCGTCGTACCGGCCCTCGCCGGTGATCACGACGTCGGCGCCGTCGAGGAGCGCCGGCAGCCCGAGGACCTCGGCGACGGCGGCCGCTCCGCCCGCCAGCGTCGCACCCCAGGCGAGCAGTCCGAACCCGACACCGCCGGCCGCTCCGGCCCCGGGGGTCGTCGGGTCGACGTCGGGGAAGCAGCGCGCCCAGTCGGCCAGCCGGGCGTCGAAGGCGGCGATCCGTTCCGGTGCGATGCCCTTCTGTGGGCCGAACACCGCCGCGGCGCCGGTCGGTCCGAGCAGGGGCGAGGTCACGTCGGTCAGCACGACGGCGCCGTGCTCCGGCAGCCGGCGCATCCACGTGGTGTCGACGCCGGTGACGTCGTCGAGCAGCTCGGCCCCCTGACGCGGTCGAGGCGGGTGTTCGGGGACCGCGGGATCGATATGGATGAGTGCTCCCAGCCCGATCAGGGCGTCGGCGCCGCCGTCGGTCGAGGCGCTGCCGCCGATGCCGAGCACGAGCCCGGCCGCCCCGTCGTCGAGGGCGGCGGCGATCGCCTCGCCGAAGCCCCGGCTCGTCGCGGTGTCGGGCAGGACCTCGGGCAGCAGGGGGAGTCCGCTCGTGGCGGCGAGCTCGACCACGGCGCGGCCGTCGGGCAGCTGCAGCCAGTGCGTGTCGACGGGGACGCCGGCGGGACCGGTGACGGTGATCGGCACCCGGACGGCCAGCGGGATCGCCGTCTCGAAGGCGTCGAGCGTGCCCTCGCCGCCGTCCGCCATCGGTGCCAGGACGACCTCGTCGCCCGGACGTTCGGCGAGCCAGCCGTCGCGCAAGGCCGCTGCGATCTCGGCCGCCGTCGCGGTCCCCTTGAACGAGTCCGGAGCCACCACGATGCGCACGGCACCACCGTAGCGGACGGCCCGCGCGCCCCGGACGCCCCGGACTGCCCGGGCGCCTCGTGCGCCCCGGACGGCCCGAAGGCCCGGACGGCCCGTGCGCCCCGGACGGCCCGTGCGCCCCGGACGGCCCGTGCGCCCCGGACGGCCCGGGTGGTCCGGACGGCCCGGGTGGTCCGGACGGGCCGGGTGGTCCGGCCCGCTCGGACGGCAGCGGCGGTTCGGACGGCCGGACGCCCCGGGTGAGCGGCGCCGTCCGTCACCTGCACGGGACCCGCCATCGGCCAGCGTCGGTGAACGTTCTGGTTCGCGAGACCCGGGATTCGTGAACCAGAACGGTCACGGCCGAGACCGAACACGGACACCCACCCGCGGCGTGATCGGCCGCCGCGGGGTCAGGGGGTGGTGAGCGAGGCGAGGAAGAGCGCCTCGGCCAGGGCCATGTGCTCGATCTCGGACGGGTCGACGCTCTCGTCCGGGCCGTGCACGTTCGCCGCCGGCTCGGACACCCCGGCCAGGATCACCTCGACGTCCGGGATCGCCCGCTCGAGCGTCGCGCACAGCGGGATCGAGCCGCCGCCGCCGAGCGACCCGACCGGGGCGCCGTCGTACGCCTCCGAGAGCGCCGCGCGGAACGCCGCCGACGACGGACCGCCCTCGGCACGGAACCCGGCGCCCACCCCGGTGACCCGAGCCGTCACCTCGACGCCGGCCGGTGCGCGACGCAGCAGGTGCGCGACGAGCAGCTCGCCGGCTGCCGCGGGGTCGACACCCGGCGGCACGCGGAGGTTCAGCGCGGCACCGGCGGTCGCCTGCACGGCCGGCGAGGACCCCGCGACCGCCGGGGCGTCGATGCCCACGACCGTGAGGGCCGGGCGTGCCCAGACCTGGGACGCCGGGTCCGCCGAGCCGATCGGCACCGCGCCGTCGAGCAGCCCGGCGTCGGCGGCGAACCGGTCGGCGTCGTACGGCAGGCCGTCCCAGGTCTGCGAGGCGTCGAGGCCGTCGACCGTGGTGTCCCCGACCTCGTCTCGGAGCGTGGCGAGGAGCGCGACCAGCACCGCGATCGCGTCCGGCGCCGCCCCGCCGAACATCCCGGAGTGCACGGTGCCCCGCAGCGCGCGGACCCGGAGCTCGACGAACGCGGTGCCCCGGAGCGTCCTCACGAGCGCCGGCACCCCGACCGCGGCGTTCCCGGCGTCCATCACGACGGCGGTGCCCACGTGCCGGAAGTCGGCGGCGTGCGACGACACGTACTGCTCGAGGCCGTCGGTGCCCTGCTCCTCCGAACCCTCGACGACCACGACGAGCCCGACCGGGAACGCCCCGTGCACGTCGAGCAGCGCCCGGAGTGCCACGAGGTGCGTGACGATCCCGCCCTTGCAGTCCGCCGCGCCGCGACCGTAGAGCCGCCCGTCCCGCGGTGTCAGGGTCCACGGATCGCTCGTCCAGGCCGCGAGGTCGCCCGCGGGCTGCACGTCGTGGTGCGCGTAGAGCAGCACCGTCGGCGCCCCGGCCGGCGCGGGGTGGGTCGCGATGACCGCCCGCGAGCCGTCCGCGGTGGTGGCGAGTCGCGCCTCCAGGCCGAGGTCGCCGAACGCGACCCGCACGGCCTCCGCGACCCGGTGGCAGTCGTCGAGCGACTGCACGGCGGGGTCGTGGACCGACGGGATCGCGACGAGCGCGGCGAGGTCGTCGAGCCCGGCGGGCATGCGGGCGCGGACGGCGGCGCGCAGCGGGGAGCTGCTCACGAGCGACCGATCTCCCAGATCCGGAACTCGCCGGACGCGTCGACCGACTTCGACAGCCCGGTCAGCGACCCCTGCCCGACGACGTTCTCCTGCCCGGCGAGCAGCGGGATGAGCGGCACCGACTCGGCGGTGTCCTGCTGGATCTGCTCGATCTGCTGCTTCCGCTTCGCCGCGTCCGGCTCGACGGCCTGCGACGCGACGAGGCCGTTCACCGTGGCGTCGTCGAAGTGGTTCGCGAGCAGGTTCACGTCGGTCGCGCCGTACGCCGGGGTCAGGTACGACGAGGCGTCCGGGTAGTCCTGGAAGAAGCCGAGCTGGAACACGGGGTACTCGCCCTTGCCGACGTTCCCGACGTAGGTGTCCCAGCTGGCCGACTGCAGGTCGACCGTGAACAGGCCGGTGTCCTCGAGCTGCTGCTGGATGAGCGCGTACTCGTCGTCGGAGCCCGAGCCGTAGTGGTCGGTCGTGTACTCGATCGGCAGCCGCACCGGAGTGGTCACACCGGCATCACGCAGGATCGATTTCGCGTCGGCGCCGTCGTACGCGTCCTCGAACGCCTCGGTCGCGCCCTGGAACCCGTTCGGCACGATCGAGTACGCCGGGGTGTAGGCGCCCTGGTAGACGTCCTTCGCGATCGCCTCGCGGTCGATCGTCGCCGCGACGGCCTGCCGGATCGCCTGCTTCTGCGCGGCGTCCTTCCCGGGCATCGTCTGCAGGTTGAACGCCAGGAACCGGACCTCGCCGGAGTCGCCGTGCACGGTCTGCAGCGAGTCGTCCGAGGACAGCGACGTCACCTCGGTCGGGGTGAGCTGGCGGTAGGCGACGTCGGCGTCCCCCTTCTGCACGGCGAGCTTGAGGTCCGCGGACTTCGTGTACTGCTTGATCGTCACGCTCTTCGTGGCCGGCGCGTCGCCGTCGTACCGAGTGTTCGCGGTGAGGGCGATCGTCGCCCCGCCGTCCGCGGCGTCCTGCAGCGCGTAGGGCCCGGAGCCGACGACCCCGTCGTTCGCGTGCACCTTCGTCGCGGAGAACACCTTCGAGTCCACGATCGCTCCCGCCATGCTCGCGAGCACGTACGGGAACGTCTGGTCGTCCGCCTGCTTCAGGGTGAACGTCACGGTGCTGCCCGACGCCGACACGGACGCCATGTTGGCCAGCAGCGAGCCCGGGCCGTTCGTCGACCCGAGGGACACCTGGCGCTCGAACGAGAACACCACGTCCTTGGCGGTCAGGTCGTCACCGTTCGAGAACGTGAGGCCGTCCCGGATCTCGCACACGTAGTGCGTGCCGTCGGTGAAGTCGCAGGACTTCGCGACCTCGGGTCTGGTCGTGGTCTTCCCGGCGGGGTAGGTGAGCAGGTGCTGGTAGAGCTGCGTCTGCACCGTGTAGCTCCCGCGGTCCCAGGCGCCGGCCGGGTCGAGGGACGTCACGACGTCGGTGGTGCCGACGACGAGCCCGTCGACGGCGTCCGTGCCGGACGAGCCGGTGGACGCGCAACCGGTGAGCACGGCGGCGGCGGTGGCGGTGAGCGCGATGGCGCTGAGGAGTCGGGTCGTCATGGTCCTGAGGGAGTGGGGTGGTGCTTCGAGAGGGAGAAGCGGGCCGGGGGTGGTGGCCCGTCGGTCGCGAGGTCGGCGATCATGTCGCCGAGCAACGGAGCGAACTTGAAGCCGTGGCCGGAGAACCCGGTCGCGACCGTGACCGGACCTCGACGGTCGATCACGAAGTCCTCGTCGGGGGAGTTGTCGTACAGGCAGCTGATGAACGTCGGCTTCGTCGCGTCGACCCCCGGCACGTACCGGGCGACGTACGCCTGCAGGCGCTCGGCCTCGGCGGGCACGGGGGTGAAGTCGCGGTGGTCGGGGTCGACCACGGGGCCGGTGCCGTGGAACCCGACCTTGACGCCCTCGCCCGGGGTCAGCAGGCCGTACACGTCGTCGCCGTCGGCCCAGTGCACGAAGCTCGGCCACGCCTCGTCCGGCAGGTGGCTGGGGAAGTGGGCGGGCTGCTCCTGCGTGACACGGAGGGCCGGGAGGCGCGCCCCGCGTTCCGCGAGCAGGTCGCCCACCAGCGTGGGTGCCCACGACCCCACGGCCGCGATCACCGAGGACGTGCGGTGGGTGGACCCGTCGGACAGCGCCACGGTCACCTCGTCGCCGTGGTCCTCGAGCCCGGTGACCCGGGTGTCGAAGCGGAGGTCGGCGAGCCCCGTGCGGTCGGCCAGCGTGAGGAACACCTCGATCGCGCGGTCGGACCGGATCCGTCCCGCGGTCGCGTGCGTCAGGACGTGCCCCTCGAACGCGATGCCCGGCCAGCGCGCGGCGGCGGCGTCCGGGCTGAGGGTCTCGTGGGGGATGCCGGCGTCCGCGAGCGCCGTGGCGATGGCGTCGACGACCGCGGGCCGCCCGTGGTCGACAGCGCCCGTCCGGACGATCAGCTCCTCGCCCGCCGCAGCCTCGAGCGCCTCCCACAGTGCGAGCGCCCGGGTGGTCAGTGCGACGTACTCGGCATCGGCGTAGCCCTGCCGGAAGATCCGGGTGGCGCCGTGCGACGACCCCCGGTGGTGCCCCCGCTCGTGCTGCTCGACGAGCACGACGCGCTCGCCGCGGAGCGTGAGGGCGTACGCGGTGGCGGCGCCGACGACCCCGCCGCCGATCACGACGTGCGTCGTCGTCCGGTCGCTCATGCCGTCGCTCCGGCGCGTCGGGCATCGGCCTCGCGTCGGGCCGGCATCATCGCCACGACGTCGGCCTCGCTCGGCGCACGGGCCGGGAAGCGTGCGGGGTCGTACCGGCTCGCGTCGCCGAGGGTGGTCGTCCCCGCGACGCTCAGCTCGGCGGCGATCCGGCCGAGACCGGGGCCGTGGGTGACGCCGGACTCGTTGTCCCCGCCCGCAACCACGAGCCCGGCGAGCTCGGGGACCGGGCCGACGATGAAGTTCCGGTCGGCGGTCATCGACACCACGCCCTGCGTCGGGGTCTCGTCCGCTCCGAGCACGCCCGCCGCCGCTGGGAGGAGCCGCGCGACGATCGGGTGCACGGAGGTCCGCATGGCGTCGAGCAGGTCCGTCCGGACCGGGCGGCGCGCGGGTTCGGTGCCCCGGTCCGCGCCACCGACGTGCAGCGCCTCGTACCCGCTCCCGGCGCCGTAGGTCAGGCCGCCGCGGTGCTCCCGGATCCAGAGCCCCTCGAGCTCGGGGAGCATCAGGGTCGGCAGCGTGCCCGGCAGGCCGAACGGCTTCGTGACGAGGCGACTCGCGACCACGCGCACCGTCGGGAGCTCGCGACCGAGGGGCGCGAGCAGGGCGTTCGTCCAGCTGCCGGCGGCGAGGACGACCCGCGCGGCGTCGATGACCTCGCCACCCGCGGTCCGGACGCCCGTGACGGAGCCGTCCCGTGCCTCCAGGCCCGCGACCGCGGTGTGCTCACGGATCTCGACGCCCTTCGCACGCAGCGCACTGACCAGCGCGGCGGCCGTGTCGGGCGCGCTGATCTGGATGCCGTCCGGGTGCAGGAAGCCGGCCGTCACGGCGGACGGGTCGAGTCCGGGGACGAGGTCGGCCGCCTCGGCCGGGGTGAGCGTCCGCGCACCGGCCGGGCGCAGCGGGTGGTCCTCGAACGGCGGGATGTGGTCCGCGCGGCCCTGTTCGGTGACCGTCAGCCAGACGTTCCCGTTGCGGCGGTAGCCCGTCGGACCGTGGCCGGACTCGGCCAGCCGCCGGTAGAAGTCGATGCCGTACTGCTCGACGTCGCGTTCGGACTCGTTCCAGTACCAGGCGTACCCGGCTGCCCACTGGCCCACGAACCCGGCACCGGCGGTCGTCGTGCCACCGGCGGCGGGGCCGCTGTCGACGAGGACGACGCGCTGCCCGAGGTCGGCGAGGTGCCACGCGGTGCTCAGACCGATGATGCCGGCGCCGACGACGACCGTGGGGGAGTCGGGGGAGGACATGACCAGATCGTAGTTGCCCGGCGTCCCCGACAGGTGTCGTGCATGACGCCGTGTGACGCCGGGCGGCCGTCAGCCGTCGAACGCGTCGAGCACCGCCGCGGCGGACCGTGCGACGAGGGCGTCGTCGTAGGCGGTGTCGGGGGCGTTGCGGGTCGTGAGGACGGCGATGACGATCGGGCGGCCGTCCGGCCGGGTCACGCGTGCGACGTCGTTCCGGATGCCGCCCGCGCCGCCGGACTTGTCGACCACCGTCCAGCCGTCGGGAGCGCCTGCGCGGACGAGGGTGTCGCCGGTGGCGTTGCCGCTCATCCAGTGCTCGAGCAGCGCGGTGTCGGAGCGTCCGAGCGTCTGGCCGTCGAGCACGGTGGCGAGCGTCGCCGCGAACGCCGCCGGGGTCGTGGTGTCCTCGGTGCTGCCGGGCTCGATCGTGTTGAGGGCCGGTTCGTCGTGCACGACCTCGGTGGTGCGGTCCCCGAGCTCCGCCAGTGCTCGGTCGAGCCGCGCGGGGCCTCCGATGCGGTCGAGGACGAGGTTCAGGGCCAGGTTGTCGCTCTGCCGGACCGCGGCCTCGGCGAGCTGGGCGATCGTCAGGCCGTCGGCGACGTGCTCGCTCGTGACGGGGGAGTGGCCGGCGGCGGTGGCGTCCGCCGCACTCCAGCGCACCCGCTCGTCCCGGTCGGCGCCGTGCACCGCGCGGAGGAACTGCGCCGCCG
This sequence comes from Curtobacterium sp. NPDC086286, assembly GCF_044746255.1. Classification (NCBI taxonomy): domain Bacteria; kingdom Bacillati; phylum Actinomycetota; class Actinomycetes; order Micrococcales; family Microbacteriaceae; genus Curtobacterium; species Curtobacterium sp. NPDC086286. The sequence continues at coordinate 14,620 of NZ_JBIVBW010000002.1, forward strand.
CGAACGCCTTGAGGGTCGACGCGTAGCCGAAGCGGCGATCGCCGTTGTACGCGACGGTCTCGCCGGTGGTGGTGTCGGTCGCGACGACGCCGACCGTGGCGTCGTACTCCCGCTCGAGGTCGGCGAGGGTGCGGGCGACGGCAGCCCGGTCGGCGGCGGTGATGGTCGGGGTCGGCGAGGGCGTCGGCGTCGGTGAGGACGGGGGTGTGCGCGTCGGTGACGGTGCGGTCACGGTGGTGCCCGGGCTCCCGCCGCTGCAGCCGGTCAGGGCGAGCGCGGCGACGATGCCGGCGACGACCAGGGGGAGAGCACGGCGCATGGCAGCACCCTGCCGCCCGACCCTGGTCACCTGCCGGGAACCGGTACCCCGACCCGTGCGACCGCGACCTCCGTCCCGACGCGCCGTTCCCGCGCGAGCTCGATCACGCGGGCGGCGACGGCGAGGTCCTGCGCGCCGAGCCCGACCGAGTCGAACACGGTGACCTCGTCGTCCGTGGTCCGGCCCGGGGCACGCCCGGCGACGACCTCGCCGAGCTCAGCGGGGTGGAGGGCCTGCGGGACCGTCCCCTCGACGACGGCCTCGAGCAGGTCGCCGGACTTCGTCCACGCCGTCGCACGGCTGTCGACGAACAGGGTGCCGCGCGCCATCGCGGCGCCGTCGAGCTCCCGGTGGGTCGGGCGCGGACGTGCTCCGACCGCGTTCACGTGCTGGCCCGCGTGCAACCAGGCTCCTCGGACGACGGGATCGACCGAGGGCGTGAGGGTGCAGAGCACGTCGGACCCCTCGACCACCCGACGGGCCTCGTGCACCACCCCGCACCGCCCGGCGACGTCCGGGCCGACGGCGTCGAGGAAGCGGGCGACCGTTCCCGACGAGCGCGACCAGAGGACGATCCGCTCGAACGGTCGCACGGCCTCGAACGCGCGGACGTGCTCGACGGCGAGGTTGCCCGCGCCGAGGATCCCGAGGGTCCGGCTGCCCGAGCGGGCGAGGTGCTTCGTCGCGACCACGGTGGTCGCCGCGGTCCGGGCCCGGGTGATGGCCATGCCGTCGAGGACCGCCACGCACTCACCCGTCACCGACGAGGACACCAGGATCGTCGACCGCTGCGAGGGCAGCCCCCGTGCGCTGTTCTCGGGGATGTCGGCCATCAGCTTGACGGCGACGAGCCCCAGTCGGTCGGACCGCACGGCCATCGGCAGGAAGAGCGCGTCGTCGGCGCCGGTCAGGGCGACCGGAGCCGGCTGCTGCATCGCGCCGGTCCCGAGGTCGGCGTGGACGGCCTCCACGGCCCCGACGACGTCGACGGCGTCGATGAGACCGGCGACGTCGGCGGCGCCGAGGACGACGGTCACGACGCGGCGACGGCGGTCGAGGCGCCGAGCAGCTCCTCGAGCGACGGGGTGTGGGTCGTGAGCCCGCCGTCGAACAGGATGCGCATCCAGCGGTCGGAGGCCTCGCGGTCGACGACCGCGGTGTCCCAGACGCCCCCGGCGGCCATCTCGTCGGCGGCCCGCCGCAGCAGGGCAGCGTCCTTCTCCGGCCACCGGGCGGCGAGCACGGCCGCGATCTCGGCGTCGGCGTCGCCCGCGGTGATCTTGGCCATCGCGGCGGCGATGCCGTCGACGAACCGGTCGACCCGGTCGCCGAGCTCGTCGATGCGGTCCGTGCGCGTGTAGTAGACGCTGTTCGGCATCACGCCACCGGCGTCGAGGTGCCGGAATACGATGGTGCCCCCACCGGCGGCGACGAGTTCCTGGGCGGAGACGAGGTCGAGGATGATCGCGTCACCGAGGCCGCCCTGGTAGAGCTCGATGAGCATCGCGGTGGAGAGGTCACGGACGAAGCGGGTCGCGGCGACGTCGAACCCGGCCTCGCGGACGAGTCCGGCGGTGAACTCGTACGGTGCGCTGCCGCCGGCCCCGGGCGCCAGGACGACCTTGCCGGCGAGCCAGTCCAGGGTGATCGGGGCGGTCTCGTCGCGGGCGACGATGGTCATCGGGAACCCGTGGTTGAGCTGTCCCACGACGGAGAGCTTCCTCGAGGTGCCGGCGTACATCGCGGGGACCCACAGGCCGCCGAGCGCGAGGTCGGCCTCGTGCGAGTCGATGTCGTCGAGCACGCCGGTCCACGGGTCGCACGCCTTCGCGGTGACGGCCAGGCCGCGCTCGGCGAACAGTCCGCCGACGTCGGCGACGTACTCGGGCAGGTAGTTCAGGCCGTTCGCGGTCGCCGAGATCTTCAGGGTGTCCATGGTGTTCTCCGATCGTGGGGTGGTGGGCCGGGATGTCCGGCCCACCGGGGTGGTGCGGGTGGTGCCGTCGGTCAGGCGGTGGAGGTCGAGAGGGCGTTCTCGTTGACGTCCTCGAGGGAACGTCCGCGGGTCTCGGGGGCGAAGCGCGACGCGACCACGAGCACCGCGTACATGACGGCGGCGAGTCCGAAGACACCGGCGAAGGCCCACGAGCCGTACAGGGCGATGGCCGCGAAGGGCATGACCGCTCCGGCGATGTTGCCGATGCCGTTGACGATCGAGGCGCCGGATGCGCGGATCGCGGTCGGGTAGACCTCGGCGGTCCAGGCGGCGAGCGTGGTGTTCGTCAGCATCGTGAAGAACTGGAAGAGGGCGCCGAGCACGAGGATCGCGGCGGTGTCGTTGCCGAACGCCGCGAACGCCAGGGCGGTGAGGCAGCCGAGGATGCCCGCGACGGCGATGAGGGGCCGGCGTCCGACGCGGTTGGCGAGGAGTGCCGCTGCCGTGCACCCGAGGAGCGAACCGATGTTCATGATCATCGTGTAGAGCAGGCTCTGCGACACCGTGTAGCCGCGCTCGACGAGCAGGGTCGGCATCAGGAAGTTCAGCGTGACCTGGACGCCGAAGGCCATCCACGACGCGACGCCGATCGCGATCGTCCGGCGGAGCACCAGCTTGTGGAAGACCGCGGCAGGCGAGGAGTGCAGCGCGACCGGGGGCAGGTCAGCCGGCGTCAGACGCACCGGGGGCGCGGTCTCGGCGGGCGGCGTGAGCGTGTTCGAAGCGAGGATCGCGAGCGATCGGTTCGCCTCGTCGACACGGCCCTTCGAGAGCAACCAGCGCGGCGTCTCGGGCAGCTTGCGGCGGTACAGGACGACGAACAGTGCGGGGATCGCGAGGATCACGAAGGTCCAGCGCCAGACGTGGTCGTCACCACCGAGCGGGACGGCCAGCGGCCCGAGCAGCAGCAGGAAGAGGCCGTAGGAGATGAAGTTGCCGATGCCTCCGGCACCGACGTTGATGGTCGCGATGAGACCACCGCGGTACTTCGTGGCCACCATCTCGGACAGCATCGCGATGCCGATCATGAACTCGCCGCCGACGCCGATGCCGACGATGAACCGACTGACGAGCAGCATGTCGAAGTTGAACGACACCGCGCTGAGCAGGCCGCCGAGCGTGTAGACGAGCAGGTTGAGGCCGAGCGAGAACCGTCGGCCGTACTTGTCGGCGAGCCAGCCGGCCAGGAACCGTCCGACCAGGCCACCCAGGACGGTGGCGGTGTTGATCGTCGAGAGCTGCACGTCGCCGATGGCGAGCGAGGCCTTGATGTTGGTGGCCATCGCGCCGACGGAGTTCTGCTCGAGCGTGTCGAAGAACTCCCCGGCGAGGATGAGCATGAGGACCCAGAACTGGGCCCGGGTGAAGCCGATCGAGTCGAGGGCGGATCCGATGCCGCCCTCGGGTCGGGCGGCGGACGCGGTTCGGGTTGGTGCGGTGGAGCGGGTGACAGCGGACATTCGTGACTCCAGCGGGGGAAGAGTGAGGGCGGTGCACCGTGCGGTCACTCTTTTGTATACGAAAAGCTGTTTCGGGCTGGTTTCGAACACGAGACGGTTCGTTACGGCTGCCTGTGTCACGCGGACATTCAAGCATCACGGCTGGCGCCGACCAAGTCCCTCGTTGGGTTTCGTATACGTTCCTACGGGTTCAGCGCCCGGTAGATCGCTTCGTCGCGGCGCAGGTGCTCGTCCATCAGCAGGCCCGCTTGCACCGAGGCGCCGCGCAGGATCGCGCCGGCGACGGCGGTGTGGTCATCGCTGCTCGACGCCACCTCGTCCTGCGTCACGCGCTCGAAGGCCCAGGCAGTCTGGTGGATCAGGTGGTCGATCATCGTCTCGAGTCGGCTGTTCCCCGCGGCGCGCGCCACCAGCCCGTGGAACGCGAACCGCGGCGACTGCGCGGCCTCGATCTCCTGGTCGGACCGTTCCTCGTGACCGACGGCGCGCAGCAGGTCGGCGCACTCGCCGCCCTGGCGACGAGCGGCGAGCTCGGCAGCCAGCACCTCGAGTCCGCGGCGGATCTGCATGAGCTCGATGACGACCTCGGTCGAGGAGTCGGCGACGCGGACGCCCTTGAACTTCTCGGACTCGACGAACCCCTCGGTCTCCAGCTGTCGGAGTGCTTCACGCACGGGGACCCGTGAGACCCCGAAGCGTTCGGCCAGGGCGTCTTCCTTCAGGCGGGAGCCGCGTGGCAGCGTACCGGCGATGATCTCGGCCCTGATCGCCTTGAGGACAGATGCCGGCTTGGACTCCACAGCACGATGCTAGTTGGAGCGAGTGACGGGAATCGAACCCGCGCTACCAGCTTGGGAAGCTGGAGTTCTACCATTGAACTACACTCGCGCACCCCGCTCAGCGGGACGTCGCAAGCCTAGCGGATTCTGCGCTGGACGCCAGCCGAGTGCCCGCCGAGCGTGGCGCTGCCGACCCGCACCGCGCCTCCTGGCCGGACCCGTGTCTCCGCTGTGAGCCGGTCCGTCTGACGGACAGGTGTCGCCCCCGTGTGTACCGTCCAGGTGGATCGAGCGACCCGCGAACCCGAGGAGGACCCGGATGGTCAGACATCCCCTCATCGACGACGTGGTCGGCCCCGCGATCGTGGTCGACTCTGCCTCGCCGGTGGTGTGGCTGACCGAGGCGCTCGCCTCCCTGCTCCGTCGGGCATCCGAGTCCGGACGCTTCGTCGTCCTCCGCACCGGGGCCGGCTCCGCGCTCACACCGGCGCTCCGGCACGCCCTCGGCGCGTACGGGGCCGCGTGGGCCGTCACCGATCCCGACGGCACGCTCCGCGACGGACGGACCGGCGTCGCAGCCTCCCGCATCGAGGACTTCGTGCACCGCGGCCCCGAGCTCGTCGGCACGCCCTCGCCGGAGCACCCCGTCGCGCGCGACTCGGTGCGGCAGATCAGCATCGACCTCACGCTGCGCCACCACGCCGAACGCGCGATCGACATCGGGTCCGCGATCGAGGCCCTCTGCGAGACGGTCGGCACCTGCCCGACGCGCTGGGGCACCGCCGAACCGCTCACCGTGCCGTGGGACCGCTGGGTCGTCACGCAGTACGCCAAGCACGAGGCCCCGGCGGTGTCGACGTCGTACGCCGTGGGCGAGGGCTTCTCGGCGACGATGACCGCGCACCTGCTCGACGGCGTGGTCGTCGAGACGATGTCCGCCGTGCTCACGATCCCCGAGGACGGCGCCGACCAGACGCTCGCGCCGCGGCTCCTCGACGCCGTGCACCGCGTCGCCGAGGACGTCGAACCCGTCTTCGGTGTGGTGATGCAGCGTCGTGGCGACGCCGACCACCTCGTCCGTGCCGTCTCGCACGGCGAACCCGCTCCGCTGGCGGTCGTGGTCGGACCCGAGGCGACCGAGTTCCTCGACCGGGACGGCGTGTGGCCCCCGCCCCGCACGACCACCTCGACGTTCGGCGGCGGCGGTCTCGTCGTGCGCTTCGACGACGGCTGGGAAGCGCTTGAGGCGTTCCTCGACCGCATCGACGAGGACCGGTTCCTGCAGCTCGTCGGTGGTGCCCCGCTCGACCCGGCGCACGACGAGGGCACGCTGGACGGCCACGTCGGGGACGGTTCGCACGTGTTCGGCGGTCACCGTGCCCCGTGACGTCACCCTGCTCTGCCGCGGGCCGGTGGAGACGCGCGACGTCGCCGAGGCACTGCTCCTGCACGATGAGTCCTGGGGTGTCCGGGCGCTCGACGACGGCCCGATGATGCAGGTCTGCCGGGACGCCACGCACCCCGTGATCACCGTGCTCGCGGTGCGGCGCGTGGACGCCCTCGACGAGGTCGAGCGGATCCTGCCGGACGCCCCGACGCTGTCGACGCCGCTGTGGTGGGTGGACACCGTGACGCCCGAGGGGGCGGACGGCGAGTCCGGGATCTCCGCCGCGCTCGAGGCCGCGATGGACCTCGACGCGGTCTGCATCGTCCACGGCGACTGAGCACCGACCGCCTCTGCGGCCACCCGGAGTGGGGCCAGCGCGAGCGCTCGACGCGACTCGCGGGCCCGGGCGTGTCCCCAGTTGTGGTGCGAACGGTCGTTTCGAGACCCGCGGGTACCCGATCCGGCCCTACGGTGTGAGGACCCGAGCCGACGAGCCGGGCGCGCACGCTCCTCGTCGGCACCGCTCTTCTCACTGAACAGGGCTCCAGTGCGTACACAACCCCAGAAGCGTGCCGTCGCGCGCGCTCGCAGCATCCTCTCCGGCGTCGTCGTCGCCGGCCTCGCCGGTCTCGCGCTCGTGGGGGCGGGTGCGTCCACCGCGTCCGCCGCCGCTCCCGCGCAGACCACCTTCGTGAACGAGGGGTTCACGACCGGTTCGGTCGGCGACGGCTACCTCCTGCCGTCCACGCAGTCCGGCGCGGCGAACGAGGCGTGCCTCACCGCGGCCCCGGCGGCCGGCACCAGCAACGACGGCAGCATCCCGACCTGCACCACGGACGGCAAGGGCATCGCCTCCGGTTCGGTCCGTGACGCGAGCGGCAACGGGGCGCTCCGCCTGACGACCGCGCAGGGCGACAAGGCCGGCGGAGTCGGCTCCCGCCAGTCGGTCCCGATCACCAAGGGCATCGACGCCGTCTTCGACAGCTACCAGTACAACGGCAACGGCGCGGACGGGATCGTCTTCTACCTCGCCGCGACCGACCCGTACAACCCCGAGGTCCCCGAGAAGATCGGGTACCTCGGCGGCTCGCTGGGCTACAGCGCGAGCATCACCGACAGTCAGAACGCGTCCATCGGCACGAAGGCGTCGGGGCTCTCCCACGCCTACCTCGGCGTCGGCCTCGACCGGTTCGGCAACTTCTCGAACAAGGCGTTCGGCGGCTCGGGCTGCACCGCGGACGCGTCCGCTGCCGCCTACGCGAACAACGTCACGGTCCGGGGCCCCGGCAACGGCCTGAACGGCTACTGCATCGTCTCGACGACCGCGGGCACCCCGCTCGCGGGCAACGGCACGCTCAGCCGGACCGGGGTGACCGACCGCACCACCGCGAAGGTCCCCGTCGAGATCGTCATCAACCCGACGACCTCGACCCTGCGCGCGCAGGGCACCGGGAACACGGACGTGTCGGTCGATCCGGGCACGTTCAAGGTCGTCTTCACGTCGAGCGGTGGGACCCGGCAGGTCCTGGCCGGCGCGCTCCCCACGCTGAAGGGCGGCAGCAACGTCGCGGGCGTGCCGTCCTCGTGGGTCGACCAGACCACCGGGTACCCGTACAAGCTCACCTACGGATGGGTCGCGGGCACCGGTGGATCGAACGACGTGCACGAGGTCAACGCACTCAAGACCACGACCGTCGCCGGTCCGGTGCCGGTGCTGACCGCCCAGACGGGAGGCACGGCGAAGGTCGCGCACGCCGGCTCGGGCACGTACACCCTCACCCCCACCGTGTCGGCCGACGGTGGCTCGGAGGCGCAGCTCGTGCGCACCACCACCACCTTCCCGACGGGTGTCACGCCCGACGTCGCCACGGCGAGCGGCGACGGCTGGAGCTGCACCGCCGCCGGTCAGGTCGTCACGTGCGACCAGGCCGCGGCGGACCGCACGCCGGGCACCGTCCTGCCGACGCTGACGATCCCGTACACGGTGTCCGGCGCCGCCCGCACCGCCACCGTCTCGACCGTCGTCGCCTCCACCGACGCCGAGGCCGTGACCGTCACCCGTGCCGTCGAGGTCCAGCCGCAGTCGAGCACCGTCTCGGTCGGTGCGGCCGCAGCGGTCGTCGGCGACCGCGCCACCCTGACGGCGAGCGTCGCCTCCGGGGAGTCCGACGGGGCGACCACGCCGACCGGGTCCGTCGTGTTCACGGACACCGAGTCCGGCGTCGTGCTCTGCACCGCGACGCTCGCCTCCGGAGTCGCGTCCTGCGACGTCCCGACCTCGACGGTCGGCACCCGCGGGATCACCGCGACCTACCAGGGTGACGCCGACCACGCCTCCGCCACGGGCGACGGCTCGCTCGTCGTCTCGAAGGTCCCGACCGCGATCACCGTGACGTCGACGCCGGCGTCCACGACGTACGGCGCGACCGTGACCCTCGCGGTCGACGGCCTCGACGCCGTCGACGGCGACCGGCCCGCACCGACCGGGACCGTCGAGTTCCGCGCCGGCGGGAAGGTCCTCTGCACGGCGACCCTGCCGGCCACGAGCTGCGACGTCTCCGGGCTCGCCGCCGGGACGCACTCGGTGACCGCGGTCTACTCGGGCGACGGTCGGTACGAGGGCTCCACGGCCGTGGCGGTCGACCTCACCGTCCGGAAGGCCGTGACCACCATCACGCCGGGCACGTCCGACCCGACGGACCCGAGTGGACCGTCCGACCCGTCCGGCCCCGGCACCGACACGACGGTGACCGTGACGCACGGCGAGACCACCACGCTCGGGAGCCCGAACGTGCCGAAGGACGCCACCGGGACGATCGACTACGTCACCGACGACGGCACCGTGCTCTGCACCGCGACCCTGCCCGACACGACCTGCGACGTCCCCGCCGACCTCGCGGGTGGCACCTACCGCGTGCACGCCCGGTACAGCGGCGACGACAACTACGAGCCGGCCGAGGGCGACCCCTTCGACCTCGTCGTGACCGCGCAGCCGACCGAGCTGGTCGGCTCGACCGACACGACCCGCGCGGTCGTCGGCACCACGGTCCGCCTCAGTGCGTCCGGCCTGCCGACCGGCGCGACCGGCACGGTGACCTTCACCGCGGCGGACGGGACCGTCCTGTGCACGGCGACGCTCCCCGAGACGAGCTGCGAGACCGATGCGCTGCCCGTCGGGACGAACACCGTGACGGTGTCCTACAGCGGGGACGCGTCCTTCGCGGCGTCGACCACCACGATCGAGGTCGTCGTCGTGGCCGCACCCGCCACGGTCACCCCGGCAGCGGACCCGACCGCCGACCCGACCGCAGCGGCGACCCCGTCGCACGCGCCGGTCGGGTCGGGCACCGGTGCGCTCGCGTTCACCGGGTCGCCGCTCGCGATGGGCACGGGCATCGGCCTCGCGGCCGCACTGCTCCTCGGCGGCCTGGTGCTGCTGATGGTCCGCCGGACCCGCGCTGCCCGGGACGCCTCGGAGTAGCAAGCAGGTCGGGCAGACCCCACCGGACCGCGCACCGTGCGACCTCGCACGGTGCGCGGTCCTGTTCCCGTCAGTCGCGGTCGTGCATCGCGGCGAGGCGCTCGTTGTACGCCTTGAGGTCCGCGTCCCCGTCCCGTTCCGCCTTGCGGTCGAGGCGCTTCGCGTCACGGGTGTCCGACCTGACCCAGTTGCGCACGACGAGCAGCGCGACGAACACCATCGGCAGCTCGGACGCACCCCACGCGATCCCGCCGCCGGTGTGCTGGTCGGCCAGGAGTGCGGCGTCGTTCGTCTGCCCGAGCGCGTGGAACCAGTCGATCGCGAAGACCGACTCCGACGTCATGACCGCGACGCCGAAGAACGCGTGGAACGCCAGGGTCGCGAGCAGGGCGATGATGAGGATCGGGTACTGCGGTCGCTTGGGGCCCGGGTCGACGCCGACGAACACCCAGAAGAACAGGTACCCGCTGAAGACGAAGTGCACGATCATCGCCACGTGCCACTCGTGCGACTGCATGGCGTACTCGTACGCGGGCGTGAAGTAGAACACGACGAGGGACCCGGCGAAGATCACCCCGGCGACGGCCGGCTTCGCGAGGAACTGCATGTACCGCGAGTGCGTGAAGAGCATGAGCCACTCACGGGCACCGCGCGAGCCGTCGTTCCGCACCGGCAGGGTCCGCAGTGCGAGGAGCACGGGGCCACCGAGCACGAGCGGCAGCGGCACGAACATCATCAGCAGCATGTGCTGGAGCATGTGCGACGAGAAGTGGATCATCCCGTAGACCGCCGGCCCCGCCGACGTCGTCCAGATGAACAGCGCGCACCCGAGCAGCCACGCGATCGTGCGTCCGACGGGCCACTTGTCGCCGCGCTTCCGGAGCTTCCGGACGGCGAGCAGGTACCAGCCGGCCCCGACGACCGCGAGCGCCAGCCACACCCAGTCGATGTGCCACTGGGTCAGGTAGGTCTGCACGGTCTGCGCGGGCGGGTACGGGAACCCGATGAGTCCGGAGCGGGTGTCGTCCCCGGTCTCCGGCGTCTGCGGGATCGGCGGCTGCGAGCGGGAGACGGCGACGGAGACCCCGATGGCGATCGCCATGAACACGATCTCGGCGAGGGCGAACCGCACGAACACGCGGCGGTCGAGCGGCGCGCGGAGGAGCCCCGGCACGAGCCGCCGCCGCTGGACGACCCCGGCGAGCCCGAGCAGCACGAGGATGGCGGCCTTGACCGTGATGAGCCACCCGTAGGTCGTCGTGAACAGGTCGAGCGGGCCGGTCAGGCGGAGCGACGCGTTCACGATGCCCGAGAACGCGACCGCGGCGAACGCCCATCCCGCGAGCGTCGAGTACCGCGACACGACCCTCCCGGTGGCGCCCTTCGTCCGGGTGCGCAGGACGAGCACGGCGACGAGGCCACCGGCCCAGACGCAGACGGCGACGAGGTGGACCGCGAGCGAGTTCACCGCGTTGGCGTGCTCGAGCGACCCGGCCGCGTGCCCGGACAGGGCGAGCGGCAGCAGCGCGAACAGCCCGGCGACCGTCGCCACCGCGAGCGTCGTCACCCGGGTGGCGAAGGCGGCGACCACGGTCGCGACGAGGATCGCCACGGCCGACACCACGAGCGCCTGCCCGATCTCGACCTGGAACGCGAAGAGGGTGAAGTTCCGCGCGAACACCGGGTTCGTCAGCGGGACGCCGAGGGTGTTCGCGCCCGTCAGCACGATGCTCACCACGGCCGCGAGGAACCACACCGAACCCGTCGCGGCCGCCCAGCGAGCGGCGCGGTGCTGCACGCTCGACATCGCTCGGTGGTCCTTCTTCTGCGCCGGGAGTGCGAACGCCGCGACGACGAGCAGGCCGATCGTCAGCGCCGCCATGGTGTCGTGCACCACGCGCGCGACGGGCAGCCCGTACTCGACGAGGTCGCCGGCGGACACCAGTTGCTGGTTCGCGGTGAAGGCGCCGGTGAGCGTCATCCCGAGGATCGAGCACGCCACCGCGAGCGGGACGGCGACGACGAGGACCGTCGCGACGGTGGACGTGCGCGCGGTGACGGGCGCCGATTCCGGCGCCGCGCCTCCTGGCTGGGTTTCGGGTGACGTGACGGTCATGACCGTCCAATCGTAGGCGTGTGGGCCTGGAGGCGCGGCGTGCGTCGCGCGCACCGGCTGCGGCCCGCCTCAGGTCGCGTCGTCAGACGCGGCGCTCCCAGATGCCCTCGCTCCCGACGCCCACGAACCCGACCGCCTCGTTGACGTCGAGCATCGGGCGGTTCTCCTCGGCGTTGAACGTGATGATCGAGGGTCGCCCCGGGAAGTCCTGCTCGACGCGTTCGATCCCGGCCACCTTGAGCAGCCATCCGAGCCGGTGCCCGCGGTGCTCCCGCAGCACGAGGGTGTCGCCCTGCATGACCGGCTGGTGCACCGCGTCCGGCACTGCCAGCTGCGTGAAACCGGCCAAGGTGGTCGTCGGGAGGTGTTCGACCGCGACCGTGACCATCGTGCGCGGCGAGCGGTGCAGCTGCGCCTCGTGCTCCTGCAGGCGCTCGCGCGTCCAGACGTCCTCCGGCTCCTCCATGTCGCCCTCGGGAGCGTCGGTGCTCATCCGGGTCTCGAGCAGTGCGATGCCGTCGAGCCACTGCTCCGGCGTCGGCCCGGCCCACGCGTGCACCCGGTAGTCCGGCCCGGCGGCGGCCGCTGCCCGGTCGTGGAGCTCGCGCACCACGGAGTGGTCGGCCGGCAGCGCCAGGCGACTGATCCGGTTGACCTGCCCGAAGCGCCAGCCGCGCCCGCTGAGGAGCCGTGCGCCGGCTTCGTCCTCGGGCACGGCGCCGTAGCCGGTGGGCGGGACGAGGTACCCCGGTCCGGACGCCGGCCCGACCTGCCGTGACACCGCGTACGTCTTCCACTGCGTGCGACCGTCGTCGCGGGCGATGCCCTCGAGGTGCTCGGCCAGCAGCGTGCCGATGCCCCGCCGCTGGTGGTCCGGTGCGACGGCGACCGCGATCCAGCAGTTCGGGGTCCCCGGTGCCTCCTTGGTGTCGTAGGAGCCGGCGGCCACGACGTCGCCGTCCGGATCGCGCACGACGAAGAGGCGGCTCGGTGCCTCGGGGTCGAGCAGGTACGGCAGCTGTTCCTCGGGCGTCCAGAGGATCTCGGGCAACCGGGTGACGGCGACCTCGGCGGCGTTCTGCACGCGGACCCAGTCGCGGAAGGCCTGCACCGTCGCGGCGTCGTCGTCCATGGTGGCGGGCACGTCGAGTTCGTGCACGGTGTACGCGGTCATGTCGGTTCCTCCTGGCCGTGTGACGCCGCCCGACGCTGGGCAGCCTCGCAGCTTACCGGTGCCGTTCCGCTGCCGCTAGGCTCGTCGCGTGCTGCTCTCCGACCGCGACATCACCGCCCAGCTGGCCGAGGGCCGGATCGGCCTCGACCCGTACGACGCCTCGCTCGTCCAGCCGTCGAGCATCGACGTCCGGCTCGACAAGTTCTTCCGGTTGTTCGACAACCACAAGTACCCGCACATCGACCCGGCGGTCGACCAGCCCGACCTCACCCGGCTGGTCGAGACCGACCCGGACGAGGCGTTCGTCCTGCACCCGGGGGAGTTCGTGCTCGGCTCGACGTACGAGGTCGTCACGCTGCCCGACGACATCGCGGCACGGCTCGAGGGCAAGAGCTCGCTCGGGCGCCTCGGGCTCCTGACCCACTCCACGGCGGGCTTCATCGACCCGGGCTTCTCCGGGCACGTCACCCTCGAGCTCTCGAACGTGGCGACCCTGCCGATCAAGCTCTGGCCGGGCATGAAGATCGGCCAGCTCTGCTTCTTCCAGCTGTCGAGCCCGGCCGACAAGCCGTACGGCTCCGCCGAGTACCAGTCGCGGTACCAGGGGCAGCGCGGTCCGACGCCGTCGCGCTCGGCGCAGAACTTCCTGCGGACGGACGTCTCCCGCCGCTCCTGACCGGCACCCGGGTGGACGTCGGACGTCAGACCACCGCGATGTACTCCCTGATCAGCGCGACGAAGCGTGGCCCGGCGATCCCGGAGTCCGCGAATCGTGCATCGGCCGGCCTGATGCTCCGGAGGGTTCGTGCGGTGTCCAGCCGGCGCCCGCTCACCGGTTCGGTGTCGAGGGCCCACCCGCCGACGGCGTCGGCACCGTGTGCATGACGGATCTCCAGCAGGTGCCCGAGGTCTGCGAGGTCCTTCGTGGAGCGGCGCGAAGCCCAGGCGTACGTCTTGAGGATCGTCGCCATCTCGACGGTCGGGACCCGGACCACGAAGCGCTCTTCGCGACCGTGGGTGTCGACCACGGTCGTGTCGACCTCGATCGGGTCCTGTGCGAGGACGACGTCGAGGCCGGGACTCGCGTCGAAGTGCCGCCCGCCGAGGTGCCGTGGGCGAAAGCGTCCGTCGAGCGACTCCACGAGCAGGTCGATCGTTCGGCCGTCCCGCTCGAACCGGTTTCCGGCGGTTGCCCGGTACGCGTCGGCGAGCAGCCTGTCGACCACGTCACCGCGGGCCGCGATCTCAGTGCTCACGCCCGCGTCAGCGTCGACGGTCCGCCGCGCCGCGAGTCCGTCGACCGGGAACGCTGTCAGGAGCAGTCCGACCATGTGGCCTCCGACGATGCGCGCGGCGCTGCGATCGGCGATCGCGCGTACTGCGTCACCGAGCGAGGCGAAAGCGAGTTCGTCGGCGACCGAGGTGCACGGGACCACCACGCTCACACGGATCACCGTTCGTCCCGCCCGTCGAGCGTGACGCGGCGCAGTGCCAAGACCGCGTCGTCGCGGTCGGGACCCCGGGAGTTGGCGACCTCCCATGCCGTGACCAGCGGATCCGTGAGCGTCGGTGCGCCGTGCGGGTCCCAGGCTCGAGCGGTCGCGAAGACGGTGGGATCTGCGGGGACGACCACCGCGAGCGTCTCGTCACCGGGTGGTGCCGTGGTGAAGCGTGCCGCGAGGTCGAGGTCGGCCTCGCTGTAGAGGACCGCGACGGCCGGGCGACGAACCGGCGCGAGGGTGTCGGCGGCCGAGTCGCCGGAGACGAGCACCGGACGTGACTCGGAGCGCGCTGCCTCGACTGCCCGCTGCCGCTGGAGGTCGAGCGCGGCCACGCTCGTCCAGCGTCTGCGTACCCCCGACGGGCCCGGGTACGCCGACAGGAACTCGTCCCACAGTGCTGAGGCATCACGACCGACCCATCCTCCGGCCGTTCGCTCCACGCCGAGGCTGTGCAACGCGGGCAGGGCGAGCGCGATCGCCTGCTGGGTGACGCCCGTCTCGCTCGCGAGTTCGGACTGTGTTCGCGGAGCGCCGGTGCGCACGAGTGCTCGCATCAGCGCGAACCGTCCCCAGGGCGTGCGGCCGCGTGAGCCACGCACCGGGGCCGGAACGGGCGTCCGCGACCACTCGGTGCCGTCGATCAGTACGGCACCTTGGTCGACGGCCGCGACGATCACCCGCGGGTCAGCGAGCGCGATCGCGCGGAGGGAGGCGGTCGATCGTGGAACGACGTACAGCAGCGCTTCAGCCGCCATCGCGCCTCGGCCGAGAGTGCCCAGCTCACGCATCACGCGCGCCGGGGTCGGAGGGGTGTCGAGCGCCCGGATGAGCACGTGGCGGAGTCCCTGCCGAGACGTCAGAGTGGCGGTCCGTGACGAGGTCGCACGGACGGAGAGGTCCAGGTCGGGCACAACTGTCTCGAGCAACTCGAGGCCCCGCACGACGTCCATGGCGTGATCGTACAAGCAAAGCGGACGTCGAATGGAAAAACTTGTATTCGGCATAACGCGGCCCGCGATATCGCCCGTCGCAATCTCCTGGACGCGGCACTCCGAACCGCAGGATGTGCGTAAAGAAATGTCGCATTCTGTGTATCGTGGCCGCATGTCCGCAGTACTCCCACGACCCGCGCCGCCAGTGTCGGCAGCCGGGCTCATCCGGGACGCCCGCCTCCGCGCCGAACTCACCCAGGTGCAGCTCGCCGACCGCGCCGGCGTCACGCAGAGCGTCATCAGCACCTACGAGAACGGACGCCGCGAGCCGTCCCTCGCCGCACTGCAGCGGCTCCTGCTCGCAGCGGGGTTCACGGCCGCGATCGACCTGCACCCCGTCGAGGAACCGCCGCCCCTCCGCGAACGGGTGATGGCCGCACGGCGGGAACTCGTCGCGATCGTGCAGCGCCTCGGTGGCCGCAACCCCCGGCTCTTCGGCAGCGTGGCCCGGGGCGAGGACGGCCCGGCGAGCGACGTCGACCTGATGGTGGACCTCGATCCCGGGCTCGGCATCTTCGCGCTCATGCGGATCCAGGACGAGGCGGAGCAGCTCCTCGGCGTGCGGGTGGACGTCGTGGACGCCGCCGGCATGGGCGCCGACGCCGTCCGGGACGCGGTGCCGCTGTGAGCCGCGACGTCGGGGACCGGCTCGACGACGTGATCCGTGCCTGCGGGGTGATCCGTGCCTACGTCGACGACGACGCCCTGCCGGAAGGCCTCGTGTACGACGCGGTCCGGATGCGACTGGTCGAGATCGGCGAGGCGGTCCGGATGCTCCCGAGCGCGGTGACGTCGACCGAGCCGAGCATCCCGTGGTCGCGGGTGTCGCTCCTCGGCGAACGCCTCACCCGGCGGTACTTCGACACGACGCCGGCGGTGGTGTTCGGGACGGCCCGGGTGGACGTGCCGTCGCTCTGCGAGGCGGTCCACCGCCTGCGCGCCGCGCACGCAGCGCGCGGTGACCGTCGGGGCGCGGCAGGGGCAGTGGACCCGACGCAGTGACGGACGGGAGGCGCGGGTCGGCCCCGGACCGCGCCTCCCGTCCGACCGTGCCCCCGCCGCGAACGCGGGACGGCCCCGTCTCGCCGGAGCGAGACGGGGCCGTCGTCGTGTGATCGGGGAGATCAGCCCTTCTTGGCGAGTGCCTCGAGGGTGTCGTTGCCCTTGTAGGCCTCGACCGCGTTCTCCTTGGTCACGAGGACCGGGGTGAGCTCGATCGCCGGAACCGTCTTGACGCCGTTGTAGTTGTTCGTCTTGTCGATCTTGGTGTCGGGCTTGTTGCCCTTCGAGAGGTCGGACACCAGGTCGATGGCGGCCTGCGCCTCCTCGGTGGTGTTCTTGTAGATCGTCGAGTACTGCGTGCCCTGCATGATGAGCGGGATCGACGCGGTCTCCGAGTCCTGGCCGGTGACGACCGGGTTCGGCTTGCCGGCGGCCTTCGTCGCGGTCAGGATCGCACGGGCGAGGGTGTCGTTCGGCGACAGGACGCCGTCGAGCTTGGTGTCACCCGAGTAGTACTGCGACAGCAGGTCGGTCATGCGGGACTGGGCGTTCTGCGCGAGCCAGCCCTTGGTCTGGACCTTCTGGAAGGTCTCCTGGCCGGACGTGACCTTGACGGTGCCGTCCTTGATCTTCGGCTCGAGGACGTTCATCGCACCGTTGAAGAACACGGTGGCGTTCGCGTCGTCCGCCGAACCGGCGAAGAGCTCGATGTTGTAGGGGCCGTCACCCTTCTCGGCCTTGAGGCCGTCGAGGAGTGCCTGCGCCTGCAGCTGGCCGACCTTGTAGTTGTTGAACGCCACGTAGTAGTCGACGTTCTTGGTGTTCAGGATGTTGCGGTCCCAGGCGATGACGGTGACGCCCTTCGCCTTGGCGGCCTTGACCTGCGAGCCGAGCTGCGAACCGTCGGCGGCACCGATGATGACGACCTTGGCGCCCTTGGTGACCATGCCCGAGATCTGCGACTGCTGGTCCGGGACGGGGTTGCCGGCGTTGGCGTACTGGATGTCGGCCTTGAAGCCGGCGTCCTCGATCGACTTCTCGAACGCGGCGCCCGCGAGCACCCAGTTCTGCGAGGTCTTGGCCGGCAGGGCGACACCGATGAGGTCGCCCTTCTTGATCTCGGTGCTCGAGCCCGAGTCCGAGCCGGAGGTGCCGCGAGCCGAGCAGCCGCTGAGGGCGAGGCCCGCGACGAGCGCCAGGCCGATGCCGGCGATGAGCTTCTTGCGCATGTGAGTGCTTTCTCTTCGTTGAGGGGTGGTGCTGTGGTGAGGGGTTCGAGCGCCCCGGGAGCCCGGGGCGCCACGTCTTTACTGGGTGTTGACCTTGTCCGGCTGGTCCTGGATGGACTGCGGCTGCTGGGCTGCCACCGTGTTCTGCTCGGTGTCCTTCTTCTGGAACTGCCGCATCATGCCGCCGATGAGCGACGGGCGGCCCTGGGACTTCGAGTAGACGTCGAAGGCGACCGCGACGAGGAGGACGAGACCACGGATGATCTGCACCTTGTTCGACTCGATGCCCATGAGCTGGAGGCCGTTCGACAGGAGCGCCATCACGAGGCCACCGATGATCGACCCGGAGATCGTGCCGATGCCACCCGCGACCGCGGCGCCACCGACGAACACGGCGGCGATCGCGTCGAGCTCCCAGCCGGTGCCGTCAGCCGGACCCGAGGCGTTCGAGTAGCCGACGAACACCATGCCGGCGACCGCGGCGAGCACGGACATGTTCGCCATGACGAAGAAGTTGACCTTGCGGGCGCTGACACCGGAGAGCACCGCGGCGCTCGCGTTGCCGCCGACCGCGTAGACCTGGCGACCGAAGATCGTGTTCTTCGTGATGAAGCCGTAGATGATCGTGAGGACACCGAGGATGATCGCGACGATCGGGATCGAGGTACCGACGGGGCCGGCGCCGAACAGGTAGGTCGCGACGAGCGTGACGGCGACGAGGACGCCCGTGCGGACGATCGACACCCACAGCGGCGGGACCTCGGCCTGCATCTTCTTGCGGCGGGAGCGGCCGCGGGCCTCGATGACGATCAGGGCGATGATCGTGGCCAGACCGATGAGCAGCGTGCCGTTCGAGTACCCGAAGTCCGGGCCGAAGTCGCCGAGGTAGCCGGCGCCGATGGCGTTGTACGAGTCCGGGGTCGGCACCGAGGTCGACTGGCCGATGATCTGGTTCGCACCGCGGAAGATGAGCTGACCGGCGAGCGTCACGATGAACGCGGGGACCCGGACGAACGCCACCCAGAAGCCCTGCCAGGCACCGACGAGGGCGCCGACGGCGAGGCCGAGGATGATCGCGGCCCATGCCGGCCAGTGCCACACGGACATCGACTGCGCGACGATGATGCCGACGAACGCTGCGACCGAACCGACCGACAGGTCGATGTGGCCGGCGATGATCACCATCACCATCCCCAGCGCGAGGATGAGGATGTAGGAGTACTGCAGGAACAGGTTGATGACGTTCGTCGGCTCGAGGATCAGGCCCTTGGTCGTGATCGAGAAGAAGATCACGATCGCGATCAACGCGATGATCATGCCGTACTGGCCGATGCTGTTGCCCTTGCCGAACAGCAGTTTCAGGTTCTTCATGAGACGAGAGCGCCCTTCCGCGCGGAGGTCATGCTGCGCATGAGCGTTTCTGGATCGGCCTGTTCCGAGGGGATGTCGGCCGTGATCTGGCCCTCGAAGATCGTGTAGATCCGGTCGGAGAGGCCGAGGAGTTCGGGGAGCTCGGAGGAGATGAGGATGATGCCCTTCCCCTCGGCTGCGAGCTGCTGGATGATGCCGTAGATCTCGAACTTGGCGCCCACGTCGATGCCGCGGGTCGGTTCGTCGAGGATGAGGATGTCCGGGTCGGTGAACATCCACTTCGACAGGACGACCTTCTGCTGGTTGCCGCCGGAGAGCTTGCCGACGTTCTCCTCGACGGTCGGCACCTTCGTGCGGAGCAGCTTCCGGTACTTCTCGGCAACGTTGTACTCCTCGAGGGAGTCCACGACGCCAGCCTTCGAGATCTTCTGCAGGTCGGCCGCGACGGTGGATCGCTTGACCGTGTCGAGCAGGTTGAGGCCGAGCGCCTTGCGGTCCTCGGAGACGTAGCCGATGCCGTGCTCGATCGCCTGCTGGACGTTGGTGACCTTGATCTCCTCGCCGTCCTTGATGATCTGCCCGCCGAGCCACGTGCCGTAGGAGCGGCCGAAGATGCTCATCGCGAGCTCGGTGCGGCCGGCGCCCATCAGACCCGCGAAGCCGACGATCTCGCCGCGCTTCACGTGGAAGTTCGAGCCCTTGCAGACCAGGCGCGAGGAGTCGAGCGGGTGCTGGACGGTCCAGTCGCGGACCTCGAAGAACGTCTCACCGATCTTCGGGGTGCGGTCCGGGAAGCGGCTCTCGAGCGACCGGCCGACCATGCCGCGGATGATGCGGTCCTCGTTGACGCCGTCGCCCTTGACGTTCAGCGTCTCGATGGTCTTGCCGTCGCGGATGATCGTGATCTCGTCGGCGATCTGCTCGATCTCGTTCAGCTTGTGGCTGATGATGATGCTCGAGATGCCCTTGGCCTTCAGCCCGACGATGAGGTCGAGGAGGTGCTGCGAGTCGTTCTCGTTGAGCGCCGCGGTCGGCTCGTCGAGGATGAGGAGCTTGACGTCCTTGTGCAGGGCCTTGGCGATCTCGACGAGCTGCTGCTTGCCGACGCCGATGTTCTTGATCTGCGTGTCCGGGTCGTCGGCGAGGCCGACGCGGGCGAGCAGGTCCTGTGCACGGAGCTGGGCGCTCGTCCAGTCGATGACGCCGAACTTGCCCGGCTCGTTGCCGAGGAACAGGTTCTCGGTGATCGAGAGCTCCGGGATCAGCGCGAGCTCCTGGTGGATGATCACGATGCCGGACTGCTCGGAGTGCTTGATGTCCTTGAACCGGACCTCTTCGCCCTCGAAGACGATCTCGCCGTCGTAGGTGCCGTACGGGTAGACGCCGGACAGGACCTTCATGAGGGTCGACTTGCCGGCACCGTTCTCGCCGCAGATCGCGTGGATCTCGCCGGCACGGACGCTGAGCGAGACGTCGGACAGCGCCTTCACACCAGGGAACTCCTTGGTGATCGAGCGCATCTCGAGGATCGTCTCGGGTGCGGTGATCGACCGGGTCTCGAGGCCGGTGTCGATCGGGGTTGACGCCACGGTGCATCTCCTTCTGCCGCTGCGATGCGGCAGTCCTTCGGGTGGTTCTGCGAGCGGCGACGAAGGGCACAGGAGGCCTGTGTGGACTTCGTTGTCGCGTCCGGAGTCCCGCGTCGTGACGGTCATGTGACCGTTCACATCGGCGGAACGGAGGTAATACTACGCACGCGATCGGCGCGCCTGTCAATTCGGTTTGGTCGCGTTTGTGTAACGGGCCGCGTGATCTGGCGAAACCGGGCACCGCACGTCCCCCGCGTTGGGGTACCCGGGTGGGTCGATGACGGCCTGGAGGCGCGGATCGGCGCCGCCCCGCGCCTCCCGTCCGCGCACGCGCGCGCCCACCCCGCAGGGCCGCGCCCGCCACGCTTCGTGAGCAGAAATGGTCGGGTCGCGTTGCCCGACCCGACCATTTCTGCTCACGAAGCCGCGCCGCGGCGCGGCGCCCGCGCCGCGCTCAGCGCTTGCGCGGGGCGCCCGTGGAGCCGCGCACCACGAGCTGGGGCACGATGTCGATCGGCCGGAGGACGGCGTCGTCGTCGCCGGGCAGGAGCAGGTCCACGCACCGTCGGCCGAGTTCGGCGAAGTCCACCTGCACGGTCGTGAGCGGCGGCCAGAAGTGCTTCGCCTCGGGGATGTCGTCGTAACCGACCACCGACAGGTCCCCGGGGACGTCGAGGCCGTACGAGCGCGCGGCGTGCACCACCCCGAGCGCCATCGCGTCGTTCGAGCAGAAGATCGCGGTGCAGTCCCGCCAGCGCAGGAGCTCGCGGCCGGCGTGGTACCCGAAGTCGGCGGACCAGTCGCCCAGGATCGGCGGGACGACGGGCATGTCGCGGTCGGACATCTCGCGCAGGAAGCCCTGCATCCGGGCGTCCGCCTCGATCCAGTCCTGCGGTCCGGCGATGTGCCGGACGTACTCGTGCCCGAGGTCGAGCAGGTGCGCCGTCGCGAGCCGGGCGCCCTCCATCTGGTCGACCCAGAGTGCGGTCGGGTCCTCGCCGACGCTCGAGCGCATCGTGACGTACGGCGTCCGGATCCCGAGCTCCTCGATGAGGTCGAACACCCGCTGCTGCGGCGCGATGACCACGATCCCCTCGACGTCCTGGTCGAGCAGGTGCCCGAGGCCGTCGCGGACGGCGGTGTCGGTCGGCTCGGCGATGTTCGCCGTCGTCACGGAGTACCCGCGGCTGACCGCGGCGTCCTCGATCGCCTGCATCGTCACCGCCGGCCCGTAGTGCGAGCGCTGCGCGGTGAGCACACCGATCGTCCGCGTCCGGCTGGTGACCAGTGCCCGTGCGGCACGGTTCGGACGGTACTGCAGCTGCTCCATCGCCGCGAGGACACGGTCGCGGGTCTCGGCCCGGATCGCGTCCGAGTTGTTGAGCACCCGAGACACCGTCTGGTGGGACACACCGGCAACCCGCGCGACGTCGCGGATGCTGGGCGACCGCGGTTGCTGTGCCCGCGTCGACGCCATTGCTACTCGTTTCCTGCCCGGGGCCGTGGCACGCCCATGTGCACGTTCACATTCCGAGCCAGATCATTATGCACGCCTCCGGCATCCACGCCACCTGAGTTGTCGTTTCCCGATCCGGTGGGGTACGGTTCACGTCGTATCCGGCATATCGCCCGTACCGGAACGCACAACTGCAGATCGGCCGTCCGCCCGAGGACGGCAGTCGCTCCAGACCTCAGAGAACAGCGACACCCGCAGCGCACCAGCGCTGGGGTGTCGCTGTTCTCTTTTTTGCGTCCACCGAACCCCATCCACCACGAAGGAGTGGTCTTGACCAAGGCCCGCAGACTGACGAGCTTCATCGTCCTGTCGATGACCGGCGGCGTGATCTTCCAGGTCGCGTACATCCGGTTCGTGTTCCTCGCGGACACCGCGCACGCGCTCGACCTCACCATCCAGCGCTACGGCGAGATCACGTCGGTCTTCGGCGCCGTCGCCGTGCTCATGTACTTCTGCGGCGGCTGGTTCGCCGACCGCTTCTCACCGAAGGCGCTCATCGTGATCGCGCTCGCGGGGATGGGGATCGTCGACCTCTGGCTGTCGACGGTGCCCGGTGAGACCGGGATCGTGGTCGCCCACGTGCTCATGGCCGTCCTCGGCATGGGGCTGTACTGGTCGTCGCTCGTGAAGCTCGTCTCGATGCTCGGGACCGCCGACGAGCAGGGCCGGCTCTTCGGCTGGCTCGAGGGCGTCCGCGGCATCACGTCGACCGTCGTGGGCTTCGTCGGCGCCGCCATCGTCGCCGCCGCGATCGCCGAGACGGGCGGGGTCCTCTGGGTGATGCGCATCTACGGCGTGCTCTGCGTCGTGTTCGCCGTGCTCGTCCTGGTCGTCGTCCGCACCGACCGGGACGCCCTCGGCCAGGTCGGACGCCAGGCCGTGTCGCTCCGGGAACTCGGGGCCGCCGCCCGCAACAAGTACACCTGGCTCATCGGCTTCTCGATCATGGCGATGTACTGCTTCTACACGCTGCTCGGCTACCTCACGCCGCTGCTGCAGGACGGCTTCGCGGTGCCCGTCGTGCTCCTCGGGGCGATCGGCGTCGTCCGCACGTACGTGTTCCAGATCGTCGGCGGCCCGGTCGGCGGCGTGCTCGTCGACCGGTGGACGAAGTCGTCGCCGGCGTTCCTCCGGTGGGCGTTCGTCGTCGCGGCGATCAGCGCCGTGGGCTTCCTGCTCCTGCCGCACGACCCCGCCCTCGTGTGGATCGCCGTCGTGCTCATGATCGTGATGTGCCTCGCGGTGTTCACCTCGCGCGGCATCTACTGGGCGCAGGTCGGCGAGGTCGAGGTCCCGCTCGCTCAGCGCGGCGGTGTGATCGGGCTCGCCTCGGGCATCGCCTACCTGCCGGACGCCTTCCTCCCCGCCCTCGGCGCGTGGTGGGTCGGCGACCCGGCGAACGGCGTGCCCTCGCAGGGCGGCGGCTACACGACGATGTTCGCCGTCCTCCTCGGCGCCGCCGTCCTCGGCTTCCTGCTCACCACCCTCACCATGCGCGTCCGTGCACGCGAACTGCGGAACCGCCCGGCGCCCGACGTCGTCGTCGCCGCCTGACCCACCTCGAAAGGACCCCTCACCCCATGGACATCCGCGACTTCTCGATGGACCTGTTCTCGCTCGCCGGCAAGCGTGCGATCGTCACCGGCGGCAACTCGGGCCTCGGCCAGGCGTTCTCGCTCGCCCTCGCCAAGGCCGGCGCCGACGTGTTCGTGCCGAGCGTGGTCGACGACGACGGCACGACCCGGGCGCTCGTCGAGGGCGAGGGACGCCGGTACGAGTTCCTCGAGGTCGACCTCACCGCCGCCGACGCCCCGACGCGCATCGTCGACGCGTGCACGGAGCGGCTCGGCGGGGTCGACGTGCTCGTCAACTCGGCGGGCATCTGCCTGCTCGACGACGTCGAGGCGTTCGACCGCGCGAAGTGGGACCCGATGATCGCCGTGAACCTCACCGCGCCGTTCGCCCTCGGGCACGCCGTCGCGAAGCACTTCGTCGCGCAGGGCTCGGGCAAGATCATCAACATCGCGTCGCTGTTCGCGTTCCTCGGCGGACAGTGGTCGCCCGCGTACGCCGCGACCAAGCACGGGATCGTCGGCTTCACGAAGGCGTACTGCGACGAGCTGGCGCAGCACAACGTGCAGGTGAACGCGATCGCGCCCGGGTACTTCGCCACGAAGATCACCGAGCAGACCCGGTCGGACCCGGAGACGAACCAGCGCGTGCTCGACCACATCCCGGCCGGGCGCTGGGGCGACGTCGCCGACCTCATGGGCGCGACGGTCTTCCTCGCCTCGCGCGCATCCGACTACGTGAACGGCCACACCCTCACCGTCGACGGCGGGTACCTCGTCCGCTGACGACGGACAGGAGGCGCGTGACGGCACCGCCACGCGCCTCCTGGGCACAGACCACCAGACCAGAGCAACGAAACACACCAACGAAGGGCTCACCACCATGATCGACTCGATCGCCACCCTCGACCGGGCCGAGATCCTGCAGCGTCTCGCCGGCATCGTCCGCCCCGAACAGATCGACACGGACGAGCAGCACCTCAAGGACGCCAGCGTCGACCGGTTCAAGAAGTACCAGTCCGTGCACGGCATCCACGACGCCCCGACCCCCGTCGCGATCGTCAACGCCGAGTCCACCGAGGACGTCGCCGCGATCCTGGCGTTCGCGGACGACAACCTCGTCAACATCGTCCCGCGCACCGGTCGCACCGGTACCGAGGGCGGCCTCGAGACGAGCGTCGTCGACACGATCGTGCTCGACTGCTCGCGGATGGACGCCGTCCTGAAGATCGACCCGGAGAACATGCAGGTCACGGTGCAGGCCGGTGTGCCGCTCCAGCGCCTCGAGGACGAGCTCCGCCTGCAGGGCCTCACCACCGGCCACTCGCCGCAGTCGAAGCCGCTCGCCCAGTACGGCGGCCTCGTCGCGACCCGCTCGATCGGGCAGTTCTCCACCCTGTACGGCGCGATCGAGGACATGGTCGTCGGGCTCGAGGCCGTGTTCCCCGGCGGGAAGGTCCGTCGCATCAAGGCCGTCCCGCGCCGCTCGGCCGGCCCGGACATCCGCCACGTGGTCATCGGCAACGAGGGTGCGCTCTGCGTCATCACCGAGGTCACCGTCAAGCTCTTCAAGTACCAGCCCGAGAACAACGAGTTCCACGGCGCGCTCGTCGACGACATGCGGACGGGCATCGCGATCCTGCGCGAGGTCATCACGAACGGCTTCCACCCCTCGGTCGTGCGGCTGTACTCGCCGGAGGACGCCAACCAGCACTTCTCGCACTTCTCGAAGGACAGGTGCGTGGTGGTCTTCGTCGCCGAGGGCCCCGCCGGCATCGTCCGTGCGACCTCGGAGGAGATCCAGCGCGTCCTCGCCCAGCACCCGCACGAGCGGGTCGACCCCGCGCTCATCGAGGCGTGGTTCGACAACCTCAACTGGGGCCAGGACAAGATCGACGCCGAGAAGGCCGTCATGCTGCGCGACGGGCAGCTCGGCTACACGACCGAGGTCTCGGCGGACTGGTCGGCCGTCGGCGACGTGTACGACGCGGTGATGCGCCGCATCCGCGAGGAGTACCCGTACGCCGGCGACCTGACGATGCTCGGCGGCCACTCGTCGCACAGCTACCAGACCGGCACGAACATGTACTTCGTGTACGACTACCGCATCGACTGCTCGCCCGAGGAGGAGATCGAGAAGTACCACATCCCCCTCAACGCGATCATCGTCGAGGAGGCGCTGCGCCACGGTGGCTCGATGGTCCACCACCACGGTGTCGGCAAGTACCGCACCCCCTGGGTCGAGGAGGAGCACGGCTCGGCGTTCGCGATCATGCAGGGACTCAAGGCGCAGTTCGACCCGAAGGGCATCATGAACAAGGGCACGATCTTCCCGGAGCCGGGCGCGATCCAGCCGGCCGCGGCCGACCCCGACACGACGTTCGGTCGCGCGACGAGCGGGCGCACCGGCGCATGACCAGGTACCTCGTCGGCATCGACAACGGCTCGCAGTCGTCGAAGGTCACGGTCTTCGACGAGCGGGGCGGGGTCGTCGCCGAGGGGCGTGTGCCGCTGCGGCCGAACCACACGCCGGCACCGGGAGTGGTCGAGCACCCGGACGACGACCTCTGGGACTCGATCGCGGCGGCGTGCCGGATCGCGATGGAGGCGTTCCCGGGCGACCCGTCCGAGATCGTCGGCGTCGGTCTCTGCACGATCCGGTTCTGCCGGGCGGTGCTCCGCGCCGACGGGTCGCTCGCCCAGCCGGTCCTGAGCTGGATGGACGCCCGCGTCGGCGCGCCCTTCGTCGCCGAGCAGGACGACGTGGCGTACGTCACGACGTCCTCCGGGTACGTCACGCACCGGCTCACCGGCGCCTTCCGGGACACCGCGGCGAACTACCAAGGAGTCTGGCCGATCGACACCGACACCTGGCGGTGGAGCGAGGACGAAGCGGCGTATGCCGCGACCGGCATGCGACCGGACCAGCTGTTCGAGCTCGTCGCGCCGGGCGAGGTCCTCGGCACCGTCACGGCCGAGGCCGCGGCGGCCACGGGCCTCCCGGTCGGCCTACCGGTGGTCGCGACGGCCAACGACAAGGCCGTGGAGGCCCTCGGCTGCGGGCTCCTCGACCCGACGACGCTCCTCGTGTCGCTCGGCACGTACATCGCGGGCATGTCGGTCGGCGAGCGGAACATCGACGGGGCGTCCGACTTCTGGACGAACTTCGGCTCGGAGCCGGGCCGCTACCTCTACGAGTCCGGCGGCATCCGTCGCGGCATGTGGACCGTGAGCTGGTTCCGCGACCTGCTCGGGCCGGACTTCGCGGCAGCGGCCGACGCGGCGGGCGAGCGCGCCGAGGACCGACTGGGCCGCGAGGCCGCCGACGTCCCCGCGGGATCGGACGGGCTGCTGACCGTCCTGGACTGGCTCGCGCCGGCCGACGCGACGTTCCGGAAGGGCTCGATCCTCGGGTTCGACGGACGGCAGGGCCGGGCGCACGTGTACCGGTCGATCCTCGAGGGCATCGCGATGACGATGCGCGACCGCGGGGATGCCATGGCCGCCGAGCTCGGGACGGCGTACCGCCGGGTGGTCGTCTCCGGCGGTGGTTCGTCGTCCGACCTGATGATGCAGATCATGTCGGACGTGTTCCAGGCGCCGACCATCCGTGTGGTGGGCGACAGCGCTGCGGGGCGCGGGGCGGCGATCTGCGCGGCGGTCGCGACCGGGGTGCACCCGTCGTTCGAGGCTGCGGCCGCGGCGATGGTCGTCGAGCGGGACCGCTTCACGCCGGACCCGTCGACCGCGGCGGTGTACGACGCGCTGCGTGCCGTGCACGCGGACGTGACGGCGCACACCGACGAGGTCTACCGGCGGACGGCGGCCATCGTCGGCTGACGGGTGCGACGCGACCGCTCGGAGGACGGGAGGCGCGGGGGCCCCCGGGCCCCCCCCCCCCCGCCCGGGCGGGGGCCGGGTAGAGCCACGTTGGCGGTGGGAAGATAGCCCCCAGCACCCCCCACAGGGCGAGC
>NZ_JBIVBW010000002.1:42087-78170 GCF_044746255.1 Curtobacterium sp. NPDC086286
CACCCCGGTGGGGTTGGTGCCGCCCCCCACCGCCCGGGGGGGGGGGGGGGGGGGGGGGGTCGCGCCCCCCCCCCCCCCGCCCCCCCCCCGGGGGGGGGGCGGGGGGGGGGGGGCCCCGGGGCCCCCGCGCCTCCCGTCCGTCGCTGCGACCGTCTAGAGCCAGTTGCGCTTGCGGAAGATCGCCCAGAGCACGCCCATCAGGGCGAGCATCCCGAGGATCGCGACCGGGTAGCCGTACCGCCAGTGGAGCTCGGGCATGTGGTCGAAGTTCATCCCGTAGACCCCCGCGATGAGTCCCGGGGCGAAGAGGATCGCCGCCCACGAGGAGATCTTCTTGACCTCCTCGCCCTGCCGGTGCGCGGCGCGTGCGAGCTGCCGGCTCTCCTCGCCCTGCGCGAGGCTGGCGCTCGTCATGCGGCGCATCGCCTCGTTCTGCTCCTGCGACACCAGGGTCGCGTGCAGCGTCAGGGCGTTCTCGAGCAGGGCCCGGAACGAGTCCACCCGCTCCGTGACCCGCAGTGCGTGGTCGAGCACGTTCCGCAGACGGTGCTGGACCTCGTCGTCGACGCCGTACTTGTCGGCGCCGCGGAGCAGCCCCTTCACCATCGCGGGAACCGGCTTCGTGGCGCGCTGGAAGGCCAGGACCTCGCTGAGGAGCTGGTAGATCCGCTTCGAGACGCCGGGGTCGACCTGCCCGGCGAACAGCTGGTCCTCGATGGCGTCGACGTGGTCCTGCAGGATCTCGACCACGGGGGCGTACCCGTCGACGACCTCGTCGAGGACGGCGGCGGTGACGGCCTCGGAGCCCCGGGCGAGGAACTCCGGGTCGGCCTCGACCCGGGCACGGAGCGCCGCCAGGTCGGGACGCTCGGCGTGCCGGACGCTCACCACGAACCGGTCGCCGACGAACAGGTGCACCTCACCGAACTCGACGGCCTCGGCAGTGACGTCGAACCACGCGGGTCGGAGCACCAGGAAGAGCGTGTCGCCGTACCGCTCGAGCTTCGCGCGCTGGTGTCCCTTGCGGGCGTCCTCCACCGCGTTCTCGTGCAGGTCGAACTCGGTCGCGACGGCCTCGAGCTCGGTGTCGTCCGGGCGGAAGAGCCCGATCCAGGCGAGGTCGCCCCCGGTGGCGAGCGACAGGGTCGACGGTGACCCGACGCGACGTCCCTCGACGTAGATCGCGTTGTCGATCAGTGCCATGTGCGTGCTCCTCTCGGGAGCAGGCAGGCGCGAAGTGACCCCGGAGTGGTCCGGGGGAGGGGTTTGCTCAGCGAACGGGCACGGCGACGACCGTCAGGGGCGGCCGGCCCGATCGAGGATGGTCACCCGACATCGCGCCTCACCTGCCCTTCTGCTGGTCCGTCGGCCGCGGTGCGCAGCCTCGTGGCCACACCCGTGACCGACGGCCGACCCTACTCCGTCGAGTCGGCGGAGCCAAGTGAACGAACGCTCACATGCCCCAGACGTCGCGGTTCGACGACGCGACCGCGACCGCTCCGGCACCGAGGGCGGCCATCACGTCGGCCTTGTCGCACACCAGGCCGCCGGCGATGACCGGCACGGCGGTGTCGTCCCGGAGCCACGTGATCACGCGCGGCATGCACCCGGGCAGGATCTCGATCGCGTCGGGTCCGGCCTGCTCGACCACGCGGGGGAGCTGGTGGTACGAGAACGAGTCGACGAGGAAGAAGCGCTGCACGGCGACGAGCCCGGCGCGCTTGGCGGCCCGGACGAGGTTCGACTTGGTGGAGAGCACGCCGTCCGCTCGGGTGTGCTCGGCGATCCACGTCACGACGACGTCCCGGGCAGCGAAGCCGTCGAGCAGGTCGACGTCCACGAGCACGGTCTTGCCGGCGTCCTTCGCCCGGGCGACGATGTCCGCGACGTCGAGGACGCTGCCGTAGAGCACGAAGACGACGCCCCGGTCGGAGGCCAGTACCTCGTCGAGCGCGGAGGCGTCCTTCACGCTGGCGATCACCGGGTCGTCGCGGAGTGCGTCGAGCACGGCGTCGGCCCCGGCCCGCGGCGCGACATCGCGTTCCGTCGTGGTCATACCGACCATTGTCGATGACGCGCCCTGACAATCGCGGGCGGGCGCGCGCGGGTCAGCGGGTGATGTGCAGACCGGCCGTCGCGAGCTCGGTGAGCTGCCACCCGAGCCACGGGCTCCACGCGAACGGCGCACCGGCGACCGACTCCCGCAGCGCGGCCTCGGAGACCCAGGCGTACTCGGCGACCTCGTCGTCGGCCGGAGCCGGGACGTCGTCGGTGACCGCGCGGAAGACCGGGCAGACCTCGTTCTCGACGATCCCGGAGGCGTCGACGGCGCGGTACCGGAAGTCCGGCAGCACGAGCTCGACGTCGCGGACGGTGATGCCGAGTTCACGCGAGGCCCGTCGGGCGATCGCGTCCTCGAACGACTCGTCGGGACCGGGGTGGCCGCAGAACGTGTTCGTCCACACCCCGGGCCACGTCTTCTTGGACAGCGCACGACGGGTCACCAGGACGTCGCCGTCGGTGTTCCGCACGTGGCACGAGAAGGCCAGGTGGAGGGGCGTGTGGTCGGTGTGCACCGTGAACTTGTCCGCCGTACCGATCGGGGTACGGTCATCGGCCAGGAGCACCACGGATTCAGGGAAAGTCGTCATCTGCATCGATAGGTTAGGCCAATGAGCGAGGAAGCGGCCACCGTGGCGCACATCGACCTCGCGCTCGTCGACGACTGCCTCGAGCGCTTCTTCGCCGTGTCGTCGGCTCGCGCCGAGCGGTACGGACGACCGTCTGGGGAACTCTGGCGGGTGCTCCGCAAGGCGAGCATGGGCGGGAAGCGCTTCCGCCCGCGCATGGTCCTCACCGCCTACACCGGCCTCGGCGGCGACGACCTGCACGCGGCCGCGCACGTCGGTGCCGCGTACGAGCTGCTGCACACCGCGCTCGTCGTGCACGACGACGTCATCGACCGTGACTGGTCGCGCCGCGGCCAGCCGAACGTCGCCGGGTCCTTCCGCGACACCGGCACGACGGGCGGCCTGCCGCTGCCCACCGCCGAGCACCGCGGCATGAGCGCCGCGGTCATCGCCGGCGACCTGGCGCTCGCGGGCGCACCCCGGTTCATCGAGTCGGCCGGCGTCACGGGTGACCGACGTGCCCGACTGCTCGAGCTCCTCGACGAGGCCGTGTTCGCCAGCGCCGCGGGCGAGATGACCGACGTCGACCTCGCCCTCGGGGTGATGCCGACGGTGGACGAGGTCCTGCAGATGGAGCGTGCGAAGACGAGCGTGTACTCGTTCGAGGCGCCACTGCAGTCCGGTGCGGTGCTGGCCGGAGCCCCCGAACCGATCGTCGAGGCGCTCGGCGCCTTCGGCCGCGAGATCGGGATCGCCTACCAGATCGTCGACGACCTGCTGGGGGTCTTCGGCGACGAGGGCACGACCGGCAAGACCGTCCTCGGCGACCTGCGCGAGGGCAAGCGCACGATGCTGATCGCCCACGCCGCGACGACCGAGTGCTGGCCGGACATCGCGCCGTACCTCGGCGACCCGGACCTCAGCGAGGAGCGCGCGGCCGAACTCCGTGCGACCCTTGTCACCTGCGGCGCCCGGGCCGCCGCCGAATCGCGGATCGCCGAGCACACCGCACTCGCCCGTGCCGAGCTCGCCGGACTGCCGTACGACCTCGCCGACCGCCTGGAGGCCCTCGTGACCGAACTCGTGGAGCGCGCCCGGTGAGCCACAGCCGAACGGAGCCGCGTCCCACGACCCGGCTCCCGCTCTACGACGCCACGGCCGAGGCCGCGTCGGGCGTCGTCATCGACCGGTACTCGACGTCCTTCGGGCTCGCCAGCCGGCTGCTCACGAAGGACACGCGTGAGCACATCCGCAACGTGTACGCCCTCGTCCGGGTCGCCGACGAGGTCGTCGACGGACCCGCGACCGAGGCCGGACTCGACCACGACCTCGCCCGGACGGTCCTCGACGAGCTCGAGGCCGACACCGAGCGGGCGATCGCGCTCGGCTTCTCCGTCAACCCGGTGGTGCACGCCTTCGCCCGGACCGCACGGGTCACCGGGTTCGGCCCGGAGCTCACGCGGCCGTTCTTCGCCTCGATGCGGATGGACCTCGAGCGGACCGAGCACGACCAGGAGTCCTTCGACCGCTACGTGTACGGCTCGGCCGAGGTGGTGGGCCTGATGTGCCTGCGCGCGTTCGTCCACCGCGCCGGCCGGCCGACGTTCGACGGCACCGTGCTCGTCGACGGCGCCCGAGCGCTCGGTGCCGCGTTCCAGAAGGTGAACTTCCTGCGCGACCTGCACGCCGACTTCGAGGTGCTCGGTCGCTCCTACTTCCCGGGGGTCGACATCCGCAGCTTCGACGAGGCGACGAAGGAACGACTGGTCGCCGACGTCCAGTCCGACCTCGACCGGGCCGCCCGCACCGTCCGACTGCTGCCGGCCGACGCGCGGAACGCCGTCGGCCTGGCGCACGCGCTCTTCCAGGAGCTCAACGACCGCATCGCCGCCACGCCCGCCGACCGCCTGGTCACCACCCGGGTGCGCGTCCCGAACCCGGTGAAGGTCCGCCTGGCCGCGCAGGTGCTCGCCGGACGTGCGCCGCTGCGGTCGCGCGCGACCCACCACCGGACGGGAGGCACGGCGTGACCCCGCCCCGCGCCTCCAGTCCGAAGGATGCCGGCACCACGACCAAGCGCAAGGTGCCCGCCCGACGTGCCGTCGTCATCGGCGGCGGCATCAGCGGACTCGCGTCCGCCGCCCTGCTCGCGCGGGACGGCTTCTCGGTGACCGTGCTCGAGCAGCGCGGGCAGCTCGGCGGCCGCGCCGGGTCGTGGGAGCAGGACGGCTTCCGGTTCGACACGGGCCCGTCCTGGTACCTCATGCCCGAGGTGTTCGACCACTTCTTCCAGCTGCTCGGCACCTCGGCCGACGCCGAACTCGACCTCGAGAAGCTCGACCCCGGGTACCGCGTGTACAGCGAGGGCTACGACGACCCGATCGACCTCCGTGCCGACAGGGAGGCGAACATCGCCCTGTTCGAGTCCGTCGAGCCGGGCGCCGGCAGACGGATGCGGAAGTACCTGGCCTCGTCCGAGGACACCTACGCGATGGCGATCCGCCGGTTCCTCTACACGACCTTCCAGGACCTCACGAAGCTCGCTGCCCCCGACGTCCTCCGCCGGCTGCCGAAGCTCGCGCGCCTCCTCATCGAGCCGCTCTCGACCTTCGCCGAGTCCGCGGTCAAGGACCGCCGCCTGTGGCAGGTCCTCGGCTACCCGGCGGTGTTCCTCGGCACGAGCCCGTACGCGGCGCCGAGCATGTACCACCTCATGAGCCACCTCGACCTCGCCGACGGGGTGCTCTACCCGAAGGGCGGCATCACCGAGGTCATCTCCGCCGTCGAACGCGTCGCCCGCCGTGAGGGCGCGAAGATCATCGCCGGCGCCAAGGTCGAGCGCATCGTCGTCGAGGACGGCCACGTCACCGGTGTCGTCCACCGCGACCGCGCGGGAGCGCAGCACACGGCGCCCGCCGACCTCGTGGTGAGCGCCGCCGACCTCCGGCACACCGAGCTGCAGCTGCTCGACGCAGAGCACCGCACGTACCCCGCCGCACACTGGGCGAAGCGCGACCCGGGGCCGAGCGCGGTGCTCGTCTACCTCGGCGTCGACGGGCCCGTGCCGGGGCTGCTGCACCACACGCTGGTGTTCACCGAGGACTGGAAGGCGAACTTCGGCGCGATCTTCGGTGCCGACCGGCACGTCCCCGACCCGGCGTCGATCTACGTCTGCGCTCCCTCGGAGACCGACGCCTCGGTCGCACCGCGGGGATCGAGCAACCTGTTCATCCTCGTGCCGCTGCCCGCCGACCTGTCGATCGGCAAGGGCGGCATCGACGGTGCCGGCGACTACGAGGTCGAGCGGATCGCCGACCGCGCCATCGACGTCGTCGCCGAGCGTGCCGGCGTGCCGGACCTCCGCGACCGGATCCGGGTCCGCCGGACGATCGGTCCCCGCGACTTCGCCGACGACTACAACGCCTGGAGCGGCTCGATGCTCGGGCCGGCGCACACCCTGAAGCAGAGCGCGTTCTTCCGCGAGAAGAACGCCTCGGCGAAGGTCGACGGGCTCTACTACGCCGGTGCCTCGACGATCCCGGGCATCGGGTTGCCGATGTGCCTGATCAGCGCCGAGGTGCTCCTCAAGCGCATCCACGGGGACACCAGCACCGAACCGCTCCCGGCACCGCTCCGGCGGCCCGGCGCCACTGACTGATGCCCGGGCTCTACCTCGCCGGGCTGCTGGTGTCGCTCGTCGGCATGACCGTCCTCGACGCCCGGCTGCACCTGTTCTTCTGGCGGGCGCCGTGGCGGGCGGCGGCCGTGATGGTCGTCGGCGTGGCGTTCTTCATGCTGTGGGACGTGCTCGGGGTCGCCCTCGGCATCTTCTTCATCGGGCCGCAGAACCTGCTGACCGGGGTCCTCCTCGCGCCGGACGTCCCGCTCGAGGAGCTCTTCTTCCTCCTGCTGCTCTGCTACACGACCATGAACCTGGTCGGCTTCGTGCAGCCCCTCGTCGCGCGGGGCCTGCGGCGGGCCGAGCGGAGCCGATCGTGACCGGCTCCGGCGCGTACGCCCTCCTCGCGCTGCCGTTCTTCGCCGCGGTCGCGGTGGTCGCCGTCGCCGCCGGGATCGTCGCCGCAGGACGTGCTCGTGCCCGGGGCCGCCGCGCACCGACCGGCCGACGGATCGCCCTCGTGACCGGACTCGTCGCCGGCATCGCCCTGCTCGTCATGACCATCGTGTTCGACAACGTCATCGTGACGCTGCGGATCGTGGCGTACGACCCGGCGCTCATCAGTGGTGCGAAGATCGGGGCGATCCCGGTCGAGGACCTCGCGTACTCGATCGCCGCGATCGTGCTGCTCCCCAGCCTGTGGGTCCTGTTCGACCGACCCACCCGGCCATCCCACGAAGAGGAACCGACCCGATGAACGCGAGCACCGCCTCCAGGCCGTCGACCCTGCGCGCCCTGTTCGTGTCGTCCCGGCCGATCAGCTGGGTGAACACCGCCTACCCGTTCGGCGCCGCTTACCTGCTCGGCAGCGGGGTCGGCGTCGAGGGCGGCGGCGGGTTCTCGCTCGTCGCGTTCCTCGTCGGCGTCGTGTACTTCCTCGTGCCCTACAACCTGGCGATGTACGGCATCAACGACGTCTTCGACTACGAGTCCGACCTGCGGAACCCGCGCAAGGGCGGGGTCGAGGGTGCCCTGCTCGACAAGAGCGTGCACCGCACCACGCTGTGGGCCGTCGTCGTCACGAACGTGCCGTTCCTGGTCGCGCTCGTCGTGCTCGGCGCGGTGTCCGGCAACGGGCCGTGGTCGTGGCTCGTCCTCGCGATCAGCGTGTTCGCCGTCATCGCCTACTCGGCACCGGGGCTGCGCTTCAAGGAGAAGCCGTTCCTCGACTCGCTCACGTCGAGCACCCATTTCGTCTCGCCGGCGATCTACGGCCTGGCGCTCGCCGGCCCGCACTGGACCGGCCAGCTCGTCGCCGTGTGCGTGGCGTTCTTCCTGTGGGGCGTGGCGTCGCACGCGTTCGGTGCCGTGCAGGACGTCCTCGCCGACCGGGCCGGCGGGATCGGCTCCGTGGCGACCGTCATCGGTGCCCGCGCCACCGTGCGCCTGGCGTTCGTGGCGTACCTCGTGGCCGGTGTCGCGCTGCTGTTCTCGGCGTTCCCTGGTCCGATCGCCGCGATCGTCGTGGTGCCGTACGCCCTCAACGTGCTGCCGTGGTGGAACGTCACCGACGCGGGCGCCGAGTCCGCGAACGCCGGGTGGAAGCGGTTCCTCTGGATCAACTACCTCGCCGGGTTCATCGTGACGATGGCACTCATCGCGTACGCGTTCACGCACTGACCCGTGCCCTGACAGACTGGACGCACGCGCCGCGGGAGTCGTGGGGCGCCAGCCACGAAGGAGTGCACGCATGACGGTCCGGATCATCCACGTCGGTCTCGGAGGGTGGGGCGGCAACTGGGCCCGCACCGCCATCCCGGAGGTCACCGAAGTGGAGGTGGTCGGGATCGTCGACCCGGTCCCGGCGACACTGGACGCCGTGCGGTCGGATCTCGGCCTGCCGGAGTCGGCGGCGTTCGCGTCCCTCACCGAGGCGCTCGTCGGGGTCGAAGCCGATGCCGTCGTGATCACCGCCCCCGCCGTGACGCACGTGCCGCTCGCCCTCGAGGCGCTCGAGGCCGGCAAGCACGTCCTCGTCGAGAAGCCCTTCGCCAACACCACGGACGAGGCCGTCACCGCGGTCCGTCGTGCCGAGGAGCTCGGGCTCGTGCTCCAGGTCAGCCAGAACTACCGCTGGTACCCGGCCCCCCGGGTCGTGCAGGACCTGCTCGCCGCGAGCACCGTCGGCGAGCTCTCGGCGATCAACGTCGACTTCCGGCAGTGGGACAACGACCTCGCGTTCGAGGAGCACCCGCACTACCGGTTCCCGCACGCGATGATCAACGACATGGCGATCCACCACTTCGACCTCCTCCGGATGATCACCGGTCGCGAGGCCGTCCGCGTGTTCGCGAAGTCGTCGTACCCGTCGTACAGCAAGTACCAGGACGAAGCCGTCGCCTCGATGATCATCGAACTCGACGACGGCCTCGTGGTCAGCTACCGCGGCAGCTGGCTCTCGCGCGGCCCCCGGACGGCCTGGGCGGGCGAGTGGAGCATCCAGGGCGAGGACGGCGAACTGTGGTTCACGAGCCGCTCGGGGGAGCCGAACGCGGTGGCCGGGGACCGCGTGACGGTCCGCCGGACGCAGGACGACGAGGCCGAGGCGGTCGAGCTGCCGACGATGGCGCACACCGACCGGCAGGGCGGGCTGCAGGCCTTCGCGCGCTCGGTGTCCGGTGGTCCCGCGCCGGCGACGAGCGGTCGCGACAACCTGCGGAGTCTCGCGCTGATGGAGGCGGCGGGCCGCTCCGCGGCGTCGGGCCTGCCCGAGGACGTCGTCGTCCCGTCCTGACGCCCGGCGGGCCGGCTTCGCGAAAGCGACAGTCTGCCGCCGCGGTCCCGCGGCACCCTGTCGCTTCCGCGGCACAGGCGACGGGCCGGCCCACGGATCTGTCGCTCCGGCGGCACGGACTGGAGGCGCGGTGCGGGCCCGACCCGCGCCTCCAGGCCGCCGTCTGGTCACGCTCCCGCCCCGCGAAAGCGACAGTCTGCCGCCGCGTTCCCGCGGCACCCTGTCGCTTTCGCGACACGGACGGCGGGCCGGCCCGCGGATCTGTCGCTTTCGCGGCACCGGCACCGGCACCGGCACCGGCGCCGGTACCGGCACCGGCACCGGCGGTGCCCGCCGGCCGCGTCCGCCGTGCGCGGGACACGCCCGGGGCTGGACACGACCCCGGCCCGAGCGTGTACGAAATGGGGAATGGCCAAGGACAGTCTC
Source organism: Curtobacterium sp. NPDC086286 (assembly GCF_044746255.1). Lineage (NCBI taxonomy): Bacteria > Bacillati > Actinomycetota > Actinomycetes > Micrococcales > Microbacteriaceae > Curtobacterium > Curtobacterium sp. NPDC086286. The sequence goes on from NZ_JBIVBW010000002.1 coordinate 51,557, forward strand.
CCCGAGCTCGAACTCGCGAACGTCCGCACACGTGAGGGCATCACGGACACCGTGACCGAGATCCGACGGCGTGCGGACATCCCGGCGCGCGCCCGCCTGGCGATCGCGAAGACCAAGCAGCGCTGGCACCGCGACCCCACCCCGCTCGTGGCGATGGGCGTGACCGCTGCAGCCGGTGTCGCGGCGATCGTCGTCGGCATCGCGATCCGGAACAACCCCGCCGGGCACCTCGCCGAGCCGCCCGCCTCGTCGGCCTTCACCGCGCTGCTGCCGTTCGGGGCCCGTGGTGGCGACGGCCCGGGCGCCGCCGAGCAGAGCCAGCCCGGACGCAAGGGGCGCAAGGCCCGTGCGAAGGCCGCCGAGGAGTCGCTCGAACGCGACCCGCAGCACCGCGCACGCGGCAAGCAGCGCGCCGGGATCGCCGCGGTCCAGCGCCGCGCGACGAAGAACCGCAAGCAGGCCGCCAAGCGTTCGAAGCAGGCACTGAAGGCGAGGGGGTAGTCCCGTGGCACGCGAGCAGCACAAACCCGAACCCGACGACCCCCGCAAGCCCGACAGCCCGGCGGACCTCACCAAGCCCACGCTGGTCTACACGCTGAAGAAGACGCTCCGCGAGTTCTCCAGCGACCAGTGCACCGACCTCGCCGCGAGCCTGACCTACTACACCGTGCTCGCGCTCTTCCCCGGTCTGCTGGCCGTGGTGTCGATCCTCGGGCTCGTGTCCGACCCGAAGAAGACGATCGACACGCTGCTCGACCTCGTCAACAACATCGGTGGCGAGCAGGTCGTCAGCCTGCTCCGGGACCCCATCGAGGGACTCGTGCGCTCGCCCGCGGCGCCGATCACGTTCATCGTCGGTGTGGTCGGTGCGCTCTGGTCGGCCTCCGGCTACGTCGGCGCGTTCGGCCGCGCGATGAACCGGATCTACAACGTCCGCGAGGGGCGTCCGATCTGGAAGCTCCGCCCGACCATGCTCGGCGTCACGCTCTTCACCGTCGTCCTGCTCGTCCTCGGGCTGCTCGCGCTCGTGTCCGGCCCGCTCGCCCGCAGCTTCGGCGACGTGATCGGGCTCGGCGACGCCGCCGCGACCGTCCTGAGCATCGTGCAGTGGCCGATCCTGCTCGTCATCGCGATCATCGTCGTCGCGGTGCTCTACTACTGGGCGCCGAACGTCAAGCAGCCGAAGTTCCGGTGGGTCAGCGGCGGGTCGATCGTGGCCATCCTGATCCTCGTCATCGCCAGCGTCGGGTTCGGCTTCTACGTCGGGAACTTCTCGAACTACAACGCCACGTACGGATCCCTCGGTGGCGTGATCGTCTTCCTGCTGTGGGTGTGGATCACGAACAACGCGCTGCTCTTCGGCGCGGAGTTCGACGCCGAGCTCGAGCGTGGACGGCAGCTGCAGGCCGGCATCCGTGCGGAGGAGGACATCCAGCTCCCCGAACGCGACACCCGGCAGATCGAGAAGCAGGACGAGAAGCGCGCGCAGGACGTCCTGGACGGCATCAAGATCCGCGAGGACGCCGACCGCCGCTGACGGGACATTCCCGGTCGGGGTCGCTACGGTTCGCCCGTGCCGTCCTTCCTCGAGGGGCTCCCGTTCTGGTGGCTGGTCCTCGCGCTCTTCGTCGTGGTGCTCTGCCGCGCGCAGGCGACCTACTGGCTGGCACGGCTCGCGGTCACCGGCGCGGCGCGGTCCCGCTGGGGTCGCTGGCTCGACTCTGCGGCGGTCCGTCGGGGTTCGGCGCTGCTCGACCGCTGGGGGCTGCCCGTCGTCACGGTCAGCTTCCTCACCGTGGGGCTGCAGACGATCATGAACGCGGCTGCCGGCATCGCCCGGGTGCCGTGGTGGCGGTACACGATCGCGATGGTCCCGGGGTGCGTGGCGTGGGCGTTCGTCTACGCGACGGTGGGGATCGCGCTGTTCTGGGCGGTGCTCGCGGCGTTCGCGGGGTCGCCGTGGGGCGTGGTCGTGCTCGTCGTGCTGGCGGCGGCCGCCGCGGTCGCCGTGTGGACGGTTCGGCGTCGTCGCCGGGCCGCCCCGCGGCTTCCGTAGGGTGGTGCGCATGACCGACACCGCGCCTCCCGTCCGTCCGACCGCACTCGTCACGGGCGCGACCCGTGGGATCGGCCGGGCCATCGCGCTCGACCTGGGACGCACGCACCACGTGCTCGTCGGCGGCCGGACCGCCGCAGCCGTGGACGCCCTCGTCGCCGAGCTGCCCAGCGCGTCGCCGTTCGTGGGCGACCTCGGCGCGGGCGAGTTCCCGCCGCTGCCGGAGCGCCTCGACGTCCTCGTGCACTCCGCCGGGGTCGAGCAGGGCACGACCGTCGCGGACACCCCGCGCGAGGTGTGGGAGCAGGTCTTCGCCACGAACGTGTTCGCGGTCGCCGAGCTGACGCGGCTCGCCCTCCCGGCCCTCCGCGCCGCGCACGGCATCGTCGTGCCGATCAACAGCGGCTCTGGGTTCCACTCCGGACCCGGCGGAGGCGTGTACGCGGCGTCGAAGTTCGCGCTCCGGGCGTTCGCCGACGCCCTGCGGGAAGAGGAACGGGCGAACGGCGTCCGGGTGTCGAGCGTGCACCCGGGCCGGACGGACTCGGACATGCAGCGGGCGCTGACCGAGAAGCTCGGCGAGGACTACGACACCGACTACTACCTCGCGCCCTCGGACGTGGCCGACGCCGTCCGGACCGTCGTCGACCTGCCGGAGCGGGGCACGATCGAGTCGCTGGCGATCCGACCGACGCGGCGGCGCTGACCCGCTGCGCCCAGGGGCGGGTCACCTGAGCTCGATGCGGGTGGTGAGGTCGAGGCGGTCGAGGAACGTCTCGTCGTGACTGACCACGACGAGGGCTCCCCGGTACGCCCGGAGCGCGTCCACGAGCTGGTCGACACTCGTCAGGTCGAGGTCGTTCGTCGGCTCGTCGAGCACCAGCAGCTGCGGCGGGGGATCCGCGAGCACGAGGCTCGCCAACGCCACGCGGAACCGCTCCCCGCCCGAGAGCGCGCCGGCCGGGCGGTCGACGGTGTCCCCACGGACCAGGAACTTCGCCAGCCGGTTCCGCACCTCGGCCGGCGGGACGTGCGGGGCATCCCGCCGGACGTTCTCGAGCACCGACAGCGCGTCGTCGAGTGAGTCCTTCCGCTGCGGCAGGTAGCCGATGCGGTCGACGTGCGGGACCGCAGTCGTGTCGGGCAACGGGTGCGCCCGCGCGCCGGGGACCCCGACGAGCTGCTCGAGCAGCGTCGTCTTGCCGACGCCGTTGTCCCCGGCGACCGCGATGCGCTCCGGACCCTGCACGATCGTCGCCCGCCCGCGCAGCGTGATGGTCGCGATCTGCCGCGATGCCGGCACGTCCGGGTCGGGGAGCGTCACGTGGATGGACTCGTCCGCACGCAGCCGTCCCTCGGCCTCGCGCTTGGTGGCGAGCGCGGCGGCCTCGTCCTCGGCGTACCCGGTGTGGAGCCGCCCGGCGGTCTGTTCGCCGCGCTTCCGCATCTCGTTCGCGAAGATCTTCGGCATCCCCTCGGCGGCCTTCACCCCGGACCGGGCACGACGGGCGATCTTCGTCTCGGCCTCGATGCGCTGCCGCTTCTCAGTGCGGTGTCGCTGCTCGGCGACCCGGACCTCGCGTTCGACGGCGGCCTGCTGCACCGCGAGGTGCTCCTCGAACGCGCTGAAGGTCCCGCCGAACACGGTCATGCCGCCCGCGCGGAGCTCGGCGACCTCGTCGACGTGTTCCAGGAGCTCGCGATCGTGGCTGACGACGACGAGGGCGCCCGGCCAGTCGTCGACCATGTCGAGCAACATGCTCCGCGCACGACGGTCGAGGTTGTTCGTCGGCTCGTCGAGGAACGCGATCGGGAGCCCCCGCAGCCGGATGCCGGCGACCGCCACGAGGACGGCCTGACCGCCGGACAGGGTGCTCACCGGACGCTCGAGGTCGGCGCCGATGCCGAGGCCGATGCCGTCGAGCGCCGCGGCCGCACGTTCCTCGAGGTCCCAGTCGTCGCCCACGGCGTCGAAGTGCTCCGGAGCGGCGTCACCGCCGAGGATCGCGCGGAGGGCCGTCAGGGTCGGACGGATGCGCAGGAGGTCGGCGACCGCGTCGTCATTCTGCGGTTGCAGGCGTTGCGGCAGGTGGTCGACGGGGCCGGACGTCGTGATGGTGCCGGACGTGGGGTGGAGCCGACCCGTGACCAGCCGGACGAGGGTCGACTTGCCGGCACCGTTCCTCCCGACCAGGCCGGTCCGGCCACGGCCGAAGGCGGTGGTGAGGTGGCTGAGCGCGACGGTGCCGTCGGGCCAGGCGAAACTGAGGTCGTTCAGGACGACGGACGGACTGACGGGCATACGGGTGCCTCCCCGGTGGTCGATACTGGGCGCACGACACCGGACCCGCCACGGGAGGGCGGAGCGCCCGACGGGGCGCGACGATCACGGTGTCAGCGCGAGGGCTGAGCAGATCCGGTGATCGACAGCAATTCGTCCACTTCCGTCGGGGAGCCCTGCGTGACCGCCACCCGCACCGCCGGTCGGTCGTCCCGCACCGGTGGCCTCGCGATGACGACGAGGACCAGGCCACGGTACGCCGGGAGTCTCGCGCCGCGCAAGGCCCTCGAGCCGTGACAGGCTGGGGGCATGCCGGAGAACCTGCTGCCGAACCCGACCGCGAACCCCGAGACGCTCCTGCCCGCCGAGCCGGAGGTGACCGCCGCCCTCGCCGCCGATGCTCCCGTCGCGAGCGTCGTGGTGTCGCACCCGGCGTCGAGCCTGGCGTGGGCGCTGCTCGCCGACGAGGCGTGGGAGCGTGGGGCGACCCTCGAGTCCTACGCCTACGCGCGGGTGGGGTACCACCGTGGGCTCGATGCGCTGCGGAAGGCGGGCTGGCGCGGTGCCGGGCCGGTGCCGTGGTCGCACGAGCCGAACCGGGGCGTGCTGCGGGCGCTGTTCGCGTTGCGGCGGGCGGCTTCGGCGATCGAGGAGCCGGGCGAGCCCGAGCGGCTGACGGAGTTCCTCGATGCGTCCGACCCGGCGGCGATCCCGGCGCTGAGCGCGTAGCGCGTGAGCGCAGGCGCGGGCGGTTCGTCGCTCGTCTCCGCCGGTGCGCGCATCTTTCGGGCTCGCTGACCGTTCTGGTTCGTGAAACCCGGGAATCGCGAACCAGAACGGTCACAAACGCCGTGGAACCTCCCTCTGCCTGCGCAGCGGGCTGGCTCGCGCCCGGCTGGCGCACGACGAAAGTCACCTCGAACCGCGCTTCCGCCTGGTTCGAGGTGACTTCCGTTGTGCGAGCCGCGCCGCCTCGCGGCGAGCCGCCGGCGGCTAGCGCGCGACCGCGGCCGCGGCCGCGCCCCGCCGCCGCCGCGCGAGCAGCACCCACGCACCCGCGGCGAGCAGCAGTGCCGCCACGGCCCCGGTGACGAGGACGGCCGGCCCGGACACGCCCGTGTACGCCAGCACTCCCCGCGCGCTCGCCCGCTCGGCCACGGCGTCGGACGCCCCGCGGTCACCAGCGCCTGAGGCAGCGCCCGGTCCCGAGCCTGAGCCGGCCCCCGGTCCCGCGCCGCCGCCCGAGCCCGAGCCCGCGCCCGGGCCCGGCGTCGGCGGTACGACCACCGACTCGACCGGCTCCACGACGACCCGGACGACCGCCACCACGGTCTGCCCCGCGTGCGTCGTCACCTGGTACCGCACTGCGGTCGCCGGTCCGGAGAACGACGACTCCGGGGTGAACGTCACCTGCGCACCCTCGACCGTCCAGACGCCCTCGCCGGGGACCCGGAGCCGCTTGCCGTCCGCCGAGAGCTCCGCCCCCTCGATCCCGTCGCCGCTCAAGCGCAGGGAGTCCGGGTCCGCCGAGCTCCCGTCGAGCGGGTCGTTCCCGAGGACGTCGATCGTCACCGGCTCGCCCTGCTTCGTCGTGCCCTCGTCGTCGGCCGCGACGGCCTCGGGCAGGACGACCTCGAACGCGGTCCGGTCGGCGTTGTTCGACAGGTCGACGTCGGTCACCGAACCGTCGAGCGCGATCGCGGGGCGGGCTGCGTCGAGGCGGTCGGTCGTGAAGTCCGTGACGCTCTCGACGGGCATCGTGTGGAGGCCGGAGCGGGTCGTCACCGGCACCGTCCCCCACACCGCGATCGTGACCGCACCACCGGGCGGGCCCGACCAGTCGGCGGCGACCGCACCCTGTCCCGCAGCGGCGCCGCACGTCGCCCCGGCCTCTGCACGGCACGTCCACCGCACGTCCGTCAGCGGCAGTCCCTCGGTCACCGCCACCGTGCGCGCGACGGCGTCGACCGCTCCGCCGATCGTCGCCGGCCCGTCGTTCACCGACCGCAGCTCGAACGTGACGTCCTCGCCGGGGGTGACCGGCGCGTTCGTCAGGGTGTGGGCTGTCGTGACGACGTCGGTCGGCTGCGTCGCCCGCAGGTTCCGGATCTCGTGGAACTGCGTCCGGCCACCGGTCGATGCGCTGAAGCCGAACCGCACCTGTTCCGGCAGCGCCGTGGCGGGGAGGTCGGCGCTGACGACCTCGCGCAGCTCGCTCGCGTCGGCGCCGGGGGCGGTCGGCTCGGACATCGAGACGAGCACCCGGATCCCGCCGGCGTCGGTCGGCAGCAGATCGATCTGCACGTGGCGGTGCGTGGCCGCCTCGGCCGTGGTCTCGCGGTCTTCGAGGAACCCGTCGCCGAGGTCCCCGGTGGTCGCGAGGACCGGGTAGCACTCGCGCTCCGGACCCCGGACGGTGATCGCGTTCGGGACGACGTCGGGACGCGCGAAGTTGCCGAACCGGTCGAACCCGATCCCGACGACCCCGCCGTCGAGGCCTTCCTCGCAGGGGCGGGTGCCGTCGTGGTAGCCGAGGCCGGCACCGACGGGCCCGATCGCGTCGAGCGGGACGGCGGCGTCCTGCAGGAAGAACCCGATCCCGTCGGCGTACCCGGTGTCCGTCGTGCTCCACATCCGCTGGTCGAACTCGACCGTCAGGCCGTGGCTGGAGTCGTAGGGCGACTCGTTGTAGACGGCGGAACTCACCCGCTTCGTGTCGTCGGTCAGCCGCAGCCACCGTCCGGCGGCGCCGTGGTCGACGATCGCCGCCTGTCCGTCGTCCGTCGCGATCCGGGTCCAGCCGGCGGGCATCGTCGTGCCGACCGGCAGTCCGACGAAGGGGTCGGTGACCGGGAACGGCGCGACCGCGTGCGCGGGGGACGTCGTGGCGACCGCGGTCGCGAGGCCGCCGCCGACCACCACGAGGGCGGTCAGGGCGGCGCTCGCGACGGCGCGCCTGGGAGTGCTGTGCATGGGGTCCTCTCTGCTGGTGGAGAAGACCCTTCCGGACGCCCGACACGGGCGCAAGGAATATGTATCAGATATACGACTTCCGGGCTGCGCTCAGCCGAGCACGACGCTCCACGAGAACGCCTGCGGCCAGAGCTGGTGCTCCGGCAGCACGTCGAGGCCGCACGCACGCGACCCCAGGCCGTGCTGCGCGGCGTCGAGGTACAGGTACAGGTGCTCCGACACCGGCAGCTCGTACGGGTGCATCGCGCGACCGATCTGCTGCGCGGTCCACGGCGACAGGGTGAACCCCGCACGGTGCGAGCCGACGGTCGACACGGTGAACGGCCCGACCGACAGCTCGCGCAGCGACGGCCGGTGCCCGGTCTCCTGCGGCATCGAGTACTCGACGCCGAGCGACCGCACCGGTGCCGAGAAGCGTCCGACGCGGGCGGCGTGCGACGAGTCCGCGTACGACTCGAGCGGCCCCGTGCCGAACCACGACGCGTCCGAGTCGGCCAGGGACGCTGGCAGGTCGAACCGCACCCCGATCCGTGGCCACGTGACGTCCCACGCGCCGAACGGCACCGCGTCGGTCTGCAGCAGCAGCCCGGCGTCGGTCAGGGTCCAGCGGTGCGTGACGTCGACGCCCCACCCGCTGTTCGCCGCCGCGACGCGGACCCGCTGCTCGAGCCCGGAGTCCGTCCGCGAGACCGACACGAGCCGGTGCGTGAGCCGGTCCAACCCGCGTTCGCGCCAGCGTGTGGCCGACGGGGGAGCGTCCGGGTCGCCCACGCCGTGCGTCAGCACCGGGTCGGCGGTCTCGTACCCGCCCTGTGAGGCCAGACTGTCGTTGTCGGTCGGTGCGCGCCACAGCTCGAGCCGCGGCCCGGCGACCTCGTGCCCCTTCCAGGACACCAGGTCACCGCGGGCCGAGAACGTCCCGTCGCCGAGTCGGTCGCCGTCCCACCCCTGACCGGAGGCCCGTGGCACGTCCGCCTCGCGCGATGCGACGAGCGTCTGGGTGCGTGCCAGGACGTGGCCGGTGTCCGCCCACGAGGTCGGCCCCGCCAGTTCCGCCCTGACGTCGAACCACAGCTCGTCACCGGGGGCGAGCGCCGCAGTCGCGGCCACGAGCACCTCGTCCGGCACCGGCACCGTGGCGGAGGACCGCGCCGCGACGACGCCCGGCGAGAACCAGCCCTCGTGCTCCACCACGCCGTTCCGGGACAGCGTCCAGTGGAACCGCAGTCCCGCGGTCGAGGCCGAGTGGTACCGGTTCTCGATGAGCACGGTGGTGTCCGACGCGGACAGCCGGATCGGCGCCACGACGGCCGCGAACTCCGCCAGCCCCGGCGTCGGGGTGTCGTCGGGCAGCACCAGGCCGTCCATCACGAAGTTGCCGTCGTGGACGACCTCGTGGAAGTCGCCGCCGTACGCGTGGTACGGCCGCCCGTCGGGGGTGTGCGCGAGCAGTCCGTGGTCCCGCCACTCCCACACGAACCCGCCGTGCAGCCGCGGGTACTTGTCCACGAGGGCCTCGTACTCGGCGATCTGGCCGGGTCCGTTGCCCATCGCGTGCACGTACTCGCAGTGGATGAACGGCTTCGACCGCTGGCGAGCCGCCTCGGCCGGGCCGCAGCCGAGCAGGGGCGTTTCCGGACCGCCGCCGATCGACTCGGTCTCCTGCAGCGACGGGTACATGCGCGAGTACACGTCGGTGTAGGCGCCCGTGTAGTCGCCCTCGTAGTGGACCGGACGTTCGTCGTCGCGGTCGTGCACCCACTGCGACATCGCGGCGAGGTTGCGACCGGTCCCGGACTCGTTGCCGAGCGACCACATCACGATCGACGCGTGGTTCTTGTCGCGCTCGACGGTCCGCGCGATGCGGTCGAGGTACGCGTCGCGCCAGGCCGGGTCGTCCGACGGGTTGCCGGCCCAGCCGGTGAAGATGAACCCGTGCGTCTCGAGGTCGCACTCCAGGATCACCCAGAAGCCCAGCTCGTCGGCGAGGTCGAGCACGCGGGGGTGGGGCGGGTAGTGCGACGTCCGGATGGCGTTGACGTTGTTCCGCTTCATGAGCGCCATGTCCGCGCGTGCGTGCTCCTCGTCGAACACCCGACCGCGCACGGGGTGGGTCTCGTGCCGGTTCACGCCGTGGAACACCACGCGCTCGCCGTTCACCAGGAACCGATCGCCCTCGATCGACACGGTGCGGAAGCCGAGCCGCAGCGACACGGTCTCACCACCGGCGCTCCCACCGGCTGCGGTCCCGGTGGACAGCGTCGCGTCGTACAGCGTCGGGAGCTCGGCGCTCCACGGCTCGACACCCTCGACGGTGATCGGTCCGACCTCGTCGTCGGACGCCCACGAGACGTCGACGCCGAGCGCGGGCACCGTGAAGCGCACCGGGAACGCAGCATCGACGGTCGGGAACGAGATCGTCCCCGTGCCGGTCGACGGTCGGCCGGACGCCGCGGTCCCGGCGCTCGCCGCACTCCCGAGCACGGCGGTCCACCCGGCGCGCACGAACACGTCGTCGATCGGGGCGGTCGGCCTCGCCAGCAGCGTGACGTCGCGGAAGATCCCGGGCAGCCACCACTGGTCCTGGTCCTCGAGGTACGAGGCCGCCGACCACTGGTGCACGCGGACGCGGACCTCGTTCGACCCCGGTCGCAGCACGGACGTGACGTCGAACTCCGTCGCGAGCCGCGACCCGGTCGACCATCCGATGAGGACGCCGTTCACCCACACCCGGAAGTGCGACTCCACACCGTCGAACCGGAGCAGCACCCGGGCCGCGGCGTCGAAGGACGTCGGGACGTCGAAGGTGCGGCGGTAGTCACCGGTCGGGTTCTCCTCCGGCGGGTGCGGCGGGTCGATCGGGAACGGGTACTGCAGGTTCGTGTAGCTCGGCGCGCCGTGCCCGTGCAGCACCCAGTGCGCCGGCACCGGGATCGTGCCCCACTCGTCCTCCGGCCCCGGTTCGGGGACGTCCGCGACGGGCGACCACCGGAAGTCCCACTCCCCGTCCAACGACAGGGCGGGAGCGTCCGTGTGCAGCCAGGCCCGTGGGGCCAGCCGGGTGTCCGAACCGGGGGCGGTGGAGGAGAGTGCGGCGATGGTCAACCCTTGACCGATCCTTCCGTGAGGCCCCCGCGCCAGAAGCGCTGCAGGACGATGATGGCGATGACGAGCGGGATGACCGAGACGAGTACCCCGCCGGTGGTGAGCTGGTAGAACTCCGGCAGCCGGTCCACCTGCGAGCGCCAGTTGTTGAGTCCCAGTGTGATCGGGTACAGCTTCTGGTCGGCCAGCATGATGAGCGGCAGGAAGAAGTTGTTCCAGATGCCGACGACCTGGAACAGGAACACGGTGACGAGCGCCGGCGTCATCTGCCGGAGCACGATCGTGTGGAAGATCCGGAGCTCGCCGGCCCCGTCGATGCGTGCCTGCTCGAGGAGCGCGGTGTCCACCGACGCCGCGGCGTACACCCGGCAGAGGAACAGGCCGAACGGAGAGACGAGGCTCGGGATGAGCACGCTCCAGTACGTGTCGGTCAGGCCCAGCGTCGAGAACAGCAGGAACAGCGGCAGGGCCGTCGCCGTCCCCGGCACGAGCACGCCGCCGAGGATCGTGCCGAACACGAGCTGCCGACCCCGGAACTCGTACTTCGCGAGCGCGTAGCCACCCGCCGCGGCGAAGTACGTCGCGAGGACGGCGCCGACGCCCGAGTACAGGATGCTGTTCGCGATCCAGCGGACGAAGATGCCGCCGTCGTACGTGAACACCTGCTGGAGGTTGCTGAACAGCGCGAAGTCGCCGCCGAACCAGAACCCGTTCGTGGCGAACAGCGCGCCGGTGGTCTTCGTCGCGGCGATGATCACCCAGTACAGCGGGACGAGGAAGTAGATCGCGACGATGACGAGGATGCCCGTCACGACGATCTGCGACTTGCCGGAGCGGTCGAGCTTGCGGCGCTGGTGCGCCGAGATCGACGTGGTGTCCACCGGGACCGCGGTCTTCGCGGTGGCCGGCGCTTCGATGGCTTCGCTGCTCATGCGTCCGCCCCCTTCGTGACGGTGGTGCCGTGGTCCGGACCGGAGCGGCCCTGGAGGTGCGGTGCGGCCTGGGTGGTGACCGTCCCGGCCGACGCGACGCGCGTCTGGAGCGCGACCCGCGCCTCCTGGCCGTCCCGCTTCGCCCGCTTGCGGCGATCCCGCTCGTCCTTCGGCGGACGGTTCGTCAACGCGAGGAACGCGAACGACAGGATGAACGCTGCCAGCGCGATGATGACCGCCTGCGCACTCGCGACGCCGTACTCGTTGAACGCGAACGCGTTCGTGTAGGCGGCGTAGTTCGGCGTGTACTCGGTGTCGATCGCGGGGGCGACCGTGGACAGGATCTGCGGCTCCGCGAAGAGCTGCAGCGTGCCGATGATCGAGAACACCGTCGTGAGCACGAGTGCCGGCGCGATGAGCGGGATCTGGATCCGCCAGGCGACCTGGAACGCGTTCGCGCCGTCGACCTTGGCGGCCTCGTAGACCTCGCCGGGGATGGACTTCAGCTGCGCCACGATGATGAGCATGTTGTAGCCGGTGTACGTCCACGTGACGATGTTCGCGATCGACCAGAGCACGCTGTTCGCGCCGAGGAAGTCCGGCTGGAGCCCGATCCCCTGCAGCAGCGACACGATCGGCGACAGGCCCGGCACGTACAGGAAGGACCACAGGATCGTGGCGATGACGCCGGGGACGCCGTACGGCATGAAGTAGATCGCACGGAAGAAGCCCGGCCAGCGGGCGCTCGCCGACTCGAGCAGCAGCGCGAGGATCGTGCAGGCGATGATCATCACCGGGACCTGCACGATGCCGAACAGCAGCATGCGGCCGATCGAGGCGACGAAGCCGGCGTCCTGCAGGGCGATCGCGTAGTTGTCGAACCCGGCGAACCTGCCGACGACGCCGTCCTCGCCGAACAGCCCCTCGCGGTCGACGGTCGTGAACGACTGGAACAGCGCGCTGATGATCGGGATGATGAACGTCAGCACGAACAGGGCGAGGAAGGGTGCGAGCAGGATCCACGGGGCGCGCTTCTGGGCGACCGTGGCCTTCGTGCTCGTGCGGAAGCCGTTCTTCGGCTGCGTCGTGGTCATCGTGCCGTCCTCACGCTGAGGCCCTTGTCCTTGAAGGACTGGACGATCTCCTTCTGGGCGAGCTCCACCGCGTCGGTGAGCTTCAGCCCACTCGTGAGCTTGCGGCGGAACTGGTTCTGCAGACTCGTGAACGCCGACTGCGTCACGGGCGACCAGGACCACTCGACGTTCTGCTCCTGCGCGGCGGGGACGAAGACATCCTCGTTGTAGTTCTGCCCGGAGAACCACTTGCTCGGCTGCTCGCGCTGCGCCCCGATGTAGTCCTTCGCGGGCGACCACCCGATGCCGCAGTACTTGATCATCGCGTCGATGCCCTCCTTCGAGGTGGTCATCCACGTGATGAACTCGAGCGCTTCCTTCGGGTGCTTCGCGTTGGCGAGCACCGCGGCCGTCGAACCGCCGATCGCGCTCGACCCGAACCCGGTGTCGCCCCACTTCTGCATGGGTGCGACCTTCCACTTGCCCTCGCCGCCCTGGACGGACTCGATGAGGGCGTCGCCCCAGCTCGCGCTCGTGACGGCCGCGATCTTGCCGCTCGCCGCCGAGGCGTACCAGCCGGGGGAGTACGCGCCGGCGCTCGTGTCGACGAGCTTGTCGTCGATGACGCCGTCGAAGAACTCGGCGACCATCAGGGTCTTCTCGTCGGTCATGTCGACGACCCACTCGTCGCCGTCGACCTTGAACCACCGGGCACCGGCCTGCTGCGCGTACGCGGCGAAGGGGGAGGCGTCCGAGACCGGGAAGACCTCGAGGTAGTTCTGCGCCCCGGTCTTCCGGACCTTCTCGGCGAGGTCGCGCCACTCGTCCCACGTCGTCGGGGGTTCGCCGCCGGCCTGCTCCAGGAGCGCCGTCTGGTAGTAGAAGCCCATGGGGCCGGTGTCCTGGGGGATGCCGTAGATGCCGTCCACGAACGAGACCTGCGCCCAGGCGGCGTCGTCGTACTTCGACTCGAAGTCCTTCGCGCCGTAGCGGGCGAGGTCGACCAGACCGTTGGCGAGCATGAACTCGGGGATCTGCCGGAGCTCGACCTGCCCGATGTCCGGGCCACCACCGGCCGCGAGTGCGGAGTACATCTTCTGGTACCCGCCGCTGTTGCCGCCCGGGATCCAGTTCGCGGTCACCTGGATGTCCGGGTGCGTCTTGTTCCAGACGTCGCAGACCTTCTGGAGGTCCTTGAGCCAGGCCCAGTAGGTCAGTTCGACCTTCTGCCCGCTCGTAGCGGCGGGGATCAGCGCCGCCTTGTTCACGTTGGTCGAGCCCGGCACCGCGCAGCCGGCGAGCAGTCCGGTCGCGGCCGCGCCGAGGCCGAAGCCCAGCAGTTGTCGTCGGGAGATGGGCCGTCGGTTCGGTGGAGGCGTCATTGCCGGGACTCCGGTTCGTCGTCGAGCGGGATGCCTCCAACCCAACCACAGAACCGAGCGCAGCTGTACTTTCACGAAGACTCTGGACGTTCCCTCCGGACGTGGAACACCGTGCCCCGTCGGGGTGGAGTGTGGGCCAACACGAAACGTCGGGGTCCGTGACAGCCCCGGCATCCGTCCGAGAGGAGCTGCCATGACGTCGACCAACGCGACGAGCGAACTGCACGGGATCCTGGGACAGCGGCTGGAGGGCGGTGGGACCTGGGCCTGGGCGTACGCCGACGTCTCCGGCAACGTGGAGGACCCCCGACGGCAGGCGGCACTGAAGCTGCGTGTGGTCGAGGAGGCCCTGCGTGCGCAGGGTGCGACCGACGACGTGGTCGACCTCGTCGCCGGCGAGTTCGAGCAGGAACCCGGCGTCCCCTCGCCCGTCACCCGGTACGTGCTGGTCCACGACGGTGCGCTCGTGCTGAGCGAGGTCCTGCCCGGGCACCTGCACGGCCCGGAGTCGGTCGGCGTCGGTGCCGTCCCCGACCTCGTGCCGCTCGTCGCCCACCGGCCCGTCGACCTGCCGTTCCTGGTGGTGCACGCCGGCAAGGAGGGCGGAGCCTTCCGTTCCTACCGACTCGGCCACGCGCCGCTCGACGCGACCGGCGGTGAGCAGCAGGTCCAGGGGCGCAACGACACCCTGCACTACGCCAAGGCGGGGACCGGGTGGAAGCAGCCGCACTGGCAGCAGCACACCGAGGAGATCTGGAAGCAGAACTCGTCGGAGACCGCCGCCGCCGTGGACGAGGCCGTCCGGACCCTCCGCCCCGGACTGGTCGTGGTCGCCGGGGACGTCACCGCGCGGGAGCTCCTCGTGAAGGCGCTGTCCTCGGAGACCCGTGCGCTGACCTCTGTCTTCCCGGGCGACCCCCGCGCCGACGCCTCGTCGAAGCAGGCGTTCGTCGAGCACGTCGAGACCGCGCTCGCCCGGGTCGTCGCCACCCGACGCCACGATCTCGAGGACCTGCTCCGCACCCACGTCGGTCGGGGCGACAACCTCGCGGTGACCGGGCTCGGAGCAGTCGTCGGGGCGCTGCAGCAGGCGCAGGGATCGGTCGTCGCGCTCGACGCCGTGGCGGTCGGGGAGCGGACGCTCCTCGCGCTCGCCGGTGCCCCGTGGGTGGCGACGGCGCCGGAACAGGCTGCCGGGACGCCCGTCATCGGAGCGGTGCCGGCGGTGTGCGCGCTCGTGCGTGCGGCGGTGCTGACGGACGCGGAGCTCGTGCTCGTCAACGCGGCGTCGTTGCCGGGTGGGGTCGCGGCGGCGGCGTTGCTGCGGTGGCCGGTGGGGCCGGCCGTGCCCGCCTGATGCGGTGAGCACCTGACGGACGGGAGGCGCGGTGCCGGCTGGCACCGCGCCTCCCGTCCGTCCCGCGGTCAGTCGTGGGAACGATCGCGCCGGGGCACCAGGGGCAGCGCCAACAGCGGCAACACCCCCACGATCGAGAACGACGCCGCGAACCCGAGCGCCCCGACGAGCGCGCCGACCCCGGGACCAACGGCGCTCGCCGCGATGAACTGCCCGGTGTTCTGCGCCCCGAGCGCCCGCCCGGACCAGAACGGCCCCGCGGCCTCGGCCACCGACGTGTACGCGAGCCCGTTGTCCGCGACGGTGACGCTCGTGGCGACGACGAGGAACACCGCGGCGGCGGCGAGGTGCGTGGCGTCCACCACCGCCAGCAGCCCCATCACCCCGGCGGCGCTCACCGCGACGATCCGCAGCGGACCGACGCGCGAGGCGGCGCGGTCGCTCCAGGCGCCGACGAGGATCCTCCCGACGGCGCCGACGAACTGCGACGCCCCGACGAGCAGTCCCGCGGCCGGGGTCGACCAGCCGAGGCCGACGAGCCACACCAGGCCGTACGTGGACAGCGTGAACTGCGGCACGACGAGCAGGACCGACACCGCGTGGATCCGCCACAGGAACCCGTTCGCTCGGTACGGGTTCGCGACGTGCTCCACCGGGGCGTCCGCACGCGCGGGGCGGGGCGGGTTCGCGATGCCGATCGCGCACAGCACGGCGAGCACGGCGCACAGGACGACGGGCAGGACGAGGGCCGCGCGGATGCCGTCCGCCTCGGCGAGCTGCGGGACCGTGACGGCCGCGAGCGTCACCCCGAGCGGCTGCGACATCTGCCGGATGCCCATCGCGAGGCCGCGCCGCTCCTTCGGGAACCACCCCACCACGACTCGGCCGCTCGCGGCGTTCGTCGAGGCGCTCGTCATGCCGGCGGCGAGGAACGCCAGGCCGAGCAGCACCGGGTCGCCCGCTGCCAGCCAGGCCCCGACGACCGCGAGGGTCGTGAGGACGAGCCCGCCCGCGATGACGACGCGCTCGCCGACGCGGTCGGTGATCGCACCCCAGGCGATGAGCGTCAGGACCATGCCGAACGTCGGTGCGGCGGCCAGGAGTCCGGCGAGGGTCAGCGTCGTGCCGTGGGCGTGCAGGTACGGGATGAGCAGCGCGGGGGCGGACACCACGAGGGTGCCGGTGGCCTGGGCGGCGACGCCGAGGCCGAGCATCGTCCAGGCGCGGGAGGTGGTGGTCACGGGATCGTTTCAGTGTGGAACGGATTGGTATACCATTACGGTATACCATCCGGTCCCGATCGCCGCTAGGCTGGATCGCCGTGACCGAGACGACCGATGCAGCGCCCGTGTCGCAGACGAGCCAGCTCTACGACAACCTCCGAGCCGCGATCCTCACGCTCGAGATCGCCCCGGGGGAGCGCATCTCCGAGCGGGGGCTCGAGGCGCGGTTCCACGCCTCACGAACCCCCGTGCGCGCAGCCCTGTCGCGGCTCGAGCGCGAAGGGCTCATCCTGCACGAGGGTCGTTCGTGGACGGTCACCCCGATCGACCTCGACGAGATCGCCTCGCTCGCGGAACTCCGCGGCGTCCTCGAACCCGCCGCCGCCCGGCTCGCGGTGGCGCGCGCGTCCGAGGAGCAGCTCGCCGAGGTCCGCGGCCACCTCGACACCCTCCGGCCGACGCCCGACCAGCAGGCCGGCATCCGGATGGGCTCGACGTTCCACCTCGACCTCGCCGCGCTCGGCGGCAACCGGTTCATCACCGACGCCATCGCCGACGCACTCACCCGACTGGAGCGCACGCGCTGGATCGAGGTGCGCACGCCCGAGGCCCGCGACGCCGCGTGGGAGGAGCACAGCGCCATCATCGACGCCGTGCGCTCCGGGGATGCGGACCGCGCGGCCGAGCTGCTCGCGGCGCACGTCGCCGGCACGAACGACCGGCTGCTGGCGTGGATCGCGCAGGAGCGCCGGCGTCTGCGGGGCGCCGGCATGGCGATCGTGGGCAGCACCGAGCGCTGACGCGACGGCCGTGCCGTGGACGCGCCCACCTGCGGAGGGCGCGGTGCGGGGCGGACCCGCACCGCGCCTCCGGGAAGGCCGCTACGGTTTCGTCGCCGCGTCCTCGGCCGCGTCGATCTGGTCGAAGATCCAGGCGTTGCCGCCGTCGGAGTGGTCGAGCAGCGCGTCGCGCACCTCGGCCTCGTCGGTGGTGAGCCGGATCGCGCTCTTGCTGCCGGACCGTGTCGATTGGGACATCGCGTCTTCTCCTGTGTGTGTGGGCACCGTCGTTGGTGCGCTTCCTCACGGGACGTGCTGAGGTCGTGACAGTGTCGCGCGCGCTGTCCGGATCGCGCAAGGGGTTTCCGTCACATGTGGGAAAGTCCCGGCCGGCACCATGCCTAGGATGGTCCGGCCGCGCGGCTCGCGGCACGACACCAGCGGACGTCGGACAGGAGGGACGGGCTTGGCCGAGCAGCGCACCGCACCTCCCACGGTCTACGACGTGGCCTCCGCGGCGGGCGTCTCCATCGCCACCGTCTCCCGCGTGCTCCGCACGCCGGACGCCGTCCGCGAGGGCACGCGCGACCGGGTCCAGGCAGCGATCCGGACGCTCGGGTACGTGCCCTCCGGGAACGCACGGGCCCTCGCGGGCAAGCGCACCGGCGTGGTCGGACTGCTGCTGCCCGGGTTCGACGTCGTGCCGGACGAACGCCCCGACCTCGTCACGGACGGCGGCGTGCGGGTCGTCGACGACCGGCGGCACGTGACGCAGCCGTTCTCGTCCAACCTGTACTTCGACGAGGTCCTGCGCGGCGCCGAGACCGAGGCGTGGCAGCGTGGTCTGGCGCTGATGGTGGCCGCGGGGCGGGGGTCCTCGCGGGACGTCATCGTGAACGACGTCGCCGGCCGGGTCGACGGTCTCGCGGTGCTCGCCCAGACGGTGCCGGACGACCTGCTCGAACACGTCGCCCGACGGATCCCGGTCGTGGTGCTCGCCGACGACCGGCGCTCGCACGGGTTCGACTCGGTGAGCGTGGACAACGCGGCGGGCATGCGGACGCTCGGCGCGCACGTGATCGGGCGCCTCGGCATCCGGTCGTCGCTCGTGTACCTGGCGGGGCCGATCGACTCGCCGGACGACATCGAACGCTCCGCGGGGTTCCGCCAGGCGCTCGAGGACCACGGGGTGCAGGCGTCGTCGGTGCGTGTCGTGCACGGCGACTTCGGGCGTGCGCGGGCCCGGGAGCTCGCGGCACAGCTGCTCGACGGGGACGCCGTTCCGCGGGCGATCGTCTGCTCGAACGACCAGTCGGCGCTCGGGGTGCTCGACGCCGCGGGGGCGCGTGGTGTGCGGGTGCCGGAGGACCTCGTCGTGACGGGCTTCGACGGCATCGACGCGGGTCGGTTCTCGTCGCCGCGCCTGACCACCGTGCACCAGCCGATGGGGGAGCTCGGTCGCGCGGCGGTGCGGGCGATCGTGGACCGGCTGGAGCGCCGCGAGGGGCCGCCGCGGGCGATGCGCCTGCCGGTCGAGGTGCTCCTGCGCGAGAGCTGCCCGCCGGCGCTGTAGGCAGTGGCGGCTGCGCCGGTGTGCGAGGACCCGCGGCGCCGTCTCGCCGCTGCGAGGTCCCGCGTCGCCGCGGCGTGCGAGGTTCCGCGCACCGTGGGACGCTCGCGCCCCCGCACGCTGGTCGGAACCTCGCACACTGCGGTCCGGACCGCCCGCACACGTGCCGCCCCGCGAAACAACCCGCCCGGTTGCGCGACGCGATGTAAGCGCATACATTGTCTCCGTACCGACTCGACACGGAGGTCGACCGAGCAATGACGCTTCCCCCACAGCGCGTCCCAGCGCGCACCCCGGGCACCCGCCGGGGACGGAGAGGCCGCCTCATCGCGGCCATCGCCGGCATCGCGGTCGTGGCCCTCGCGGCCACCGGCTGCAGCATCCAGGTCCGGTCCCAGCCGGACCCGAGCATCGGCAAGGACACGATGCTCATCAACGCGGACCACGGCAACCCGCTGTTCGACCGCAACTTCAACCCGTACATCGCGAACGCCCGCACGGCGAGCAAGTGGATGTACGAGCCGCTCATCGAGATCAACCCGCTCGACGGCAAGGGCACCCCGTGGCTCGCGAGCAGCTGGGACCAGCCGGACGCGCGCACGATCGACATGACGATCCGCAAGGGCGTCGAGTGGTCGGACGGCTCGCCGTTCAGCGCGAAGGACGTCGTCTTCACGTTCGACCTGCTCAAGAAGTTCCCGGCGATGGACGTCAAGGGCGCCTGGCAGCACATCGACAGCATCGAGAGCACGGACGGCCACGTCGTCTTCCACCTCAAGGGCGACGACGTACCGAGCCTCAACATCATCGGCGCGACGTACATCCTCGGTGAGAAGCACTACGGCGGTGTGAAGGACCCGACGACCTGGCGTGACCCGAACCCCGTCGGGACCGGTCCGTTCGTGCTCGGCAACTACACCGACCAGCAGTACTCGATGGACAAGAACCCGAAGTACTGGCAGGCCGACAAGATCGCCATCAAGCACCTGATCCTCCCGGCGACGAACACGCAGCTCGACACCGTCACACGCGGCTACGACTGGGCCTACTCCTTCATCTCCGACGTGAAGGGCACCTGGGGAGCGGCGTCGAAGACGAACACGTGGTGGTTCCCGGCCGGCGGCGTCATCGGCCTCATCCCGAACCTGACGAAGGCGCCGTACAACGACGTCAACGTCCGGAAGGGCATCTCCCTCGCCCTGGACCGCGACGACATCGCCGAGACCGCGTCCGAGGGCAACCTGGCGGCGGCGGGCCAGACCGGCCTGATCCTGCCGAACCAGGAGAAGTACCTCAACCCGGACATCCCCGACCAGGGCATGATCGCGCAGGACGTCGACGCCGCGAAGCAGGCGTTCGCGAAGTCCGGCTGGACCGAGCAGGACGGCAAGATCATGAAGGACGGCAAGCAGCTGTCCATCACGATCATGACCGCCAACGGCTACTCGGACTGGCTCCGCGCCGCGCAGACCGTGCAGCGCAACCTCACGGCCATCGGCATCAAGGTGTCGATCCAGGCACCGCAGCCCGCCGGCTACCAGTCGAACCTCAACAACGGCCAGTTCGACATGGCGATGGGCGGCATGGGCAACGGTGACGTCTACCAGGCGTTCAACTCCCTGCTCTCGAGCGACTTCTACCAGCCGGTCGGCAAGTCGACGGTCAACAACTACGAGCGGTACCAGAACGCCGACACGCAGAAGCTCCTCGACGAGTACAAGGCGACGACGGACACCGCGAAGCAGCAGGAGATCCTGAACCAGCTGCAGGAGATCGTGTACGACGACCTGCCCGTGATCGGCATGTACTACGGCGGACTCTGGGGCCTGTTCAACACCGGCAAGTTCGTCGGCTGGCCCAGCGCCGAGGATCCCTACATGGCGCCGCAGAACTACGACTCGGCACCGCTGCTCATCTTCTCGAAGCTGCGGCTCCGCGACAGCGCAGCCGGCCGGGCGATCATCAAGGCCGAAGAGGACCAGAAGTGAAGTACATCCTCCAGAAACTCGTCCTCTTCGTCCTGACCCTCTGGGCCGCGGTCACGCTGAACTTCGTGCTCCCGCGACTCATGCCCGGCAGCCCGACCGACGCCGCCCTCGCGAAGCTCAGCCAGAACGGCCCGGTCACCGACGCCACCAAGAAGGCCATCGAGGCCCAGCTCGGCGTCCCGAGCGGCAACCTCTGGGACCAGTACGTCAGCTACCTGCACCAGGTCATCACCCTCGACTTCGGCACGAGCTACACGTTCTACCCGCAGCCCGTCGGCGACCTCGTGGCCCAGGCCCTGCCGTACACGCTGATCCTCGTCGGCGTCGTGACGATCCTGGCGTTCGTGCTCGGCACCCTGATCGGTGTCGGCGCGGCCTGGAAGCGCGGCACCTGGCTGGACTCGCTCCCGACGCTGTCGGGCTCGTTCATGTCGACGTTCCCGTACTTCTGGACGGCGCTCCTGCTGCTGTTCTTCCTCGGCTACGTCCTGCACTGGTTCCCGACCACGGGTGCCTACTCCGCGACGACGACCCCGGGCCTGAACGGTGCGTTCCTCGGGGACGCCCTGCAGCACGCGGTCCTGCCGGCGATCACGATCCTCGTGACGAGCCTCGGCGGCTGGATCATCGGCATGCGCAACGCCATGATCAACACCCTCGGTGACGACTACGTGACCTTCGCCGAGGCGAACGGTCTCCGCGGTCGCACCGTGGCGATCCGGTACGCGGCCCGCAACGCGATCCTGCCGAACCTGACCGGCTTCGGTCTGGCCCTCGGTGGTGTGGTCGGCGGTTCGGTCCTGGTCGAGCAGGTGTTCGGCTACCCGGGCATCGGCTACCTGCTGTTCAACGCCGTGATCGGGCAGGACTACCCGCTCATGCAGGCCCTCTTCCTGATGATCACCGTGTCGGTGCTCATCGCCAACTTCATCGTGGACGTCCTCTACGGCGTCCTGGACCCGAGGACGCGCCGATGACCACGATCGCAGTTCGCACGCAAGCAGAAGAACCCACCGCCCCGAGCAAACTCCGAGCCGCCGCCCGCCAGTTCGGCGTCGTCTGGAGCAACACCAAGGCCCGGATCGGCATCATCATCCTCGCCGTCTTCGTGATCGTGGCGATCTTCGCCCCGCTCCTCGCCCCGTACGGCGCGAGCCAGAACGGGTTCGCCCGGAGCGCCGACGCCACCGGCGCGCACTGGATGGGCACGACCGCCGCCGGCGAGGACGTCCTGTCGCAGATCATCTACGGCGCCCGGATCTCCGTGCTCGTCGGTGCCGTCGCGGGGCTGCTGTCCACGCTCGTCGCCGTCGCGATCGGCCTGAGCTGGGGCTACGTCCGCGGCTGGATCGCCGAGGTCATCGGGTTCATCGTGAACCTCTTCCTCGTCATCCCCGGCCTGCCGCTCATGATCGTCATCGCCGCGTACCTGCAGAACGGCGGCATCGCGGTCATCATCGCGGTGATCGTGGTCACCGGCTGGGCCTGGGGCGCGCGCGTCCTGCGCAGCCAGACGCAGTCCCTCCGCGGTCGTGACTTCGTGACCGCGGCCCAGTTCTCCGGCGACGGCGCGACGCGCATCGTGTTCCGCGAGATCCTGCCGAACATGACGAGCCTCATCGTCGGCTCGTTCTTCGGCGCGGCCACGAGCGCGATCCTCGCCGAGGCGGGCCTCGAGTTCCTCGGACTCGGCGACTCGTCCATCGTGAGCTGGGGCACGATCCTCTACTGGGCGCAGAACTCGAACGCCCTGCTGACCGGTCAGTGGATCCTGCTGTTCGCCCCGGGTCTCTGCATCGCACTCCTCGCGATGAGCCTGACCCTGATCAACTTCGGCGTCGACGCCGTGTCCAACCCGCGACTGCGCGAAGGCGCGCGTCGCAAGCGCAAGGAGGCCACCGCATGAGCGGCTCGCGTTCCGAACCGATCGACGGCCTGGAGGCGCGGGACGGCGCCGCCACGCGCCTCCCGTCCGACACCACGAGCGCCACGCAGGACGTGCTGCTCGACGTCCGCGACCTGTCGGTCGTGTACGAATCGGCCGGCCAGGAGGCCGTCCAGGCGGTCGACCACGTGTCCTTCCAGCTGCGGAAGGGCGAGTTCGTCGGCCTGGTCGGGGAGTCGGGTTCCGGCAAGTCGACCCTCGGCTACGCGCTGACCCGGCTGCAGAAGCCGCCGGCCCGGACCAACGGCGGCAACATCTTCTTCGGCGGCCACGACATCCGCGACCTCGACGAGGAAGCCCTCCGGCAGCAGCGCCAGGGCGGGTTCGCGATGGTGCTGCAGTCCGGCATGAACGCGCTCAACCCGGTGCGGACGATCCGCAACCACTTCATCGACATCTTCAAGGCCCACGGCCACGTGTCGCGTGATCGCTGGGACGCCCGGATGAAGGAGCTCATCGAGAAGGTGAAGCTCCCCACCGCCATGCTCGCCCGGTACCCGGGAGAGCTGTCCGGCGGCATGCGGCAGCGCGTGTCGATCGCCCTGGCGCTCTCGCTCGAGCCGCAGCTCATGGTGTTCGACGAGCCGACCACCGCGCTCGACGTCCTCGTGCAGCACGCCGTGATGGACACGATCATCGAGCTGCAGCAGTCCGAGGGCTTCACGGCCATCCTGATCAGCCACGACCTCGGCATCGTCCTCGAGGCGACCGAGCGCGTGCTCGTCATGCACGAGGGCCGCATCGTCGAGGACGGCGGCTCGAAGGAGATCCTCCGCGACCCGCAGGACGAGTACACGCAGATGCTGCTGTCGCACTACGCCGACCCGCGTGCCGAGGTCGTGAGCCTGCCGGGCTTCCCGGACCGGTCGCAGCGCGACCCGTCGGCGACCCGCCAGGAGACCACGACGTCGTTCAGCACGGTCGGTTCCCGCGAGCGCAGCGCCGCCCGCAACCCGATCGTGGTCGAGCACCTCGTCAAGACCTACCCGGCACCCCGCCGCGGCGAGCAGCCGGTGCAGGCGGTGCGCGACGTGTCGTTCACCCTCGAACCCGGGCAGTCGCTCGCCCTCGTCGGCCAGTCCGGTTCGGGCAAGTCGACGATCGCGAAGATGCTGACCGGCGTCGAGAAGCCGACGACCGGCACGGTCCGGTTCGGCGACACGGACGTGGCGAAGCTCGGGAGACGGGGGCTGAAGGACCTCCGCTCCGAGGTGCAGATGGTGTTCCAGGACCCGTACGCCGCGCTCAACCCGCTGCACACGGTCGAGTACACGCTGTCCCGCCCCGTCGCGAACTACACGAACCTGCGCGGGCGCGATGCCCGGAAGCGCGTGCTCGAGCTGCTCGAGACCGTGGGCCTGACCCCGGTGGAGCAGTTCGCGCAGAAGCTCCCGCACCAGCTCTCGGGTGGCCAGCGCCAGCGCGTGGTCATCGCCCGGGCGCTCGCGTCCGACCCGCAGGTGATCATCGCGGACGAGCCGGTCTCGATGCTCGACGTGACGCTCCGTGCCGGGGTGCTCGCCCTGCTCGAAGACCTCCGCGAGCAGTGGGGCGTCTCGCTCCTGTACATCACGCACGACCTGCTCAGCGCGCGCCTCATCACGGACGACATCATGGTGCTGCACGACGGCGCCGTGGTCGAACGGGGCCGCACGGCCGAGGTGCTGCAGCACCCGCAGGACGACTACACGGTGGCGCTGCTCGACGCGGTGCCGAACCCACGACGGGCGCTGCTGGCATGAGCACGCTCCGCGACTTCCCGTCCGTCCCGCCGTTCGGCCACCTGCCCACCCCCGAGGGGGTCGACGTCGTCGGCATCGACCTCCCCGTCGGCCGACTCACCGCCTACCGCGTCGTGCCTCCCGGGCCGTCGAAGGGCACCGTCCTCGTCGTGCCCGGGTACACCGGCTCGAAGGAGGACTGGCGCACGTTCATGCCGCTCCTCCGTGACGCCGGCTGGACCGCGGTGGCGATCAGCCGCCGTGGCCAGGCCGACTCGGCGCGGGCATCGGGGCCGGCCGGCTACACGCTGGCGGAAGAGGCCGCCGACGTCGTCCGGGTCGCACGGCTGCTCGACGACGGCGCTCCCGTGCACCTCATCGGCCACTCGCTCGGCGGCGTGATCGTCCGCGAGGCGGCCATCGCCGACCCGAGCGCCTTCCGCGACGTGGTGCAGTTCTGCTCCGGACCGTACGGCTGGCCCTACCGCAAGGTCGCCGAGCTGACGATCCTGCACGACACCGGCGGCAACCTCCGCCAGCTGTTCGACTCCACCAACCCGCTCTGGGCGTACCGGCCCGACGAGGAACTCCCCGACGACCCCCGGTTCGTCCGTGACCGCTTCGACGCGCACGACCCCGCGAGCGTCGTCGCCGGCGGGCACATCCTCGAGGACCACACCGACTCCTCCGCCGCACTCCGCGCCACCGGGCTCCCGGTGCTCGTGACCCACGGCGAGTGGGACGGCGCCTGGCCGATCCCCTGGCAGCGGCAGATGGCGGAGGACACCGGCGCCGCCTACGAGGTCATCCCGGAGAGCTACCACGGCCCGCAGGTCGAGAACCCGTCGGCGACGCTCCACACCTTCGACCGCTTCCTGTCACAGCACTGAAAGGCACGATCATCACCACGCTGCAGTTCCCGAAGGGCTTCCTCTGGGGTGCCGCCACCGCCGCGCACCAGATCGAGGGCAACAACGTCAACAGCAACTGGTGGGTGCACGAGCACGAGCCCGACACCACCATCGTCGAGCCCTCGGGTGACGCCGCCGACAGCTACCACCGGTACCGCGAGGACATCCGCATCGCGGCCGACCTCGGGCTGAACTCCTACCGGTTCAGCATCGAGTGGGCGCGCATTGAGCCCGAGCGCGGGTTCGTCAGCCGGGCCGAGATCGACCACTACCGCCGCATGGTCGAGACCTGCCACGAGTTCGGCATCGAACCGATCGTCACGCTCATGCACTTCACCGTGCCGCGCTGGTTCGAACGCGACGGCTTCTGGCGCGCCCCCGACGCCGCCGACCTCTTCGCCCGGTACACCGAGGCCGCGCTCCCCGTCGTGCAGGACGGCGTCCGCTACGTCTGCACGATCAACGAGCCGAACATCGCGGCGATGCTCGCCGGCGGTGAGGACGCGGCGAACCTGGTCGCCTACGGCCTGCCGAACCCGGACCTCGGGGTCGCCGACGCCCTGCTCGCCTCGCACAAGCGGTCCCGCGAGGTCCTGTCGCAGGTGTCCGGCCTGCAGTCCGGCTGGACCATCGCGACGCAGGCGTTCCGGTCGAACGGGGAGCCCGGCGCCGACGAGATGCTCCGCGAGTACGGGTACCCGCGCGACGACTGGTACCTCGAGAACGCCGCCGGCGACGACTTCCTGGGCGTGCAGGCCTACACCCGCACCTTCATCGGACCGTCGGGCCCGCTCCCGGTGGCCGACGACGTCGAGACGACCCTGACCGGGTGGGAGTTCTACCCCGAGGCCTCGGCCGACGGGCTCCGCAGCGCGTGGGAGCTCTCCGGGCACGTGCCGCTGATGATCACCGAGAACGGGATCGCCACCGCCGACGACTCCCGCCGGGTGGCCTACACGCAGGGTGCCCTCGAGGGGATCCACGCCTGCATCGAGGACGGCATCGAGGTCCTCGGCTACCAGCACTGGTCGCTGCTCGACAACTACGAGTGGGCGTCGGGCTTCCGCCCGACGTTCGGGCTCGTGTCGTGGGACCCGGTGACGTTCGCCCGGACGCCGAAGGACTCGGCGCGGTGGTACGGGCGGGTCGCCGCCGCCAACGCGCTCACGGTCTGAGACGCAGCCGGAGGGCGGACGGGAGGCGCGGGGGCCGCCGGGCCCCCCCCCCCCCGCCGGGGGGCGGGGGGGTGGGGGGGGGCGGGTGCCCGGCCGGGGCAGCCCGGCCCGCCGGACGGCCGCCCCCCGCGGGCGCCCCCCGC
>NZ_JBIVBW010000002.1:78180-189052 GCF_044746255.1 Curtobacterium sp. NPDC086286
GGGGGCGGGGCGCGGGCCGGGCGGGCCCCCCCCGGTGGGGGCCGGGGGGGGCCGGGGGCCAGGGGGGGGGGGGGGGGGCGGCGGGCCCGGGGGGGGGGGGGGGGGGGGGGGGCCCCGCGGCCCCCCCGCCTCCCGTCCGTCGTCAGTCTGCTTCGGTCGGCTCGTGAGCCGGCCGGTCGAACCAGGCCAGGAGGATCTCCTCCGCCCGGCGTGCGCCGCGCTCGTGGGCGATGTCCATCGCGGTCCGCCCCTCGGCGTCCTCGACCCGGACGTCAGCACCGCGTTCGAGCAGTGCCTCGGTCGTGCCGCGGTTGTCGAACCAGACGGACGCGTGCAGCGGCGCGAAGCCCCACCGCGGGTCGACCTCGTCGATGCCAGCGGGGTCCTGACCGATGCCGTCGAGCGCCAGCGAGAGGCCGCCGACGTCTCCGTGCGCCGCAGCCCGCACCGCCGGGGTCGCCCACTCCACCCAGCCGTCCGGGACCGGGCCGTGCCAGCCGTGGGCAGGGCGTGACTCGAGCGCTGCCCAGTCCTCTTCGTCGACCGGCCGCACCTCGATCACGACGTCGCGGAAGTGGATCGCGAGCTCGCCGGTGGGGGAGACGAGCAGGCGCAGTTCCCAGACGTCGGCGTCCACGTGTGCGATCTCACCGCGGGAGACGTGGACGTCACCGGCCAGCAGGTCGAGCGCCTCCGTGTCGGACGGATCGAGCACGGCACGGTCGAAGCGGAGGGACACCCGCGCGTGGTTCCACCGGCGCCAGAGGCCGTCCGGGGTGTCGAGCACCTCGTCGTTGCGGACGACGAACACGGCGTGGACGGTGTGGGTCGGTGTCGCGTCGACGCCGGCGTCACCGTGGCGGCCGGCCTCCTCGATGCGCCAGTTCTGGATGCGGGACTCGCTCCACGTGACGGACGCGAGGGCGGCCACGGACGGCGGGGCGTCGGTCACCAGGCGTGCGAGGTGTTCGGGGTAGCCGTCGACGTCCTCGAGGGAGACGTACCCGACGGCGGGCCAGCCCACTCGACTCCATCGCACGATGACGACCTTAGCGGGTGCGGGGGAAGTCTGGCGCTCAATACCTAGCATTTGTTATATTAGTTGCGTGACCACTGACCCGACACCGTCCCGCCGCCACGGCTCGGACACGCTCATCACGATCGCGGGGAGCGCCTTCGCTCCGCTCGCGGCGCTCGCGACGGCACCGATCCTCGCGCACGGGCTGTCACTCGACGGTCGGGGGGCTGTCGCATCCGTCACGGCGCCGCTGCTGCTGGCCACGACGATCGGGACGATCGGTGTCCCGGCGTCCGTCACCTTCCACGCGGCCCGACGGACTGGTCCACTCGGGCGGCTGGTCCTCCGGGGGGCGCTGCTCGTCGCGGTCGTCGCCGTGCTGGTGACGGTCGCCCTCGTCATGCTGAGCGACTGGTTCGCCGGCGGCGACGCGCCGCTCGCACGTCTGGTCTCGATCGCCGCGTGCGCCGTCCTGCCGAGTCTCGTCGTCCTGGTCCTGCAGGCGGCCGCAGGGGGCTCCGGTCGCTGGCGACTCGTCGCCGTGGAGCGGTTCATCACGGCCGCCGTCCGGCTCTGCGGCATCGGCGGGGCGGCCATGGCGGGCTCGCTCTCGATCGAGCTGGCGGTGGCGGTGCTCGCGCTGTCGCCCGTCCTGGGCGGCTTCGCCTACCTCGGTCTCCTCCGGCGCACGGCCATTCGTCCGAGCGCAGCCGCTGCTCCGGGCACCGGCCCGACGATGGGATCGATGCTCGGGTACGGCGCGCGGGTGTGGATCGGGAGCGTCTCGGGCGCGCTCCTGCTCCGGCTCGACCAGGCCCTCCTGACACCGTTGGTCGGCGTCGAGGCGCTCGGGCTCTACGTCGTCGCGGTCACCGTCGCCGAACTCCCACGAGTGATCAGCGACGCGGCGCGCGACGTCTCGTTCAGTGCCGACGCCGCTGATCGGTCCGACGAGCGCCTGGCACGGACTGCGCGCATCGCCTCGAGCGCGGTGCTCGTCGTGTCCGTCGTCCTCGCGTTCGCCGCCCCGCTGCTCGTCCCCGTCGCGTTCGGCGACGACTTCGTCGGTGCCGTCCCGCTCGTGCTCGTCCTGCTGGTCGCGACGTGCATCGGAAGCGCGTCCACGATCGGAGGTTCGGCGCTCATCGCGCGCGGACGGCCCGGTGTGCGCAGTCTGGCATTCGTGCTCGGCTGCCTCGTGAACATCGCCGTCCTGCTCGTGCTGACCCCGGCGATCGGGGTCATGGCCGCGGCGGTCTCGACGCTCTGCGGCGGCGTCGCGATCGCACTCGTGAACGCGATCGCACTGCACCGCGTACTCGGCTACGACCCGCGGCGCCTCGTCGGCCTGCGACGCTCGGATCTCGTCGTCGTCAGGGCCGCAGTGGTGCGACGTCTCCCCGGAGGTGCCGCGTGAGTGCCCTCGTGTCGTCGCCTGCGCGCATCGCGTCGTCGGTCGGAGCCCCGCGTCCCGGCCTGCTCTTCCCGATCCTGTTGCTCGCGGTCTTCGTCGCCGGGGTGCTCGCGTCGAGCGCACTCGACGGTGCGCTCCAGCTCGCAGCAGTGGGCACCTTCCTCCTCGCGCTGCTCGTGGTCCCGGCGATCCACGCTGTGCGGAGCGGAGCGGACATGTCGGGCTTCGTGCTCGTGCCCACCGTCATCTCTGCCACCCAGAACCTGTACCTCCTGCTCGTCGCCGACGACGTGGCGCCGAGCGCCCTCCAGGTCATCATCATCCTCAACTTCGTCGATGCCGTGCTGCTCGTGGCGATCCTCGCCGTGTGTCGCCCTCGCGCGTCCACGGCCGCGGTCCCCGACCCGGTCGCCGACAGCCGGACGGTGCTCGTCCGCCGATCTGTCCTGGTGATCGCCGGGCTCCTCGTCTTCACCGCGCTCGGGCTCGTGCTCTTCCGCGCGGAACCCGTCGCTGCCGTCGCCTCGTTCCGCAACCTGGTGACGCCGATGCTCTTCCTGCTCATCGGATTGTTGGCGTCGACCCAGACGCGGGTGAACCGCTACCTCGGGGCACTGGCGGTGCTGGGGGCGTGCACCGTACTGTTCGGCTTCTTCGAGCTGAGTGCGCCGCAGTTCTGGGAGCGAGCAGGTCTGCGCCACCTGTGGGAAGCGAAGGGTCTCGGCATCGCCGACGTCCGTCCGCTCCCCGCCAACTTCTACTCGTCCGAG
Organism: Curtobacterium sp. NPDC086286; assembly: GCF_044746255.1. Lineage (NCBI taxonomy): Bacteria > Bacillati > Actinomycetota > Actinomycetes > Micrococcales > Microbacteriaceae > Curtobacterium > Curtobacterium sp. NPDC086286. The sequence goes on from NZ_JBIVBW010000002.1 coordinate 81,383, forward strand.
GAGTTCGACGGCGAGATCGTCCGTCGGATGGTGTCGTCGTTCGCCGACCCCGTGAACTTCGGGACCTTCCTCTTCGCCGCGTTCACCGCCGCCATGCTCGTCCGGAGCCGGCTCGTCATGCTGTTGACCGCCGTCGGTGCCGTGATGACGGTGAGCAAGGGCTTCTTCCTGTCGGTGTTGATCCTCGTCGCGCTCTGGGCGCAGGTCTACGCGCACCCGGTCGTGCGCGTGCTGTCGATCATCGTCGTCGTGGGGGCCGGCGCCGGGTTCTACCTCTTCACCCTGGACAACTCGAGTGGCTCGACGGCGGCACACGTCGGTGGGTTCACCGCGGCCTTCGTCGAGCTGCCCGGGCATCCGCTCGGACGCGGCGTCGGGAACGTCGGTGTGCTCGCCGGGCTCTTCGACGGCGGGAGTGAATCCGAGGTCCAGGAGTCCGGCGTCGGCGTGATCATCGCACAGCTCGGCATCCCCGGGATCCTCCTCTACGCCGTGTTCTTCTGGTCGGTGATCGCGCATGCCCGCCACCTCGCCGATGCGCGCCTGCGACTCGGCGCGCTCGCGCTCATCCTCGGGTTCCTCGCCAACGCGACCTTCAACGAGGTCGCCCTCAGTCCGAACTCGGCCGCGCCGTACTTCGTGGCGCTCGGAATGATCCTCGGCACCGCGAAGCGTCGCACCCTTGAATGACAATCACATGTGATATATCATTGAGCCAACCACCTCCTTCAACGAGACGAGTACCCATGGACTTCTCGAACGCGATGCGTCTGCTCCGCTCCGGCTGGTGGCTCCTGCTCCTCGGTGCCCTGCTCGGTGCCGCGGGTGGGGTCGCCCTCACTGTGGTAAGCACGCCGTCGTACCAGGCGACCACGCGCCTCTACGTCGCAGTGCAGACCGGCCAGTCGCAGAGCGCGTCCGAGCTCAACCAGGGCTCGAGTGCCGCCCAGGCGAAGGTGCTCGGCTACGTCCCGGTCGTCACGAGCGCTCCGGTCCTCGAGCCGGTCGTGCGCGAACTCGGTCTCGATCGGACGCCGAAGGCGCTGGCGTCCGACGTGTCGGTCTCGACGCCGAAGGGTTCGCAGCTGCTCGACGTGTCCGTGCAGGGGCACGATGCGGCGCAGGTGACCCGGATCGCGAACACGATCGGTACGAGCATCGGCGCCGTCGTCGAGGATCTCGAGCAGCCGCTCGCCGACGGCAGCAGCCCGGTCAAGGTGACCACCCTCCAGCCGGCGACGCAGCCGACCGGCCCGATCGATCCGCGGCCGTCCTTCAACCTCGCGCTCGGGACGCTCCTCGGCCTCGCACTCGCCATCGCCGCGCTCTTCATCCGCTCGATGCTCGACACGAGGATCCGGACCGCTTCGGACGTGGCGGCGGTGGCCGACCTGCCCGTCCTCGGCGCGATCGGCTTCAACCCCGACCACGAGACCCAGTCGTTGTTCATGCGGCACGCACCCCGCGGCGCGCTGGGTGAGGCGATCCGCGACCTGCGCACCAACATCGCCTACCTCGCCGGTCACGCAGAGATGCAGACGGTCATGGTGACGTCCGCCATGCAGTCGGAGGGCAAGACCACCACGTCGACCAACCTCGCGATCGCGATGGCCGACTCGGATGCCCGCGTGCTGCTCATCGACGCGGACCTCCGCCGGCCGCGGGTCGCCCAGGTGTTCGACCTCGAGGGCGCCGCCGGTCTCTCCGATGTCCTGGTCGGGCGTGCTGAGCCGAGTGACGTCGTCCAGCAATGGGGCGACGGTGGCCTGCACATCCTGCCCGCGGGTCGGATCCCGCCGAACCCGAGCGAGCTACTCGGATCCCAGAGCATGCAAGTCCTCATGGAGGAGTTCGGCCGCACGTACGACCTCATCGTCGTCGACGCGCCCCCACTGCTGCCGGTCACCGATGCCGCGGTCCTGTCGAAGGTCTGCAGCGGTGTCATCGTCGCGGCGTCCGCCCGGTCAGGGCGCAAGGCACATCTCCGCGCAGCCCTCGACCGTCTCGAGAAGATCGAGGCGCGCATCCTCGGCGTGGTCCTGACCATGCTGCCGGCCCGCCGTGGTGGCGACTTCTCCTACGGTGTCTACGGCGGCTACTACGGCGACGCGCCGGCTGTCGCCACGGGGCCCGTCAGTGTCCAGGGGGCGGCGCGTCGGCGAGCCTGATATCGCATGCATACATATTCCTCGTGACGACATACCGGCCGGAGCTACCCTCTCGCCATGCAGTTCACCAAGCCGGTCCGGCTCGCCCTTCGTTCCCTCCCTGTCGTCCTCGCCTCGATTCTCGTGCTCCACCGCATCGTCGCGGGCGGCCCCACCCAGGCGAGCGAGCATCCGGGGTGTTCGTGGCCGACGACTCCGGCGGCGGATGTTCCCTACCGCACGGACTTCGGGACGCCCCAGAACGCCGCCTGCGCGGTCAGCGACGTGCCGTTCGACTTCGGGCGACTCGACAGTCCGCCCGCAGCCACGATCGACTCCGGCATCGACGTCGTCGCGCACTGGTACCAGGGGTTCGGCAACGAGACCTCGTTGGCGTCGTCGGACTGGAACGGCTGGTACGACTGGCGGTGGAACAAGCCCGACAACACCGGCGACGGCGTGGCCGCGCCGGGCTGGGACCCGTCGCGGGCTCCGCTGATCGGCAACTACCGTGGTGACGACCCCGATGTCCTGGGCTGGATCGCCTACTGGTTGGCATCGGGCGGCGTCGACGCGGTCAGCTTCCCGAACGCCGCCGGCTTCTCCTCGTCCTGGTCGAAGGACGGCACCTGGTCGCACGCCTACTTCGAGGAGACCCCGAACGCGAAGGCTCTCGGCTACGTCCTCCCGCTCGCGAACAAGGGTGGTGCCGCCGAGATCAGCCGGCGGGCGCAGGAGCTCGTCGCGTTCGTGGCAGCCCATCCGTGGGCTCACACCGAAGCAGTGGACGGCGGACGCTACGCCGTGGTCAACGTCTGGGACCTCGAGGCGCTCCGCGGCAACTTCGACAACTACCAGGGAAGTGCGAAGTCGACGGCGTTCCTCCGAGATCTCGCCGATCGTTTTCGATCGATCGGGTACGACGGTGTGACCGTGCTCGCCCGCAACGGCGGTGTGATCGCCGCGAACGCCGACTCGCTCCGAGACGACCACGTCAACGTGTACTTCTCGTCGTACGACGGCAAGTACGCCGGCGCGACGACGAACGACGGGTACGACGCCTACGTCGACTCGTTGGACACGACGACTGCGTTCGGCCGGCAGAACACCGTCCCCGGTGTCTTCACGTCCCTCGAGACCGTCAAGCCCCATCCGTCGTCGTACGCCGTCGCCGGTGCTTCGCCGGAGTCGTTCCGCCGACTCCTCCGGAAGACAGTCAGCGCGATCGACCAGCAGGGGCTGCCACGCATGATCACCGTGTACAACGTCTCCGAGTGGGCAGAGGGCGGGCCGGGGCTGATCCCGAACGCCCAGGACGGCTTCGGGTACCTCGAAGCACTCCGCACGACCGTCGGGTAGCGCGCAGACGCGAAGGGCCCCGCTCGTCGAGCGGGGCCCTTCGTCGTCACTGGGGACTACTTCGCAGCAATCGTGTTCTCGGCGCCCTCGTCGTCCACCGTCGGTTCGCCGCCGTGTCCGATGTCGTTCCGATCGCCGAACACTGCGATCTCGTCCACAGACGCCACGGTGACGCTGTTGTCGTTGCCCTCGATCTGCAGGTGCTCGACCGGTCCGAGCGTGATCGTCGACGCGCTGCTGACGATCCGTACGTTCGCGCAGCCGTCCGGCAGTGCGATCTCCTCGACGTCGGCGATGATGGTCGCGGTGCCGTCGTCGCAGGTTCCGGTGGGCGGTGTGTACCCAGGGACTGGGGTCGATGTGATCGTTGCCTTCGGCGTCGACTCGGCGACCTTCTCGTGGGGCTCCGGCGCGCCGGAGGTGCATCCTGCGAGCGAAACCGCTGCGGCGGCGATCATCGTGGTGAGGAGGAGGCGCTTCATGGTGGTTCCCTTCGGGTTGATCGTGACATCACCTTCAGTATATCAAATACTGTCGACAGATCGGTAGGGACGACCTGGCAGGAGTCGGTCGAGCGCTGCCCGTTGCCGTGCGCTCATCACGGGCCGTTCGAAGCACACGGCGAACAGCAGGCCGACGACGAACACGACGGGCGTCGTGACGAGGAGCTGCAGCACCACGATCAACGCAGTCGGGAGACCGGTCCCGATCATCACGAGGTTCGCGATCGCGAGGATCGGGCTGTGGATGAGGTACGCGCTGTAGGAGATCAACCCGACGTGCCGCAGCGGCGCCCAGGCAAGGACGTCGTGGGCGAGTGCCGTGGTCGGTGAGTGCGCCGAAACCGACTGCCGGTGGGTGACGAGCGCGAGGAAGATCGCGGCGGCCGATCCGGCGAGTGCCCACCGCAACGCGATCGTCGGCAGGCCGCGCAGCATCGACGCCTCGAGCATCCCGACCAGCACGGCGCCGACGATCAGCACCGTGCAACACGTCATCCCCAGCCAGCGACGGCCGAGGATCGCCGTGGTCACCGGATCGGCAACGTCGTCGCGGTGGGTGACGTGCGCCGCGTACATGCCGAGGGCGAAGAGCGGCAGCAGGATCGGCGCGGACCAGTCCATCACGCCCGTGGCGCTGGAGGCGCCCGCGAGCAGGAGCAGGAGCAGGATGACCACCAGGGGAGACCTCCGACGCCAGAACACGAGGAGCAGTGGCATGAGCAAGCCGAGCTGCCATTCCACGGCCATCGTCCACAGCGGTGCGTTGATGCGGAAGAACCCCTCGGGGAGGAAGTTGTGCACCAGGAGCGCATGCGTGACGACGCTCTCCCACGTCACGGGGATCCGAGGGTCCCAGGCGGTACCTGCCGGAATCTGCAGGAGTGGAACGGTGGCGATCAGGCCGAGGGAGAGGGCGAGCGCTGCGAAGTAGGGCAAGAGGAGTCGTCGGGCGCGGCGGCGGACGTGCCCGGCCATCCCGCCGCGCAGTCTGAGTTCGGGATCGCGCGCAACGGCGATCATCAGGACGTACCCGGACAGCACGAAGAACATCGGGACGCGCAGCTCGACCGCGACGAGGAACTGACCGAGGGCCGGATCGGCTCCGGCGATCTCTCCACGGAGACCGCTGTAGCCGATCGCGTGACCGGTGACGACGAGCAGGACGAGGGCTCCGCGGAATCCGTCGAGGAAGTCGAGCTGGGGGCGTGCGCGGGTGGGGCTGGCGAGGTGTGCCAAGGGGCGACTCCAACGGTTCGGACTGTGTGTACAGCCCGCGCGGGGTCGTGGCTACGTCGCAGTGGTCAGGTGTGGAGTGCTGGCGGATCGACGTCGCTGTGAGGGAGGAACCCCGGCGGACGTCGAGACGCTACGGACGCCGGGAACCGCCTGCTAAACATGTTGCATTCTGCTCGCGGTCACGCCCGCCGCGACGCCGTCACCGTGAACTTCGGCGTCCGCACCACCTGCCGCGTCGCCCCCACGAACCGCTCCAGCACCGGCCGGTACCGCAGGTGCGAGTTCCAGACGCACCACAGTTCCCCGCCGGACTGGAGGATCGTGGCCGCGTTCCGGAACATCGCCTCGGCCGCGTCCGTGGTCACGGTCGTGTCCGCGTGGAACGGCGGGTTGCAGAGCACGAGCTGCGCGGAGCCCTCGTCGAGTTCGTCGCCGGCGTCACTCCGGACGACGAGCACCCGGTCCGCCACGCCGTTCGCCTCGGCCGTGGCGATCGTCGACGCCACGGCGATCTGCGACACGTCCGTGGCGATCACCCGGATGCCCGGTCGACGCCGCGCGAGAGCGGTGGCGATCACCCCGTTCCCGCAGCCGAGGTCGACGGCGGTCCGAGCGCCGGGTACCGCATCGTCCATCGCGTCGAGCAGCACCCGGGTGCCCTGGTCGAGCGAGGTCCCGGCGAACACCCCGCCGTGCGCGACGAGCGTCATCCCGAGGTCGTCGACGTGCACCGACCGCGGCCACGGGTTCGTCGCGTCCGCCCGGGTCGCCTGGGCGCGGAGCGGGTCCTGCGCGATCAGCAGCCGCGACTTCCCACGGCCGCGGGACGCCGTCACGTCGCCGAAGTACCGGCGCAGGACGTCGTTCTGCGAGAGGTTCATGTGCTTCGACACCCCGCCGCACAGCAGCACGACGTCGGGCGCGGCGAACCGGGCGACGGCGCGGGCGAGCTCGTCGAGCCGGTCGTTCGACTTCGACAGCCGGAGCAGCACGAGCCGGACGTCCCGGAACGCCTGCTCGAGCGACGAGGGGTGGTGGAAGCCCCGGCGTCCGAAGGTGCCGGCATTGGCCTCGAGCGCACGCACCCCGACGAGGGAGTCCTGCACGACCCGGACGTCCGACGCACCGTGCACCGTGATCGCCCCGAGGGTCAGCACGCCGTACCGGTCGTCGACGACGGCGACCTCGCCGGGCTGCCGGAGCGCGTCGCCGTGCACGTGCGGCGCCTCGTCGAGGATGAAGCGGTCCGTACCGTCGATCGCGATGAGGTCCGGCGCGTCGTCGTCGCGGCGGCGGAAGAAGTCGGCGAAGTCCGGTGGCACGGCGCCAGCGTACCGATGGTCCCGGTGGGGACGGGTCAGCGCGGCCCGCGGTAGAGCACGATCTGCGTGTTCCGCTGCGGCCGCATGCCGGCACGGAGCGGCACTGCTCCGCCGGTGGTGGTCGCCGCGAACACGCGGGCGCCCGGCCGGCTGATGAGCTGGTCGGCGAGGGCCGTCTCCAGCTCGCTGACGCGCGCACGGAGCGCGCGGTTCTCGTTCTCGAGTTCGAGGACGCGGCGGATCCCCTCGAGCGAGACGCCCTCGGACCCGAGGCGTGCGATCTCGCGCAGCTGCGCGACGTCGTGCATCGAGTACCGGCGCGACCCGCCGCGCGTGCGGCCGGGCACGACCAGGCCGAGCCGGTCGTACTGCCGCAGCGTCTGTGGGTGCATCTCGGCGAGCTCCGCCGCCATCGCGATCGCGAAGACGGGCGAGTTCTCGTCCATGTCGGTCATGGCGTGTTCCTTTCCGTCGTTCGCATGGTCCGGAAACCAGACTGGAGGCACGGCGCGCATTCCTGACGGAGCCGCGCCGTGCCTCCAGACCCGGTCTACTGCTGTGGTCGCGGAGCGCTAGCTGCGCGCCTTGGCGAGGAGGTCCGCTCGGGGGTCCTCGTCGGGCAGGGCCTCGGCGAGGGCCTCGACCGCTTCCCGCTGCTTGTCCGTCAGGTGCGACGGCACCGCGACCTGGACGGTCGCGAGCAGGTCGCCCGTCCCGTTCTTGGTGGCGACGCCGCGGCCCTTGACACGGAGGACGCGACCCGACGGCGTGCCGGGTGCGACCTTCAGCTTGACGGTGGAGCCGCCGAGCGTCGGGACCTCGATCGTCGCGCCGAGCGCCGCCTCGACGAACGTCACGGGGACGTCCAGCCGCAGGTTCTGCCCGTCGCGCTCGAACACCGGGTGCTTGCGGACGGTGACGGTGACCACGAGGTCACCGGCCTCTCCGCCGTCGGGCGAGGGTTCGCCGCGCCCACGCAGCCGGATCTTCTGCCCGTCCGCGACCCCCGCGGGGATGCGGACGTTCACCGGACGGCCGTTGCCCTGCGAGAGCTTGACGGTGTCGCCGGCGATCGCGGTGGTGAAGTCGAGGGTCGTCGTCGCGGTGACGTCGCGGCCCTTCGTCGGCCCACCGAAGCCGCGGTAGCCGCCGGTGGTCTGGCCGAAGCCGCCGCCACCGCCGAACATCCCGCCGAGGATGTCCTCGAAGCCGCCGGCGCCACCTGCTCCGCCCTGGCCGAAGCGGACACGCTGTCCGCCCCCGCCCTGGCCGAACATGCCGCCGAAGACGTCCTCGAAGCCGCCGCCCTGGCCCGGGCCACCCGCGGTGAAGCGGGCGCCGGAGCCCATGGCGCGGACCTGGTCGTACTCCTGGCGCTGCTCCTTGTCGGAGAGCACCGAGTACGCCTCGCTGATCTCCTTGAAGCGGTTCTCGGCGGCGGCGTCGCCCGGGTTGGAGTCCGGGTGGTACTGCCGCGCGAGCTTCCGGTAGGTCTTCTTCAGCTCAGCGTCACTCGCCGTCTTGTCGATGCCGAGGACCTTGTAGAAGTCCTTGTCGAACCAGTCCTGACTGGCCATGAATCCCTACCTCCTCCCCGCGCTCAGGCCGGGACCGCCACCGCGACCTTGGCCGCACGGAGGACGCGCTCACCGAGCTTGTAGCCCGGCTCGACGACGTCCGCCACGGTCTGGCCGGTGGCGCCCGGTGTCGGCAGCTGCACGATCGCCTCGTGGATGTTCGGGTCGAAGGACTCACCCTTCTCGCCGATCTGCACGAGCTTGAACTTCTCGAAGCCGCCGCGGATCTTCTGCCCGATGACCTGCATGGGGCCCTCGGCGAGGTCACCGTGCGCCTCGGCGCGGGTGAGGTCGTCGAGCGCCGGCAGGAGTGCCCGGACGACCTCGGCGATGGCGACCTCGCGGTTGGCCTCGCGGTCGCGCTCGACGCGCTTCCGGAAGTTCACCAGCTCGGCCTGCGCACGGAGCATGTCCGCACGCATCTCGGCGACCAGGTCGCGGTCCTCCGTGCTGAGCTTGTCCTCCGCGATGCCACGGGCGGCGTCGGCGAGGAGTGCCTCGTCCTCCGGGGAGAGGTCGTTCGCGGCGTCCGCCGCCGGGCCCCCGGCGGCGGGGCCGTCGGTCGGTACTTCGACGTCGGGCCCCTCCGCCTCGATGAGGTCCTCGGGCTCGGCCGCGTTCGTGGCATCGCCCTCGACCTGGGGCTCGTCCTCGTTCGGCACGTTGTCCTTGGGATCCGTCATCGTTACTTCTTGTCCTTGTCGTCCTCGTCGTCCACGACCTCGGCGTCGACGATGTCCTCGTCGTCCTGCGCTGCCTGGTCGGCGGTGGGCTGCTCACCGGCCGGGGCGCCTGCGTCCTGCTGGGCGTAGATGGCCTGGCCGAGCTTGCCCTGCGACTCGTTGAGCTTGTCGAAGGCGGTCTTCACGGCCTCGTCGTCCTCGCCGGCGAGCGCGGACTTGAGGGCGTCGACGTCGGCCTGCACCTCGGACTTGACGTCCGCGGGGAGCTTCTCGTCGTTCTCCTTGATGAGCTTCTCGATCGAGTAGACGAGCTGCTCGGCCTGGTTGCGACGCTCGTTGGCCTCGCGGCGGGCCTTGTCCTCGGCCGCGTGCTCCTCGGCTTCGCGGACCATGCGCTCGATGTCCTCCTTCGGCAGCGACGAGCCCCCGGAGATGACCATCGACTGCTCCTTGCCGGTGCCCTTGTCCTTCGCGGACACGTGCACGATGCCGTTGGCGTCGATGTCGAAGGTGACCTCGACCTGCGGGACGCCACGGGGAGCCGGCGCGATGCCGGTGAGCTCGAAGGTGCCGAGTGGCTTGTTGTCGCGGGTGAACTCGCGCTCGCCCTGGAAGACCTGGATCGCGACCGACGGCTGGTTGTCGTCAGCGGTCGTGAAGGTCTCGCTGCGCTTGGTCGGGATCGCGGTGTTGCGGTCGATGAGCTTCGTCATCAGGCCGCCCTTGGTCTCGATGCCGAGCGACAGCGGCGTGACGTCGATGAGGAGGACGTCCTTGCGCTCGCCCTTCAGGACACCGGCCTGCAGCGCGGCGCCGACGGCCACGACCTCGTCCGGGTTGACGCCCTGGTTCGGGGACTTGCCGCCGGTCAGCGACTTGACGACCTCGGCCACGGCGGGCATGCGGGTCGAGCCACCGACGAGCACCACGTGCGCGATGTCGTTGACGGAGACACCGGCTTCCTTGATGACGTCGTTGAACGGCTTCTTCGTGCGGTCGAGCAGGTCGGAGGTCATCTGCTCGAACTGGGCGCGCGAGATGGTCTCGTCGAGGTTGAGCGGACCGTCGGCCGTCAGCGTCAGGTACGGGAGCTGGATGCTCGCCGACATCTGCGACGACAGTTCCTTCTTCGCCTGCTCGGCGGCTTCCTTGAGGCGCTGCTTGGCGATCTTGTCCGTCGAGAGGTCGACGCCGTGCTCGTCCTTGAACTTCTTCACGAGGTAGTCGACGATGCGCTGGTCCCAGTCGTCACCACCGAGGCGGTTGTCACCGGAGGTCGCACGGACCTGGATCGTGGAGAAGTCGTCGTCCTTGCCCACCTCGAGCAGCGAGACGTCGAACGTGCCACCACCGAGGTCGAAGACCAGGATGAGCTCGTCTTCCTTGCCCTTGTCGAGGCCGTACGCCAGTGCTGCGGCGGTCGGCTCGTTGATGATGCGGAGGACGTTCAGGCCGGCGATCTCACCGGCGTCCTTGGTGGCCTGGCGCTCGGCGTCGTTGAAGTACGCCGGCACGGTGATGACCGCGTCGGTCACGTCTTCACCGAGGTACTGCTCGGCGTCGCGCTTGAGCTTGCCCAGGATGCGGGCCGAGATCTCCTGCGGCGTGTACTTCTTGCCGTCGATGTCCGTCGTCCAGTCGGTGCCGATGTGGCGCTTGACCGATGCGATGGTGCGGTCGACGTTCGTGACGGCCTGGCGCTTGGCGGTCTCGCCGACCAGCACCTCGCCGTCCTTGGTGAAGGCGACGATCGACGGCGTGGTGCGCATGCCCTCGGCGTTGGCGATGACCGTGGGCTCACCGCCCTCGAGCACGCTGACGACCGAGTTGGTGGTTCCGAGGTCGATGCCTACTGCACGTCCCATGTGTGGGTGCTCCTTCTGTTGGTGCGGGTACTGCTGAAGTCGTTGGACTTGCGTCCGATGGACTCAACTCTACTCAGGACTGGAGGCGCGTCAACTCTGGGAGCTGAAAGTTGCGTCCGAATGGCTCAAGGTGATCTCATCGCACAGTGTTGTATTTCACGTCAGTGTTTGATATTTTGGTATGGCAGCGGGGTGTCCCGCGACCACGATGACCGCGAGCCGCGGGCGACCCGATCGTCCCGAACGAGAGCGCGCGGCCCGATCCCTCGAAAGGGACCACACCATGTCAAGCAAGAAGAAGCGCATCGCGAAGGGCCTGGGTGCCAGTGCCCTCGCCGTCGCGACCCTCGCCTCCGGCCTCGCTTTCGCTCCCCTCGGTGCAACGGCGGCGTCGGCATCTACTGGAGAAGGCGTCCAGCTACATTCCCAAGAGGGTACGAGTCAGGTCACGCCCCGAACAAAGACCGTGCGGCTGCAGGGGCCAAACGGCTCAATCACCGGCACAAACTTCACCTGGTGGTCCAACAACACGCAGTGGATTAATGCAACGGCATCTCTCTCGCCGAATGCGGGAGTCCTTGCGACGGTACCTGCGGAAGGTGAGGTTGGAACTGTTCGAGCAGGCAACTCGTGCCTGTCGACTTGGTCTCACGGACACTGGGTTTGGGGCACGTGTGATGTCAAGAACGAGTGGCGCACTTCGGGTGGATACCTGATTTCGGGTGGTCGTACGCTCGGGTTGGCCCCTAATGGAAGCGCAGCTGGCCCGGGTTATCACGCGACTGCAGGGAGTAGCATCTACATTTCGGCGCTCGATGTGCCGTCTGCACCCACCGTTACTGGGGTCTTTCTGGACGATCGCGAGGAGTTGGCTCGCATTGAGGTGCGAGGCCGCGCGAATGCGAAAATCGAAGTTTTGCATAAGGGTGCAGTTGTCGCCTCCGGTAACGCCGATACAAAGGGGCTCTTCACGTACAAAGTCGCGGCACCCAACAGCGGCGAGCGACTGACTTTCACCGCTACGCAGAACGTCGCCGGAAATGTTTCAGCTGTCGGATCCGCCGCACTGCAGTATTCGCAGGTCTCGATCACTTCGCCCGCGGACCAGTCCGAGGTGTCAGACTCGCCGATCACGGTCGAGGGCAAGGGTGAGGCTGGTTCCGAGGTCACCGTCGTGGTGAACGGTACGGACGTCGCGCCCGTGACGGTGAAGGACAACGGCACGTGGACCAAGGCCGTGAACATCCGCAAGGGTGAAAACACGATCGGGGCCACGCAGAAGTCGAAGGGTGCGAACACGACGACTTCGACGGTCGTGGTCAACCCGGGCGAGTCGGCGAACGACGCCCTCTCGGTGAACGTTGACTCGGTCGACAACGATGCGCGGACGGCGCTGGTGTCGGGCACGGCGACTGCTGGTGCGCAGATCCGTGTCGGGAGCACGGTCGTCGCGACCGCTGCCGCGGATGGTTCGTGGAGCGGGCGCGTGTCGGGCCTGAAGGCTGGCGCGAACACGGTCGAGTTCGTGCAGTACGTGGGCGGTGAGCGTGTGGACGCGGTGTCGAAGGACATCCGCGTCGTTGCGACCGGGTTCGAGCTGACGAGCCCGCAGAACAACGACGTGATCCGCACCGCCGACAAGTCGGTGACCTTTACCGGTCTGGGGAACCCGGGCGGCAAGGTGTCCGTCCTGAACGGCAACAAGCCCATCGGTTCTGCGATCGTGGACGCGGACGGCAAGTGGTCCTTCACGTCGCTCATGGCGTACACCGAGTACGACCTCGAGGTCTACTACAAGAAGATCCCAACGGGTGCGGTGACCAACAAGGTGCCGCTGCACATCACGGTGACCAACAACGAGCAGAACGCTCCGTTCGAGATCACTGCCCCGAAGCACAACTCGACCGTGACCGCACCGGACAACCAGGTCTCGTTCGAGGGCACGGGCACTACGGGCGGTGTCGTGACGATTAAGAAGGGCACGAATACCGTCGGGACGGCCGAGGTCGGCGCTGACGGCAAGTGGGCCTTCACCGGTGAGCTGAGCTTCAACAAGCACAACCTGACCGCGTACTACAAGAAGATGCCCGGTTCGTCGGCAGTGTCGAGCCCGCTGACCGTCACGGTCACGGACGGCTCGGTCGTGCTGCCGTTCGAGGTGACCTCGCCGGCGAACGACTCGGTGGTCGAGACCGCGGACAAGTCGGTCACGTTCACCGGCCAGGGTGCCGGTGGCGGCAAGGTCGTCATCAAGAAGGGCAACGCGACCCTCGCCGAGGGCCTGGTCGACAGCAAGGGCAAGTGGTCGCTGACGGGCACGCTGAACTACGGCGAGCAGGAGGTCACCGTGTTCCACAAGCCGGTCGGTGGGTCCCAGGCGCAGCAGGTGCGCCTGAACCTGATCGTGCAGGCGCCGGCGGCCGACTTCGCGATCGAGTCCCCGGCGAACGGTGACACCGTCGCCGCGGGGCCGGTGACGTTCACCGGCGTCGGCAAGGAGGGCACCACGGTTTCCGTGTTCGTGAACGGGAAGTCCCGTGGCACCGCCACGGTCGAGAACGGCACCTGGACGCTGCAGACCACTGCGATCGGCGCGGGTACGCACGACTTCGTCGTGTACCACAAGCAGGGCGCCATCGCGGCCGAGTCGGAGACGGTTCGACTCACCCTTCGCTGATCACCAGCAAGCACAACTGAAGACGAGGAAGGCCCCCGCCACCAACAGGTGACGGGGGCCTTCCTCACGCGGTGACCGAATCAGGCCGGGACGTAGTCGAACGTGTCCGGGTCCGGACCCGTCCGGTGCCCCTTGTCGAGCGACGAGATCGCCGTCATGTCCTCGTCGGAGAGCTCGAAGTCGAAGATCGCGAAGTTCTCGTCGACGCGGGCACGGGTGACCGACTTCGGGAAGACGATGTCGCCGCGCTGGATGTGCCAGCGGAGGACGACCTGCGCCGCGGACTTGCCGACGTTGCCGGCGATGCGGGTGATCGTCTCGTCGTCGAGCACGAGGCCCTGCGCGATGGGCGACCAGGCCTCGGTCGCGATGCCGTGCTCGCGGTCGTAGGCGCGGAGCTCGTCCTGCGTGAGGTACGGGTGCACCTCGATCTGGTTCACGGCCGGGGTGATCGTGGTCTCGGCGGCGAGGCGGTTGAGGTGGTGGGCCTGGAAGTTGCTCACGCCGATCGAGCGGGCGGTGCCGCCGCGGTAGAGCTCCTCCATCGCCTTCCACGTCGGCACGAAGTCCGACACGGTGGGCAGCGGCCAGTGGATGAGGAAGAGGTCGGTGTAGCCGCCGAGCAGGTCGGCCGACTTCTTGCCGTTCTCCAGCGCTGCCTCGGGGTCGTGGAAGCCGTTGTTGAGCTTCGACGTGACGAAGATCTCCTCGCGCGGGATGCCCGACGAAGCGATGGCCTCGCCGACCTCCTTCTCGTTGCCGTACATCTCGGCGGTGTCGATGTGGCGGTAGCCGACCTCGAGCGCCGCGAGCGTCGCTTCCTTCGTCTCGGAGGGGTCGATCTGGAAGACGCCGAAGCCGAGCTGCGGGATGGTCTTGCCGTCGTTCAGGGTGATGTTCGGAACGGTCATGGTCCGAGTCAACCAAAGGCCACCCAGCAGGCATTCCGGCAACGTTCAGCCCGGGCGAGCCGTCGCCGCCCGGCGTACCCCGCTACGCCAGCGCCGCCGTGATGTACGCCTGCAGGGCCAGCCCGTACGCCTCCGCAGCGTCGTCGGACGTGAAGGAACGATCAGCGCCGTCGACCGTCGCGACCACCGTGAACCCCGCCGACATGGACACGAACGCCGGGCCGAGCAGCCCACGCAGCTGGTCCTCGCGCGGGAGCCAGAGGGACTCCGCGGCGTCGACCGAGTCGAGCGCCCACTCGGTCGTCCCGTTGAAGCCGAGCACCGTCCCCGAGGGGTAGTCGTGCCGCTCCACGGTCATCTCGGACACCGTGTAGACGTCGTCGTCGACGCCCGGCTTGTCGATCACGAACCGGTCACCGGTCGTCGGGTGCCACCGCAGGCCGGCGTCACGCAGGGCGGTGGCGAGTGCAACACTGATCACGTCTTCCAGCCTGCCACTCGCAGTCCTGCAAGGTCGCCGTACTAGCATCGCCGAGCACCCCGACGCGCGACCGCACCAGCGTTCCGCGCGCGCGACGCGACGACGCCCGGGCAACCGGTGCCGCGCCTCCCGGCCGAGAACCCGGCCACGAGGCGGGCCCCCGGCCGGCGTCCCGACCGCAGCGGACACCAACCCGTCCGCCGAAGAGAAGGACCCGCATGACCCTCGAACGCGAGGAACTCCGCGACGGCTGGACCGTGACCATGGCGGGTGAGGCGCCGCCAGCAGGCGCGCCGGCCGACGTCGTGGGCCGGACCATCGGCGCCACCGTGCCGGGGCAGGTCCACACCGACCTCGAGCGCGAGGGGCTGCTGGCGGACCCCACGTTCGACCGGAACGAGGACGGCGCCAAGTGGGTCGGCCGGGCCGACTGGTCGTACCAGCGCACCGTCGACGTCGACCCGCGGGGCTTCGAGCGCGTGGACCTCGTGTGCGACGGGCTCGACACCGTCGCCGAGCTCAGCCTCGACGGCGTCGTGGTGGGGACGACGCGGAACATGCACCGCCGCTACCGGTTCGACGCCCGGGACAGCACCGGCGGCGTCGGCCGCGGGGAGAAGACGCTCGAGCTCCTGTTCGAGTCGCCCTACCGTGAGGCCGGACGCGTCGCGGCGAAGGCCGGCAGCATGCCCGGTCCGTACGACGAACCGTTCCCGTACCTCCGAAAGATGGCGTCGAACTTCGGGTGGGACTGGGGGCTGACGGCGGTCACGAGCGGTCCGTGGCGACCGGTCGCGATCGAGCGCTGGTCCACAGCCAGGCTGCGCGACGTCCGGCCCCTGGTCGACGTCGAGGCGGGTGAGGGCGTGCTCGACGCGCACATCACCGTCGAGCGCTCCGGGCTGAACGACCTCGACCAGGACGGCGAGGACGACGACCTCGTGCTCGTCGTGACGGTCAGCGGAGCGACGGCCGAGGGTGGCACCACCCGCCAGCGCTCGCGCGCACAGCTGACCCCGCGCGACGACGAGACCGTGGTCACCGTGCGGGTGCCGGAGGTCCAGCGGTGGTGGCCGCGTGGCTACGGCGCTCAGGACCTGTACGACGTCGTGGTCGAGCTGCAGACGGTCGACGGCGAGGTCCTCGACCGCTCGACGTTCCGCACCGGTTTCCGCTCGACGCGCATCGAGACGACGTCCGACAGCATCGGCAAGCCCTTCAACGTGCACGTCAACGGCACGCTCATCGACGTCCGCGGCGTGAACTGGATCCCGGACGACGTCATCGTCTCGCGGGTGTCGCGCGACCGGGTCGAGGACCGTCTGCGCGCGGCAGCGGACCTCAACGTCAACCTCGTGCGGGTCTGGGGCGGCGGGGTCTACGAGTCGAACGACTTCTACGAGGTCTGCGACGAGCTCGGACTGCTCGTCTGGCAGGACTTCCCGTTCGCCTGCTCGGCCTACCCCGAGGGCGAGCCGATCCGCAGCGAGGTCATCGCCGAGGCCCGGGACAACGTCGCCCGGCTCGCACGGCACCCCTCGCTCGTGCTCTGGAACGGCAACAACGAGAACATCTGGCTGCACGAGGTCGACGGCTGGGAGGCCTCGCTCGAGGGCCGCGGCTGGGGCCTGGACTACTACCTCGACCTCCTGCCGACGATCGTCGACGCGGTCGACCCCTCGCGCTTCTACACGGTCGCCTCGCCGTGGTCGGGCTCCGAGTCGCTCCCCGCGAACGACGTCGACCACGAGACGCACCACTCGTGGGACGTCTGGAACCGGCTCCCGGACACCGCCTACCGCGACTCGGTGCCGCGGTTCGTCTCGGAGTTCGGCTGGCAGGCGCCGCCCGCCTGGCGGACGCTGCGCGACGCGGTGCGGGACTCGCCGCTCGCGGTGGACTCGCCCGGTGTCGTCCACCACCAGAAGGCCGCGGACGGCATGGGGAAGCTCGCGCGAGGCCTCGCGCCGCGGTTCGGCTCCGTGGCGCCGGCCGAGTTCGACCGGTGGCACTACCTGACGCAGCTGCAGCAGGCGCGCGCCATCGCGACGGGCGTCGAGCACTGGCGGACGCACTGGCCCCGGAACACCGGGGTCGTCGTGTGGCAGCTGAACGACCTCTGGCCGGTCTCGTCGTGGTCGGCGATCGACTCGGCCGGGCGGCTGAAGCCGCTGGCGCACGAGCTGCGTCGGCTCTACGACGACGTGCTGCTGACGATCCGTCCGGTGTCCTCGGTCGCGGCTGCGGTCGCGTCCGGTCCGTCGGGCGGGTCCGGTCCGGCGGTCGGGTCCGCTCCGGCGGGCGGGTCCGCTCCGGCTGCTGCGTCCGGTCCGGCGGGCGCGTCCGGTTCTGCGGGCGAGCCGTCGGGGCAGCCAGGAGGCGCGGATCGCCCGACCACGTCGGCCTCCGTCGGTGAGACGGCCGATCTGGGCGATCTGGCGGACACGCTCTCGCTCGGGGTGTCGCCCGGGGCGTTCGGCAACGCGCCCATCGAGGTCGCCGTCCGCTCGACCCGCACGGGGCACGACAGCGTCGTCCGCGTGCGGCGGGTCACCCTCGCGGGGACGGTCCTCGCCGAGGCGTCGCTGCCCGTCCGCCTGTCCGCCGCCGGTGTCGCCGTGGTGGCACTGCCGGAGTCGGTCGGTGTGGTGGACGACCCGACGAACGAGCTCGTCGTCGCGGACATGGACTGGCGTCGGGCGGTGTGGACCCCGGGACCCGACAAGGACATGCGCTGGGAGCCGGCACGGTACCGGACCGCCTTCACCGCGGCTCCCGACGGCGACGGCCTCGACCTCGTCGTCGAGGCGGAGGGCCTCGTGCGGGACCTCCTCTTCCAGCCCGACCGGGTCGCACCCGGGGGCACGGTCGACCGCGGGTTCATGACCCTGCTGCCGGGGGAGCGTGTCGCCTACCGACTGCGCGGCGTGACCGAGGCAGACATCCCGGCGCTCACTGCGGCTCCCGTGGCGTGGACGCTAGCGGACGTGCTCGACCATTGATATGCAGAACTCCAGCGTGATATTCTGATCGGAGTGCCGTTCCGTCCTCTCGCATGACGGCGGCACCCGGTCGGTCCCCCCGGCCGGTGGCCGACTGGAGGGCTCCCGATGTCACTCGCGATGCGACCGCTGAGCGCGGTGTCCCGTTCCGTCGAGGTCGTCGGGCGTCCGACCCGCAGCCGGACCCGCCGCAGCCGTGCGACGGGCTTCGGCCTGGCGGGGCTCGACCTGGGGTTGTTGCTCGTCGCGTTCGCCGTCGCCCACGTGGTCCGGTTCCCCGGTGAGCTCCCCGCGGGTTCGAGCGCTGCCGGGTGGACCGAGTTCGTGGTCGCCCCCGTGATGATCGTGGCCTGGATGGTCCTGCTCACGGTGTCCCGCAGCCGAGACCCGCGCATCGTCGGCGTCGGCGGCGACGAGTTCCGGCGACTCATCACCGCGAGCCTCGTCACCGTCGCGACGGTGGCCGGGGTCGCGTACGCCGTCCAGGTCGACCTCGCCCGTGGCTACGTCGCCATCGCGTTCCCGCTCGGGCTGCTCCTCCTCGCGATCGGTCGGAAGGCCGTCCGGACCGTGCTCGCTCGACGTCGCTGCCGGGGCGAGGGGCTGCAGGACGTCCTGCTCGTCGGCGACCTCGACGACGTGACCTACGTCGGACGGCGCATCGCGGCCACCCCCGCCGCGGGGTACCGCGTCCGGGCGATCATCTCCGACTGCGTCCGGGCCGGGTCCCGGGTACCGCTCGGGGACACGAGCGTCCCGGTGATCGACGGGGTCGACGCCGTCCTCGACCGGGCCCAGAGCGAACCGGTGGCCGCCGTGGTGGTCGCCGGCGCGATCCGGGGCGGGCACGAGCGACTCCGGCGGCTCGGATGGCAACTGGAAGCGCACGGCGTCGAACTCGTGGTCTCCTCGCCGCTGGCGGACATCGCCGCCGGCCGGGTGCACGAACGACCCGTCGACGGCCTGCCGCTCATGCACGTCGAGACGCCCGACTACCGGCGGCGGATCGGCAAGCGGACGCTCGACGTCGTCGGCGCCGGCATCGGTCTGCTGCTCCTCGCGCCGGTGTTCGCCGTCATCGCCCTGGTCATCCGCGCGGACGACCGTGGCCCCGTGTTCTTCCGCCAGACCCGCGTGGGGCGCGACGGGCGGGAGTTCCCGATCCTCAAGTTCCGTACGATGTGCGTCGACGCCGAAGCCCGGATGGCCGCGCTCGAGCAGGAGAACGAGGGCGCGGGGCCGCTCTTCAAGATGAAGCACGACCCGCGCATCACCCGGGCCGGTGCGTTCCTGCGTCGGACGTCCCTCGACGAGCTGCCGCAGCTGTGGAACGTCCTGACCGGTTCGATGAGCCTGGTGGGCCCCCGACCCGCCCTCCCGCGCGAGGTCGCCCTGTACGAGGACTTCGCCGACCGTCGGCTGCTCGTGACCCCGGGCATCACCGGGCTCTGGCAGGTGAGCGGCCGCTCGGACCTCGACTGGGCCGACGGTGTCCGACTCGACCTGCACTACGTCGAGAACTGGTCCTTCGTCCACGACGTCGTCATCCTCGCCCGGACCATCCCGTCCGTGCTGCGCTCCCGAGGCGCCTACTGACCCGGTCGCGCCTGACCCGCGACCGGCACGCGCACCCCCGGGCTGCAACGGCAGTCCGGGGGTGCTGCCTGTGCGAACGGTGTCCGTTCGGGTGCCCGGCCTGGGTTTCCCGACCGGTGCGAGTTACGATGGGTGCACGACGGACTTCCGCCGCACGCGTCGACGGTGACTCGGAGACGGCGACCAGATCCAGATTCAAGGAGTCATGATGCTCGGAAACCTCGGTGGCGTACACCTGCTGATCATCCTCGGGATCGTCATCCTGCTGTTCGGTGCGACCAAGCTCCCGGCACTCGCCAAGGGCCTCGGGCAGTCGATCAACATCTTCAAGAAGGAGATGGGCGACGACGAGAAGAAGGCCAAGGGCACCGACCCCGGCGTGCAGACCACGACCGTGACGAACACCGCGGCCGAGCCGGCTCCGCAGCCGGTCGTCAACCCCGGCCCGTCGGTCCAGCCGAACTCGGACTCCAGGAACTAGGACCCCAGCCCCGTCCTGTCGGCAGCCCCCGCGACCCCATCGGTCGCGGGGGCTTCGTCGTGTCCGGCGAGTTGTCCACAGGTCCTCCCGGGGGCAGGCGGGACCGCGCGCGGTGGCGGAGGATGGGCACATGACGACCCCAGCCCCGGCGGCCACGGCCCCGCTCCGCGACGACCGCCGTGTCGTGCTCGTCGTCGCGATCCTGTCGTCCTTCGTCGTGGGACTCGACTCGAGCGTCGTGAACGTGGCGCTCCCCGCCATCCGCGACGAACTCGGCGGGGGACTGGTCGTGCAGCAGTGGACGGTGGACGCGTACCTCGTGACGCTCGGTTCGCTCATCCTCGTGGCCGGCAGTCTGTCCGACCTGTTCGGCCGCGTCCGCATCATCACGTGGGGCCTCGTGGTCTTCGGGATCGCCTCGATCGTGTGCGCGATCGCCCCCACGGGCGAGGTCCTCATCGTCGCCCGGGCGCTGCAGGGCGTCGGTGGTGCGCTCGTGACCCCGAGTGCCCTCGCGCTCATCGTGGCGGCGTTCCGCGGTGCGGCGCAGGCGAAGGCGATCGGCACGTGGACGGCGTGGTCGAGCGCGGCGACGATCCTCGGGCCGGTCGTCGGCGGCCTCGTCGTGGACGGCATCGGCTGGCGGTGGATCTTCGTGCTGACGGCCGTGCCGATCGCGGTGACGATCCCGCTCGTGTCGCGGATCTCGGCGGACGTCCGGGTGGGGCCGCGGGCGCACGTGGACGTGGTCGGCGCCGTGCTGGCGGTCGTGGGCGTCGGTGGTGTCGTCCTCGGGTTGATCGAGCAGGAGCGTCTCGGGTGGGGCGCGCCGGTCGTCCTCGCCGCGCTGGTGCTCGGCGGGGCAGCGCTCGTGGCGTTCGTGCCGTGGGAGCTCCGCGTCACCCGCAGGCACGGTGCACCCCTGGTCCCGCTCGAGCTCTTCCGTGCGCGGAACTTCACCGTCGGCAACCTCGCGACGCTGTCGATCTACGGGGCCCTCGGGATGGTGTTCTTCGTCGTGACGCTGTTCCTGCAAGAGGTCTGGCGGTTCCCGGCCTGGCTCGCCGGCCTCGCGACGCTGCCCCCGACCGTGATGCTCCTGCTCCTCTCCACCACGGTCGGGTCGTTGGCCGGCCGCTGGGGTCCGCGGTGGTTCATGGCCGCCGGTCCCGCGATCGCCGCGGTCGGGGCGCTCCTGCTGCTCTTCGCCGGTGACGAGCCGATCGGGTACTGGTGGTCGGTGCTCCCCGGTCTGGTGCTCGTCGGAGCGGGGATCGCGTTGATGGTGACGCCGCTGACGAGTGCGGTCCTCGGGTCGGTCCCGCAGTCGGAGGCGGGTGCGGGCTCGGCCGTCAACAACGCGATCGCGCGGATCGCCGGGCTCGTCATGGTCGCGCTCGCCGGGATCGTCCTCGGCGGTGCCGTGAGCGTCGAGGGACTGCACCGCGCGATGGTCGTGATGGCGCTGCTGCTCCTCGCCGGCGCACTCGTGAGTGCCGTCGGCATCCGGAACCCGCGGCGGGAATCTCCCGCTGCGAACGCAAGTTGAGTGGAGTAGACTCAACTACAGGACCACCGCAACGAAAGGACGGAACGCATGGCGAACCTCCAGGGCGCTCCTGACTCGCAAGAGCGACAGAAGACCGCCCTCGAGCAGTACGGCGTCGACCTCACGGCGATCGCCCGCAACGGCAAGCTCGACCCGGTGATCGGGCGGGACGCCGAGATCCGGCGCGTCTCCCAGGTGCTGACGCGTCGCACCAAGAACAACCCCGTGCTCATCGGGGAACCCGGCGTCGGCAAGACGGCCGTCGTCGAAGGACTCGCCCAGCGGATCGTCGCGGGTGACGTCGCCGACTCCCTCAAGGACAAGCGGCTCGTGTCGCTCGACATGTCCGCCCTCATCGCCGGCGCGAAGTACCGCGGCGAGTTCGAGGAGCGGCTCAAGGCCGTGCTCAAGGAGATCAACGACTCTGACGGGCAGGTCATCACGTTCATCGACGAGCTGCACACCCTCATGGGCGCCGGTGGGGGCGAAGGGTCCGTGGCCGCGTCGAACATGCTCAAGCCGATGCTCGCGCGCGGTGAACTCCGGCTCATCGGCGCGACGACGCTCGACGAGTACCGCGAGTACATCGAGAAGGACGCCGCCCTTGAGCGGCGCTTCCAGCAGGTCTTCGTGGGGGAGCCCAGCGTCGAGGACACCGTGGCGATCCTCCGCGGCCTCAAGGAGCGCTACGAGGCGCACCACAAGGTCACGATCAACGACTCCGCGCTCGTGGCCGCGTCGAGCCTGTCGAACCGGTACATCTCCGGGCGGCAGCTGCCCGACAAGGCGATCGACCTCATCGACGAAGCCGCGAGCCGGCTCCGGATGGAGATCGACTCGAGCCCGGTCGAGATCGACGAGCTCAAGCGCACCGTGGACCGGTTGCGCGTCGAGGAGTTCGCGCTGAAGCAGGAGAAGGACGACGCGTCGAAGGCTCGGCTGGAGACGCTGCGGGCCGAGCTCGCGAGCCGCGAGACCCTGCTCGGCGAACTCGAGCAGCGGTGGCAGGCCGAACGCGCCAGCCTCAACCGCATCGGTGAACTGAAGCAGCAGCTCGACGACCTCAACATGCGCTCGCAGCGGGCACAGCGCGAGGCCGACTACGAACTCGTGTCGCGCATCGAGTACAGCGAGAAGCCCCGGATCGAGGCCGAGCTCGCCGCCGCCGAACAAGCTGAGCAGGCCGACCGGATGGTGAACGACAGCGTCACCGACGAGGACATCGCCGCCGTGATCGCGCAGTGGACGGGCATTCCCCTCGGGCGCCTGCTGCAGGGCGAGACCGAGAAGCTCCTGCACCTCGAGAACGAACTCGGCCGCCGGATCATCGGGCAGCGCTCCGCCGTCTCGACCGTGTCGGAAGCGGTCCGTCGCACCCGCGCGGGCATCTCCGACCCGGACCGTCCGACGGGCTCGTTCCTGTTCCTGGGCCCCACCGGCGTCGGCAAGACCGAGCTGGCCAAGGCGCTCGCCGAGTTCCTGTTCGACGACGAGAAGGCACTCGTCCGGATCGACATGAGCGAGTACGGCGAGAAGCACTCGGTCGCGCGGCTCATCGGCGCCCCGCCCGGGTACGTCGGCTACGAGGCCGGCGGGCAGCTCACCGAGACCGTCCGGCGTCGCCCGTACTCCGTGGTGCTGCTCGACGAGATCGAGAAAGCCCACCCCGAGGTCTTCGACGTGCTCCTGCAGGTCCTCGACGACGGCCGCCTGACCGACGGCCAGGGCCGGACGGTGGACTTCCGGAACACGATCCTCATCCTGACGTCGAACCTCGGGTCGCAGTTCATGACCGACCAGTCGATCACCGACGTGCAGCGCGAGGAGGCTGTCCGCGAGCTCGTCCAGCAGGCCTTCCGCCCCGAGTTCATCAACCGACTCGACGACATCGTGGTGTTCCAGGCGCTCACGCAAGAGGACCTCGGCCAGATCGTGTCGCTCTACGTCGACCGGCTCGCACGCCGGCTGACCGACCGCCGACTGGAGCTGGCCGTCACCCCGGACGCCCGGGCCTGGCTCGCCGAGCGCGGGTACGACCCGGTGTACGGAGCGCGTCCGCTCCGTCGGCTCATGCAGCGGCAGATCGACGACCGGTTGGCGCGGGCGATCCTCGCCGGTGACGTGCGTGACGGGGACACCGTCCGCGTCGACGTCGCCGCAGGCGGCGATGAGCTGACGGTGGAGCCGTTCGAACTCGCGGAGATCGTCGAGGAGTAGGCGGCGCACTGGACGTGACGGCCTGGAGGTGCGGTGCCGGTTCCTGGGACCGGTACCGCGCCTCCAGGCCTACCGTCCAGGGCATGCCTGGGATCCGAGCGTTCCGTCGCCTCACCGACGCCGTCGAGCACGCGAGCGTGCTCGACAAGGCTGTCGACATCGATCGTTCCGTGGTGAACGCCCTCGCGAAGCCGAAGGCACTGCGCCAGCTGCTCCACGGCGTGCCGTTCGGGCACCCGCTGCACCCGCTCATGGTGCAGGTACCGCTGGGTGCGTGGATCTCGGCGGCGGTGCTCGACCTGATCGGCGGGAAGGGGAACGCGCGGGCGGCGAAGACCCTCGTCGGTGTGGGGCTGGTGTCGTCGGGCAGCGCCTCGGTGGCCGGCTACGTCGACTGGTCGGAGCTCGATCGTGAGCAACTCCGCACCGGTTGGGTGCACCAGGCCGTGAACTGGGTGGGCATCTCGCTGTACGGGCTGTCGTGGATGCAACGGAAGTCCGGGAACCACGGGGCAGGCAAGCTCCTCGGGTTCGCGGGGCTCGCGGTCGTCGGCGTCGGCGGGTACCTCGGTGGGCACCTGGCCCACCGGCAGCGTGCGGGTGTGAGCAAGCACGGCGAGGTGCCGTTCGACGCCTGAGCGCGGGTGCTGATCATGCCTGGTCATGACCAGTTCGTCAAGCGCCGTCGATCATCCGTTCCACATCCGTGATCCCCCGGAAACATGCGGATCGCGATTGTCCACAGCCTGCCGGTTCGTGGTTGACATCCCCGCGTGATGGGTCTTTACTCACCATTACGCAACGTCCTTTCATAAAGGTCGGACCAAGGGAGTCAACGTGACACGCACGCGTTTCGCCGCACTCGGTGCGCTCGCCCTCGCAGGCGCGCTCGCCCTCACCGGGTGCTCCGCCGGAAGCAACGGAGCTTCCGACGGCGGCACGAAGTCCATCGGCACACCCGATGGCAAGGGCAAGACCCTCACCGTCTGGATCATGAACGGCGACCTCAGCCCGAAGATCCTCGACGTCGCCGAGAAGCAGTTCACCAAGGCCACCGGCGCCAAGGTGAAGCTGCAGCTCCAGCAGTGGGACGGCATCACCACGAAGCTCACCACGGCCCTCGCACAGAAGGACGCGCCGGACGTGGTCGACCTCGGCAACACGCAGGTACCGGTGTACGCGGCGACAGGTGGCCTGATGGACCTCTCGCCGTACAAGGACGAGCTGGCCGACGGGCAGACGTGGCTCTCCGGGCTCGAGGGCCCGGCGACCGTGGACGGCAAGCTGTACGGCGCCCCGCTCTTCGCCGGCAACCGTGCGGTGATCTACAACAAGAAGATGTGGGCCGACGCCGGGGTGACCGACGTCCCGAAGTCCTACGACGAGCTCACGGCCGACCTCGACAAGGTCAAGGCGAAGAACCCGCAAGCGGACTTCTCGGCGTTCTACATGCCGGGGCAGTACTGGTACGGCGGGCTGCAGTGGGTGTGGGACGCCGGTGGGCAGATCGCCACCGAGAAGGACGGCAAGTGGAAGGGCGCGATCGACTCCGCCGACGCCGTGAAGGGCCTCACCGCGTGGAAGGACTTCCAGAACTCGTACTCGGCGAAGTCCACGCAGGACATCAACACCGACAAGCCGGCCGAGTCCGACGTCTTCGCACAGGGCAACACCTCGGCGATCCTCGGGTCCGCGTGGGAGATCGGTTCGATCACCACGGCGAAGCCCGAGCTCAAGGACCAGATCGGCACCTTCGCGATGCCGTCGAGCACCGCGGGCAAGACGCAGCCGGTGTTCCTCGGTGGCTCGGACCTCGGCATCCCGTCGAAGTCCGCCAACCAGGACCTCGCGCTGTACTACACGAAGATCCTCACCTCGAAGAAGTTCCAGCAGGACCAGGTGTTCGGGGTCGACGGCTGGGAGCCGAACTCCACGCAGCTGCTCGACGCGGTCGCCGGTGACGTGGACGAGCTCCACAAGCCGTACTTCGCGGCCGCTTCCACCAGCCGTCCGACGCCGGCGACCCCGGGCTGGGCGACGATCGAAGGCGACTCGACGTTCCAGACGATGTTCGCGGACGTCGCCACCGGTCGGAAGACGCCGAAGCAGGCAGCCGAGGGCTTCTCGGAGCACCTCACGACCGCGCTCAACGCGCAGCAGTAGTTCGATGACCTCCACTGCGGAGCGGGTCCCCGGTTCGGCGCAGGCCGAGCCGGGGACCCGGCGTGGGTCGACGGGGCGTCGCGGTCCCACCGGGCCGGGCGGCCGCGCAGGACGTCGATCGCTCACCTCGTCACGAGCGCCGCTGGTCCTGCTCGCACCGGCTGCGCTGCTGCTCCTCGCGCTCGTCGTCTACCCGCTCGTCCGCCTGGTCGTCATCTCCTTCCAGGACTACGGGCTGCGGGCGATCTTCACCGGGCAGGCCGGGTTCGCCGGCTTCACGAACTACACGAACGTCCTCACCGACGCCAGCTTCTGGCCGGTCATGCTGCGCACCGTGCTCGTCACGGGCGCGATGGTGATCGGGACCATCGGCATCGGCATGGCGGTGTCCCAGCTGCTGACCCGGCTCGGTGTCGTCATGCGCACGGTCGTGAGTGTCGTGCTCGTGCTGGCGTGGGCGATGCCGAACGTCGCGTCGAGCCTGGTCTGGCAATGGCTCTTCCAGCCCTTCTACGGCGTGCTCAACTGGCTCATCACTCAACTCGGGGTGTTCGGCGACCACACGCAGGACAACTGGGCGTCGAGCCCCGGGCAGGCGCTGACGATCGTGCTCTCGCTCGTGATCTGGCAGGCGGTGCCGTTCGTCGCGCTGACGCTGTACGCCGCGCAGTCCCAGATCGCGCCCGAGTACTACGAGGCCGGGGCGCTCGACGGGGCGTCCGCGTGGGCGATGTACCGCTCGATCACCCTGCCGGCGCTCGTGCCGACGCTGCTGCTCGTCACGATCCTCTCGGTGATCTGGGACTTCAACGTCTTCAACCAGATCTGGCTGCTCACCAAGGGCGGCCCCGAGGACACCACGCTCACCCTCGGCATCTGGACGTTCGTGAAGTCCTTCGTGTCGAACGCGTACGGGCAGGGCGCGGCGATCGCCGTCATCTCGACGCTGATCCTCGGGGCGCTCACCAGCTACTACATCCGCCGGCTCGTCCGGAGCGGGGAGGAAGACCTGTGACGACGACGACCACCCCCGGTGTCACCGGGGCGACCGCTTCCGAGACGCAACCGGACGTGACGGGGGCGGGTCGCGCCTCCAGGCCCGGTCCGATCGCGCCGGTGCGCGCGCGCCGACGCAGGCCGCGGGTCGTGGCGAACACGATCGCGGTGGTCTTCTGCCTGGTCTGGGTGTTCCCGATCTACTGGATGGTGAACACGGCGTTCAAGCCGTCGGACGAAGTGACGACCCTCACGCCGATCTGGCTGCCGCTGCGGCCGACGCTCGAGAACTTCACGCGGGCGCTGACGCAGGACGGGTTCCTCGTGTACCTGCGGAACTCCGCGATCGTGGTCGTGGCGGCCGTGCTGCTGTCGATCGTCGTCGGGTTCCTGGCGTCGGCGGCGCTGTCGCGCTTCCGGTTCCGTGGCCGGCGGGCGATCCTCGTGGCGATCCTCTTCGTGCAGATGATCCCGTCGGGTGCTCTGCTCATCCCGCTGTTCCTGTCGTTCCAGTCGCTCGGGCTGCTCAACAGCTACATCGGGCTGATCCTCGCCTACGTCGCGAGCGTGCTGCCGTTCTCGATCTGGGTCATGCGGGGGTTCTTCGTCGCGGTGCCGGTCGAGATCGAGGAAGCCGCGAAGGTCGACGGTGCGGGGACGTTCCGGATCCTGTGGAGCGTGCTGTTCCCGCTGGTGATGCCGGGGGTCATCGCCACGAGTGTGTTCGCCTTCATCGCTGCGTGGAACGACTACCTGACGGCCTACGTGATGCTCAAGGACCAGGGGATGTACACGCTGCCGGTGTGGCTCGCGGGGTTCTCGACGAACAAGGGGACGGACTTCGGCGGGCTCATGGCGGCGAGTGTGCTGTTCTCGATCCCGGTGGTGATGTTCTTCCTCATCGTGCAGCGGCGGCTCGTGAGCGGGATGACCGCGGGGGCCGTCAAGGGCTGACGCAGGCTCAGCCCGCCGAGCCGATCGCCTCGGCGACCCTCGGCGTGAGCACGGTCGCGACGGTGTCCGTGATGTGGTCGGCGTCACGGTAAGCGAGCACGTTCCACACCACCGGGGAGCACGTCGTTGTGCACAGCCAGGGGAACGGGTCGACCGCGGTGCCGCCCACCGCGCTCACGGCACGACGCTCGGCTTCGGCGATCTCCGGGCGGTGCAGGTCGACCTGCGAGCGGGCGCACGAGCCGACGTCGTCGATCGCTCCGGACAGACATCGGTTCGGGCTCTCCGTCCACCGAGGGGTGTCGTGGACGAGGAGGATCCGAGCGCCGGTGCGCTCGGTGATCGTCGACATCGTCCGGCGGAGTCCGTCTTCCCATGCTCGCTCGAACGAACCGGTGCCGATCCGTGTCGGTTCGTAGCCGGCGGCCGCACTGGACAGCACGACGAGGTCCGGCTCCAGCTCGGCGATCCGCTCGAGTGCGGCTGCTCGCCACTGATCGCACTCGCGGTACTCGCGGCCCAGTGCTTCGGAGGTCACGGGGATGCTCGCCGCGGGGCAGGCGGACTTCGTCATCGGTACGACACGTGCGCCCGAGGCATCGGCCGCTTCGACGACCGGCGTGAACCACTGTGCGGCGTGGGAGTCTCCCAAGAGCACGATCGTCCGGCTGCTGTCGTCGTCGCCGTACGTGCAGGACGTGGGTGCGGTGGCGGTCGATTCTGCATGACAGCCGTCCGCGTAGAGCGCCGGGAGGTCGTCCTCCGCGGATGCCACGGCGGGCGTCAGGTTGGCTGGGACGCCCGCGGGTGATCGCGGCCCGCCGAGCACGTCGGTGGGTGACGGCGTACTCGCCACCACTTCGCCGCGGAGCGTCGGGAGTGCGGTGAGCGGCGCCACTGCAGCAGCGACGACGACGGTTCCCGCAACGAGCGCGACCGGACGGAGTCGGGTGCGCCGAGCCCAGTGACTGGTCCAGCGTTCGAGCAGCAGGTGGCTGCTCCAGCCGAGCGCGACGGTGACGGCGCACGCCGCGACCACCTCGAACGGACGGAGCGGCCGCCCCCAGGCGAGGGTCGGGAGCAGGAGGACCGGCCAGTGCCACAGGTACAGGGAGTACGAGCGGTCTCCGAGCCATCGCAGCGGGGCGGTCGAGAGGAGCGCCGCCGTGCGGTCCGCCGGGAGCGGTGCCACCACGAGGACTGCTCCGAGGACCGGGAGTAGGGTCCAAGCGCTGGGGAAGGGGGTCGCTTCGTCGAACCCGACGTACGAGACCACGATCGCGAGGAGCCCGACGGGCCGGGCGAGACGACCCGCCCAGCGGGGGAGTCGTGCGTCCCCGCTGGCCCGACGGCGGCCGGAACGAGCGACGATCGCGGTGAGCGCTCCCGCACCGAGTTCCCACGTCCGCGTGTGCACGCCGAAGAACGCCCAGGGGCCGCTGATGTCGCTCACCACGATCATCGTGACGAAGCTCAGGACGAAGAGGAGGACGGCGATCGGCAGCAGGACGCGGCGGAGCACCGGGACCGAGCAGAGGAGGGCGAGCACGAGCGCCCACCCGACGTAGAACTGCTCCTCGACGCCGAGCGACCAGAACTGCTGGAACGGACTCGGTGCGTGCGCGGCGAGGTAGTCCGTGCCGGTCGCGGCGAGCTTGAGGTTCTCGGCCCCGAACAGCGCGGCCCAGGCGCTCGTCCGCGCGCCGGTCCGGTCGAGCGGCGGAAGGAGGAAGTGGACGGCGAGGACCGTGCACAGCACCGTGGCCGCAGCCGCCGGGCCGAGGCGCACCAGGCGCCCGACGAAGAACCGACCGAGACGGATGGTGCCCGAGCCCGCGCGCTCCCGGAGGAGGTTCTGGGTGATGAGGAACCCGGAGATGACGAAGAACACGTCGACTCCGGTGTAGCCGCCGTCCAGCCACGGCACACCTGCGTGGAAGAGCACGACGCCGAGCACGGCGACGGCGCGGAGGCCCTGGATGTCCGTCCGCCAATGGGTGCCTGCAGGTGCGTGCATAATAACAGCATATCAAATGTTGAAATACTGACAAGCATGGTTGCGTTTGTGTGGCATCCGGACGTACGCTTCTCAAAACCCACGGGAACGAAGGAGTTCGGGCATGTACGCAACCGAGCGGCACGACGCGATCGCAGCAGCGTTGCAGGACGCCGGCCGCGTGTCCGTGGCCGACCTCGCCGAGCACTTCGACGTCACGACCGAGACCGTCCGCCGTGACCTCGACGCCCTCGAGTCCGCCGGCCTCCTGCGCCGCGTGCACGGGGGAGCGGTCCCGGTCGGCCGATCGAGCGTCGTCGAACTCTCCGTCGCCGAGCGCGAGGGGCAGCACAACTCCGCCAAGTCCGCCATCGCCCGGGCCGCGATGCGCCTCGTCCCGCCGACCTTCACCGGCTCGATCGCCCTCGACGCCGGCACCACCTGCGCCGCGGTCGCCGCCGAGCTCGCCCGGTGGGAGCCCGCGACGGCCGGGGCGACCCTCACGGTCATCACGAACTCGGTCCCGATCGCCGCGACCCTGCAGCACAGCGAGCACGTCGAGCTGCACCTGCTCGGCGGCCGTGTCCGCGGGGTGACGAGCGCCGCCGTCGGGACGGCCACGGTCGAGCAGATCGGCGCGCTGCGTCCGGACATCGCCTTCGTCGGGACGAACGGCCTGTCCGCGGGCTTCGGCCTGAGCACGCCGGACGAGTACGAGGCGGCGGTGAAGGGGGCGTACGTCCTCGCGGCCCGGCGCAGCGTGGTGCTCGCGGACGCGGCGAAGCACGGGGTCGAGGCGCTCATGCGGTTCGCCCGGCTCGACGAGATCGACACGATCGTCACCGACCAGGAGCCGCCGGCCGACCTCGCCGGAGCGCTCGCCGAAGCCGACGTCGAGGTGGTCGTCGCATGACCACGAACACGAACACGACACGCAGCACCATGAGCACCCGCATCGTCACGGTCACCCCGAACCCGAGCCTCGACCGCACGATCGAGCTCGCCGGCGAACTCCAGCGCGGCGCCGTCCAGCGCGCCACCCGCTCCACGGCCGAGCCCGGCGGCAAGGGCGTCAACGTCTCCCGCGTCGTCGTCGCGAGCGGCGGCGACACCGTGGCGGTGCTGCCCGGCGACGAGCTCGACCCGGTGCTGCTCGGCCTCGCGACGCGCGGGATCCCGACCGCGGCACTCCCGATCGGTGCACCGCTCCGCTCGAACGTCACGGTGACCGAGCCGACCGGCACGACGACGAAGCTCAACGAGCCCGGTCCGTCGCTCGCGGGTCGCCTCGAGGACCTCGCGGCACTCGTCGCCGACACCGCCGGTGCCACCGCGACCGGACCCGTCGCACGCTGGGTGGTCCTCGCCGGCTCCCTGCCCCCGGGGCTGCCGGACGATGCCCTCGCGGTCCTCGTCCGAGCCGTCCGGCAGCGCCACGGCGGCGACGTCCGGATCGCGGTCGACTCCTCGGGCGTGCCCTTCACCGCGCTGCTGCAGTCCGGCGAGCGGATCGACCTCGTGAAGCCGAACGCCGAGGAGCTCGCCGAGGTCGTCGGCGGCGACCCGGACGAGTTCGAGCGGGACGTCGACGCGGCAGCGATCGCGGCGCAGCGCCTTCGTGACAAGAACGTCGGCACCGTGCTCCTGACGCTCGGCAGCGCCGGAGCCGTCCTCGTGACGGAGGACGGGAGCTACGCGGCCGCAGCACCCCGGATCGTGGCGCGCTCGACCGTCGGCGCGGGGGACTCCTCCCTCGCCGGCTACCTGCTCGCCGAGGTCGCCGGGCAGTCGCCCGAGCAGCGCCTCGCCCAGGCCGTCGCCACCGGAGCGGCAGCCGCCGCCCTCCCCGGCAGCGACGTCCCCGCCCTCGACCACACCGACCCGTCGGGCATCGAGGTCCGAGCGCTCGAGCGAGCGCCCGAACCCGCCTGACCCACCCCCGCACACACACTCAACCCCGCAGCACCCGCGCCCCCAGCGCCATTGCAAAGGAGCAACCCATGTCCGTCAACACGAGTCCACGCCTCATCAGCGTCCAGCTCGTCGGTCTCGACGAGGACCTCGGCGCCACCTCGAGCGACGTCATCCGCGTCCTCGCCGACCGCGTCGCCGCGACCGGCCGCGCGGCGGACGGGGCGTCCCTCGCCGCTGACGCGATCAAGCGCGAGGCCAGCGTCGGCACCGGCGTCCCCGGTGGCATCGCGATCCCGCACGCCCGGTCCGCGTCGGTCTCCGAGCCGACCCTGGCGATGAGCCGCCTCGCCCGCACGGTGTCGTTCGGCGCCCCGGACGGCGACGCCGACATCGTCTTCATGATCGCCGTGCCCGAAGGGGCCGACAAGGACCACCTCACGGTCCTCTCGACCCTGGCCCGTGCGCTCATCCGCGAGGACTTCACCGCCGCCCTCCGCGCCGCCGCCACCCCGCAGGAGATCGTGGACCTCGTCGACCGCGAGGTGAGCGGTGAGGTCGCGCAGGCCGGCGTCGGCACCGCGAGCAGCGCCTCCAGTGCGACCGCCACCGGCCAGGAGGCGCGACCCGCCGCCGCCACGCACGCCGCGGACGGCGACGCGGCCGGGTCCACCGCCGGAGCACGCAAGGTGCTCGTCGGCGTCACCGCCTGCCCGACCGGCATCGCGCACACCTACATGGCAGCCGACGCCCTCGTCGCCGCGGCCCAGCGCGCGGGTGCCGAGATGCACATCGAGACGCAGGGGTCCTCGCAGGTCGAGCCGCTCGACCCGGCCCTCATCGCCCGTGCCGACGCCGTCGTCTTCGCGGTCGACGTGGACGTCCGCGACCGTGGCCGCTTCGCCGGCAAGCCCCTCGTGGCCGGCCCGGTCAAGCGCGGTGTCGACGAGCCGGACAAGATGATCGCCGAGGCCCTCCGTGCCGCCGACGACCCGAACGCCGCACGCGTGCACGGCAACGCGGCCGAGGCCGGCTCGAGCACCGCCAAGGACGAGCACTTCGGGCAGGCGCTCAAGCGCTGGCTGCTCACGGGTGTGAGCTACATGATCCCGTTCGTCGCGGGCGGCGGGCTGCTCATCGCGCTCGGCTTCCTGCTCGCCGGGTACGGCATCGCGCTGACCCACGGTGACTCGGGGCAGAACAACGCGGTCTACACGCTGACGAACTACACGCTCCTGAACCTGCCGCCGGAGGGTCTGGCGTACTACCTCGGTGCCGCCGCGTTCCAGATCGGTGGCGTGTCGCTCGGGTTCCTGGTGGCAGCGCTCGCCGGGTACATCGCCTACGCCATGGCCGACCGACCCGGCATCGCGCCCGGCTTCGTCGCCGGTTCGATCGCCGTCTTCATGAACGCCGGGTTCCTCGGCGGCCTGATCGGTGGTCTCATCGCCGGTGCCGCCGCCTACTGGATCGGCCGCATCCCGACCTGGCGTTGGCTGCGTGGCCTGATGCCCGTCGTCATCATCCCGCTGTTCGCGTCGATCATCGCCTCGGGGCTCATGCTGCTCGTGCTCGGCGGGCCCATCGCCTGGCTGATGACCCAGCTGACCGAGTTCCTCAACTCGCTGTCCGGTGCCTCGGCGATCCTGCTCGGCATCATCCTCGGCCTGATGATGGCGTTCGACCTCGGTGGCCCGGTCAACAAGGTGGCGTACGCGTTCGCAGTCGCCGGCCTCGGCGCCGGATCCGCGACGAACGTCGTCCCGTTCGAGATCATGGCGGCCGTGATGGCCGCGGGCATGGTCCCGCCGCTGGCCCTGGCGCTCGCCTCGACCGTGCTCTACCGCAAGGGCTTCACGAAGCCCGAGCGCGAGAACGGCAAGGCCGCGTGGCTGCTCGGTGCCTCGTTCATCTCCGAGGGGGCGATCCCGTTCGCGGCCGCCGACCCGCTGCGCGTCATCCCGGCGTCGATGGTCGGTGCCGCGGTCACGGGTGCGATCTCGATGGCTGCCGGCGTGACCTCGCGGGCGCCGCACGGTGGGATCTTCGTGTTCTTCGCGATCGGGGACGTGGCGATGTTCATCGTCGCGATCCTCGCGGGCACCGTGGTGTCGGCGCTCGTGCTCGTCGGGCTGAAGAAGTTCGTGCGGCGGGCCCCGGCGGCCGACGCCGCCGTGTCCGAGACGGCGGACGACCGCGTGGCGGTCGCCGTGTAGTGGTCGTCACCACCTGATTGACGGGCGCGCCCCGCTCAGCGGCAACGCGAAGCGTTGCGCGGGGCGCGCCGACCGAGCCTGCGAGGGAGGGGTGCCGGCTGGCACCGCGCCTCCCGTCCGTCCGTCCGTGGTCGCGACCACCGCACTTCGTGAGCAGCAATGGTCGGGTGGGCACGTACGACCCGACCGTTTCTGCTCACGAAACGCAGCGCGGGCCAGCGCGCGCGTGCGCGCGCGTGCGCGCGCCTGCGCGGGCGGGCGGCCGGGCCTCAGTCCGCGATGTTCGCGGTGACGGCGTCGATGTAGGCCGCACGCTCCTCGCGCGAGTGCGGCCGCCCCGGCACCCCCGGCCGCTGCTCCCACGGGAACGGCCCGGCGTCGTGCCGGTACTCGATCCCCATCGCCTCGAGCCGAGCGAGGTGCTCGGCGAGCCGCCCCCGGAACTCGGCGACGTCTCGGGGCCCGGTGACGTCGGCCGACCAGAGCGCCTCGGCGAGGGCGGCGACCCGCGGGAAGAGCTGGTAGTCGAGCTTGCGGGCGGTGTCCACGTGCTCGGTCCACATGTTGCCCTGGCCGCCGATCACGTGGGCGCGCTCGGCGTCGGTGAGGTCCGCCGGCACCGGGTCGAAGGCGAACACGTCGTCGACGGACAGGACGATCGACACCGGGATGGGCTCGGTCTCGAGGTCGCTCTGCCGGTAGTCGAGGTACACCTGGTCGTCCGGGGCGGAGATCACGTCGTGGCCCCGCTTCGCCGCGGTCCGGGCGCCGGTGAGCCCGCGCCACGAGAGCACGGTCGCGGACTTCGAGAGCGTGCCGCCCTCGAGGATCTCGTCCCACCCGAACGCCCGCCGCCCGTGCGACTCGACGTGGGAGGCGAGCCGACCGATGATCCACGCCTGCAGCTGCTCCTCGTCGTCGAGGCCGAGCTCGCGGATGCGTTCCTGCGTGCGGGGGTCGTCCTCCCACTGGACCTTGGGGCACTCGTCGCCGCCGACGCCGATGTACTCCGAGGGGAACAGGGCGATGACCTCGTCGAGGACGTCCTGGAAGAAGGCGATCGTGGACTCCTCGGCGTTGAGGACGTCCTCGGCGATGCCCCACTCCGTCCACACGTCGATCGGCTCGCCCGAGACGCCGAGCGACGGGTAGGCGGCGAGGGCGGCGCGGACGTGCCCCGGCGTCTCGATCTCGGGGACGACGGTGACGAACCGGTCGGCCGCGTAGGCGACGATCTCGCGGATGTCGTCCTGCGTGTAGTAGCCGCCGTGCGGACGACCGTCGAACGCCGCCGGGTGCAGCACCCCGTCGGCGTCCGGCACGTGCGCCCCGACCTGCGATTCCTTCCGCCACGAGCCGACCTCGGTCAGGCGCGGGTACTTCCGGATCTCGATGCGCCATCCCTGGTCCTCGGTGAGGTGGAAGTGCAGTCGGTTGAGCCGGTGCGCGGCGAGCTGGTCGATCACCCGCATGACCTCGTGCTTGGTGCGGAAGTGCCGGGCGACGTCGAGCATGACGCCGCGCCAGGCGAACGCCGGGGCGTCCTCGACGGTGACCGCCGGGACCGTCCACGGGCCGGTGCCGACCCGGCCCCGGCGGTAGACGTCGGCCGGCAGCGACTGCAGGAGCGCCTGGACGCCGTAGAAGACGCCCGCCGGGCCCCCGCCGGTGATCTCGACCCGGTCGGCCGTGACCCGCAGCCGGAACGACTCGGAGCGGTCACCGGCCGGTCCGGTGGGGAGCGTGTCGTCGTCGGCGACACGGAGTGCGATCACGTCCGTGCGCGCGGTGTCGACCCCGGCCGCGTCGTCGGCGTCGCGCACCGGCAGCCCGGTCGACCCCCGCAGGGTCTGCTGCAGGTACAGTCGGACCGACTCGCTCGCGGCGTCTGCGGCGATGCGGGTCGACGGGGTGATCGCGAAGGCGCCGGCACCCGGTTCGGTGCGGCGCGGCCGTGGGATGAGCATGTCGGAGTCCACCATTCCTCAATGATCTTTCGTAATATGGAGGCTATGGCCGTGGACGAGACCGTGTCAACGCTTCCGAACGGTGTCGTCGGCAGCACACCGGGGATGCTCCGACTCATCAACTCGCGTGCGCTCCTCGCGGAGCTCTTCCGTGACGACGGCTCGCACACCGTCACCGAGCTCGGGCAGACCGTGGGCCTGTCGCGCCCCACGGTCGAGGCGGCGCTGGCCGACCTCGTCGACGAGGGGTGGGTCACCGAGGCCGAGGCGATCGCCACGCCGAACAAGGCGGGTCGCCGCGCGAAGCGGTTCCGCGCGGACGCCGGGGCCGGATCGGTGCTCGGGGTCGACCTCGGGCTGCACGGCATCGTGGGGCTCCGCTCGGACCTCCGCGGTCGGCAGCTCGCCCGGGTCGAGGAGGTCTACACCGACCTCGCCTCCGCCGAGCAGGCGTGGGAGAGCGTGCAGGACGTCGTCCGTCGTCTGGTCGAGGGCACCGACCCGTCGCGGCTCCTCGCCGCCACCTTCGGGGTCCCGGCCGTCGTGGACCGTTCCGGCGAGATCGACTACACCGTCGCGGTCCCGCAGTGGGTCGAGCGACGGGTCCCCGGCCGGATCGGCGACCTGTTCCCCACGGCCACCACGTTCTTCGACAACGACGCCAAGCTCGCCGCCACCGCCGAGGCGATGTGGGGACGCTTCCGCGGCGTGCAGGACGGCCTGTACCTGGTGATGGGTCGCCAGATCGGCGCGGCCTACCTGGTCGACGGGTCCCTCGCGCGCGGTGCGCGCGGGGCGGCCGGCGAGATGGGCGGCCTGGCATCGACCGGCTGGCCCGGCGCACCCGCCCGACTGGAGGCGCGGATCGCCCCCGGTACGGACGTCGAGTCCGTCATGGCGTCGGCCGGGCAAGGCGACCCGGACGCCGCCGCGGCCGTGCGGGCGCTCGCCGCGGACGTCGCGCCCGGGGTCGTGCAGCTCATCGCGACGATCGACCCCGAGGTGGTCGTCGTCGGGGGCGAGGTCCTGCCCGCGGCCCCGGTGTTCTGCGAGGCCCTGACCGAGATCGTCACGCCGCAGCTCCGCCACCCCGTCGAGATCGTCCCGTCGACGGTCGGCCGCGACGCCGTGGCCCGCGGCGCCCTCGCCCGTTCCCTGACCCACGTCCGGACGACGCACATGGGACTCGGCTGACGTCCAGGCTGCGTGCCGGGTCCTGACAGGGCACTCAGGCACCATCGGGGGATGACGACTGCCGTGGCTGCGCCTGCCCACACCATGACCGTCGCCGCCGGCGACTCCGCCGCGGACCCCGAGATGGGCGGGTTGTCCGGCCTCGTGCTGCAGCTCATCGACGCCCTGGGGGAGTGGGGCGTCGCGCTGATGCTCTTCGTCGAGACGGTCTTCCCGCCGATCCCGTCCGAGGTGATCCTGCCGTTGGCCGGGTTCCTGGCGGGTGCCGGCCGGATGAACCTCGTGCTCGTCCTGCTGCTCGCGACCCTCGGCTCCTACCTCGGCGCACTGGTGCTGTACTGGCTCGGCGCCGTCATCGGCTTCGAGCGGACGACGCGCTGGCTCGGCAAGCTGCCCCTCGTCGACGAGGACGACTTCCGCAAGGCGGCGGACTGGTTCCACCGGCACGGCAAGAGCGCGGTCTTCTTCGGCCGGTTCGTGCCGATCGTCCGCAGCCTCATCTCGCTGCCGGCCGGAGCGGACCGGATGCACCTCGGGACGTTCTCGGTGTTCACGATCATCGCGAGCGGGATCTGGAACAGCGCCCTGGTGCTGCTCGGAGCGGCCTTCGGGACCCAGTACGACAAGGTCGAGCAGTACACCGAGTGGATCGACCGGGTCCTCTACGTGGCGATCGCCGTCGTCGTGGTGACGTTCGTCGTCCGACGGGTCCGACGCATCCGGGCCGAGCGGAACCAGCGCACCGAGCACGGCGCAGTGGCTGCCCGAGGCCGTCGTCGCGCCGAGCCCGCCGGCGACTGAGCGCTCACGCCTTCGTCAGCGCCGACTCCTTGTGGGCGGCGCGCTTGCCGGACTTCTCCGACTCGACGATCCAGTACGGGTCGTCGTCGCTCGGCTTGAACGACTGGCCGTCGAACTCGAAGTCCGAGACCCGCTTCTGCACGAGCGTGCCGGTCGTCTTCCCCTGCGACGTGTTCCAGTGCACGGTGTCGCCCTTCGACAGCGCCATGGTGTCCTCCTTGCGTGATCGCTCACCTGTTCGGACGTCGGACTGTACCCCGATGCATCCGCATGAACACAGGGAAGTGGGCCGATCACGATGTCATAACGTCCGCGCGGATCACGGGGCGGCCGCGTACCGTAGTGGGTGAGTCACCACGTTGGCAACTGCCACGGAACACCGGCTCCGGACGGAACGACATCAGCCATGACCCTGCTGAACGACACACGGTCGGAAACGGTCCTCTCGGGCCGCTACCGCCTCGTGAAGCTCATCGGCACGGGCGGCATGGGATCCGTCTACGAAGCACGTGACGAGCACACCTACCGTGCCGTCGCCGTGAAGCTCTTCGCCACGCCCGAGTCGATGACCACGGCCGACCGGGTCCGCCAGGAGCGCGAGATCCGGCTGCTCAGCATGCTGTCGCACCCGGGGCTCATCCCGTTGTACGACGCCGGCACCCACGACTTCGAGGACGGTCCGCACCGGTACATCGTGATGGAGCTCATCGCGGACACGACGCTCCTGCGCCGGCTCGCCGGGGGCGCCCTGCACAACTACGAGGTGGCCGACCTCGGGGCCCAGCTGGCCGACGCGCTGGCGTACGTGCACTCGCGCGGCATCGTCCACCGCGACGTCAAGCCAGCGAACATCCTCATCAGCGACGAGGGCTCGTCGGGCTTCGCGCGCACCGTGAAGCTCACCGACTTCGGCGTCGCCCACTTCGTCGACGGCTCGCGCCTGACGAACGACGGCACGATCATCGGCACGGCCGCGTACCTCAGCCCCGAGCAGGTCGCCGGGGAACCGATCGGCTTCGCCACCGACGTCTACTCGCTCGGACTGGTTCTGCTCGAGGCCCTCACCGGCAAGCAGGAGTACTCCGGCACCCTCATCGAGGCGGCACTCGCACGGCTCCGCCACGACCCCGAGATCCCGGACGGCATCGCGCCGGAGTGGCGGGACCTCCTCGCGAAGATGACCGCGCGCAACCCCGACCGCCGCCCGACCGCGGTGGCGATCGCGAACGCCCTCCGCGGTGGTTCGGCCCAGATCACCGGTCCGGTGCCGCTGGGACCGCAGCGCGTGAAGCACAAGCGCGACCACCGCCTGCACCGCGCCGCGCACCGGCACGCCAAGCGTGGGACGTTCGTCACCGTGCGGCGCTGGCGGCGGCGCAACGTGCTCGTCGGGTCGTTCGCGGCCTTCGGCGTCCTGGTCGCCTGCGGGGCGTCCTACGTCGCCGGCACCCTGCACTAGGCCGGTCGCACGGCCGCCGCGCACCCCGTACCGGCGGCCGCTCCGCACCTCCGGGGTCCCTGGCAGGATGGACGGCATGACCGACCAGCGATGGATCAAGATCTGCGGACTGTCGACCCCTGCGACCGTGGACGCCGCCATCGACGCGGGTGCGGACGCGGTCGGGTTCGTCTTCGCCGCCGGCAGCCCCCGGACCGTGACGGCGGACCTCGCGAAGGAGCTCGTCGAGCGGGTGCCGGACGGCATCGACGCGGTCGGGGTCTTCCGAGACCAGGAGATCGACGAGGTGGTCGGCATCGCCTCGGCCGTGGGGCTCACCACGCTGCAGCTGCACGGCGGCGAGTCGGCCACGGACTTCGCGCGCGCCCGCGACGCCGGGTTCTTCACGATCCGGGCGGTC
Source organism: Curtobacterium sp. NPDC086286 (assembly GCF_044746255.1). Lineage (NCBI taxonomy): Bacteria > Bacillati > Actinomycetota > Actinomycetes > Micrococcales > Microbacteriaceae > Curtobacterium > Curtobacterium sp. NPDC086286. The sequence continues at coordinate 121,046 of NZ_JBIVBW010000002.1, forward strand.
GCGGCCGAGGACTACCTGGCCGAGACGCCGGAACAGCGCGCGTCGTACGACCACGACCTGCTCCTGCTCGACGCCGCGGTGCCGGGCAGTGGGCGGCTCATCGACCCCGCCTCGATCACGGGGAAGGTCGACGAAGCATGGATCCTCGCGGGCGGGCTGACGCCGGCCAACGTGGTCGCGGCGATCGAGTCGCTCGACCCGGACGGCGTGGACGTGTCGAGCGGTGTCGAGTCCGAGCGCGGCGTGAAGGACGAGGCGAAGATCCGGGCGTTCGTCGAGGCGGTCCGCAGCATCCCCTGAGTGGTTCGCCGCGCCTCCCGTCCGTCGGCGCGTCAGCGCAGGGTGGGGATCAGCTCCGTGAGGAACGCGTCGGTGTCCTCCCAGCCCTCGACCGCGTGGCAGGGGACGCCGAGGGCCTTCACCGGGTAGTCGTTGCCCTCGGGGTCGAGGCGGTCGCCGACGAACAGCATGTCGTCGAGCGCGACGCTCGTGATCTCGGCCAGGCGCTGCATGCCGTACGCCTTGTCGATGCCCTTGCGGGTGATGTCGACGCTCGTCGAGCCACCGGAACGGACCTCGAGGTCGGGCAGCTCGGCCTGGACGCGCCGACGGAGCTCGTCCTTCTTCGCGCCCGTCGGGTCCCACTGCTTCTTCACGTCGACCGGAGCGGACTGGCCGAGCGCGGAGAACGTGATCTGGGAACCGCGGTCCTCGAGGATGGGCCCCCACGTCTCGGACTCCCAGAAGCCGGCGGCCTTTGCCTCGGCCTCGACCGCGGCCAGGGCGCGCGCCTTCTGCTCGTCGGTGAGGTCTTCGGCGTACTGGAGCGCCCAGTCGTCGCCGGTCCACCGGTAGTAGGCGGTGCCGCAGGTCGGCAGGAGGTGCAGGTCGTCGAGCACGAGCCCGTCGCGACGCCGCAGGGGTGCGACCAGCTGCTGCTCGAACTGCTGGAAGTTGCCGCCGGAGATCACCGCGACCGGCACGACCTCGAGCAGGGACGCGAAGGTCTCGAGCATCCGGGGGTCGAGCGCGGACTTCGAGGGGGCGAGGGTGTCGTCCAGGTCGAAGGCGACGAGGCGGGGCGTGGTCATGCCCCGATCCTGCCAGAGGCCCCCGATCACATGCCGGGTGCGATGTCCTGCCCGGACGGCGCTGCGTGATGTCTGCGGTGTCACGCGCGGTGCGTGGCGGGCACCCGGTCGCGGTCGTACGTGATGTCGGTGTAGCCGTGCGGCGCCGGGGAGCCGTCCTCGTCGAGGTTGACGAACACGACCTCGTCGATGGTGAGGATGCTGCGGTGCGTGAAGAGGTTCCGTGCCTCGGCCCGCATCGTCAGCGAGGTGCGGCCGAAGCGGGTGGCGACGAGACCGATCTCGACGATGTCGCCCTCGCGCGCGGACGACACGAACACGATCTCGGACATGTACTTCGTGACGACCTTGCCGTTGCCGAGCTGGATGATCGCGTAGACGGCGGCTTCCTCGTCGATCCAGCGGAGGAGGCTGCCGCCGAACAGGGTGCCGTTGGCGTTGAGGTCCTCCGGACGGACCCACTTGCGGGTGTAGAAGTTCATCTCGGGGCCGGGGGTGTTCGCGTCGTGCTGCATGTCAGTACATGCTACGCCTCGCCGCACACGGCAGCGGCCGCACCCCGGTGGGGATGCGGCCGCGTGCGGTGGTGCAGGACTACTCCTTGACGAGCACGACCTCGTCGAGGGGGAGACGGGTGCGCGGGGCGACCTCGCGCTCGGCGGCCTTGTCGTCGAGCTGCGACGGGTCCGCCACGGTGCCGATCGCGGTGACCGTGTAGGGCAGGAACCGCTCCGGCAGGTCGAACGCGGCACGAAGGCCCTCGGCGTCGATGCCCGCCATCTGGTGCACGTGCAGGCCCTCGGCGTGCGCCTGGACGGTCAGGGCCGCGAGGGACTGGCCGAGGTCGTACTGGGCGAAGGGACGCTCGTCGCCGTCCTCGGTCACGGTCTCGAGCACACCGACGACCAGGGCGCTGGCGCGGAAGGCCCAGGCGGCGTTGAAGCCGAGCAGGTTCTCGTTGATCTTCCGGAACGTCTCGGTGCCACGGCGGCCGGCGATGAAGCGGCGCGGCTGGAAGTTCATGGCCGACGGGGCCCAGCGAGCGGCTTCGAGGACCGCGTCGTACGCCGCGTCGTCGATCGTCGCGGTCTCGTCGTAGGAACGGGGGCTCCACCGCTCCTCGAGCAGGGGGACGAGGGGCTGGCTGGAGTCGGTCGAACGCGTGAGCGTGCTGGAGTTCGTCGAGGTCATGGTGGGCACAACGGTATTCGATGCGTTCGCATTTCCGGCCTGAGCAACGTCACATGGTGCAAGGATGGAGCCGATGGGTGGCGTGTTGACCGGGTTCGCGATCATCGGCGCGATCATCGCCGCCGGGTACGTCGTCGGACGCATCGGACTGCTCGGCCAGCACGCCCAGTTCGTGATGAGCCGGCTCGCGTTCTTCGTGCTCATGCCCTGCCTGCTCTTCCACACGATCGCCACGGCGGACATCCACGTCCTGCTGTCGCCGATGCTGTGGGTGTCCCTGCTCAGCGCGGTCGTGGTGGCCATCGGTGCCGGCGTGGTCTTCCGGGTCGTCCTGCGCCGGCCGCTCGCGACCACGACGGTCGGGGCGCTCGCCGCGAGCTACGTCAACGCGAACAACATCGGGCTGCCGGTCGCCGTCTACGTCCTCGGCCAGGCCACCGCGGTCGTGCCGGTCATCCTGCTGCAGCTCATCGTGCTCGCGCCGATCGCGCTGACGATCCTGGACACCGCGACCTCGGCGGGCGGGAGCTGGTGGCGCCGGGTCTCGGGGCCGTTCCGGAACCCGATCATCATCGCCTCGCTCGTGGGCCTGGTCTTCTCGGCGACGGGCATCGACCTGCCGACGCCCGTGCTCGAGCCGTTCTCGCTGGTCGGCGCGGCCGCCGTGCCCGTGGTCCTGCTGTCGTTCGGGATGAGCCTGCACGGGGCGACCCCGCTCCGCGACCCGGCGATCCGGACGGACGTCATCGTCGCGTCGGCGATCAAGCTCGTCGTGATGCCGGCCGTGGCGTTCGTGTTCGCCCGGTTCGTGTTCGGGCTGGGGGACCAGGACGTCTTCGTGCTCACGACCCTCGGGGCGCTGCCGGCAGCGCAGAACGTGTTCAACTACGCGCAGCGGTACGGGGCGGCGGTGCCGGTCGCGCGGGACGTGGTGCTCATCTCGACGATCGGTTCCGTGCCGGTGCTGGTCGCGGTCGCCGCGCTCCTGCACCCGTAGCCGCGTCACGCATCGGGGCGGCGCGTACCGTGGGCGCCACCGAACGGAAGAGGAGGTCCCCGATGGACACCATGGCGATGATGAAGACCATGTCCACGAGCGAGATGCCCGTGGCGATGGACGCTGAGCTCATGCAGGACACGATGATGGCGATGAACGCCGCGTCGATGGCCGCGACGATGTGCTCCGCGAGCGACATGCAGATGGGTGCCGACATGGCCACGTGTGCCGCGATGTGCTCGAACACGGCGATGATGGCCGACACCGGCATGCGGATGATGATGCGTCCGATGGGCATGGACGCCGACAGCATGCGCGCGATGCTCACGGCCTGCGTCGCGATGGGCACGGCGTGTGCCGCCGAGTGCCGCAGCCACGCGGACATGGACGAGTCGTGCCGCTACTGCGCGATGGCGTGCGACGAGATGGTCGCGAAGTGCGAGGCGATGATGGCCTCGATGACCGCCTGACGCGTCACGCGGTGCGCGCGGTGGTCTTCCGACCGCCGGCGATGAGGATCTCCGCGGCCGGGTGGTGGGCGACCGGGTCGCCGACCGACACGAGCGTGTCGGCGTCCGCCACCCGCAGCTGCGTCACGCCGCCGTCGAGGAACGCGACCACCACGTCGGCGGGGCGTGTCTCGACGACGATGCCGTCCCTCCAGGCGCGGGGCGTGGCGTCGGCCATGACGCGCTGGATCGGAAGGATCGTCGACGGGGTCGTGCGGGACATGGCTTCACCTGCTCTCGAAGGGGTTCGGTGCAGGCAACGTACGTCGCTGGGTCCGCCCCGCTCAACGAGGGCGGACGCGGGGAGTAACAGAAGGCGTCAGAAGATCATCGGCCGGTCGTCGTCGAGCGAGGTCTCGAGGTCGAGGTCGACCGACACCGGGACGTGGTCGCTCGGCGCGTCGCCCTTCCGCTCGTCGCGGTGGATGCGGGCGTCCGTCACGACGTCCGAGAACGTCTGCGAGCCCATGATGAAGTCGATGCGCATGCCCTCGTTGCGGGGGAACCGCAGCTGCTTGTAGTCCCAGTAGGTGTAGCCGTCCGGCACGATCGGGCGGACGACGTCCTGCAGCCCACGCGCCTCGAACTCCCGGAAGGCCGCGCGTTCGGGCTCGGTGACGTGCGTGTGCCCCTCGAAGACCGAGACGTCCCACACGTCGGAGTCGAGCGGCGCCACGTTCCAGTCGCCCATCAGCGCGAGCGGCTGCTCGGGGTGCGCGGTGAGCCACTCCGAGGTGCGGTCGGCCAACTGCCCGAGCCAGTCGAGCTTGTACGTGTAGTGCGGGTCGCCGACCTCGCGCCCGTTCGGCACGTAGAGGCTCCACAGGCGGACGCCGTCGACCGTGACACCGAGGGCGCGGGCCTCCACCGGGAGGTCGGGGCCCTCGTGCCCCTTGAGGAACCCGGGCTGGCCGGGGAAGTCGCGGGTGACGTCCTCGAGCGGGAGTCGGCTGGCGAAGGCCACCCCGTTCCACTGGTTCAGGCCGTGCGCCTCGACCTGGTACCCAGCGGCCTCGAACGCCTCGACCGGGAACTGCTCCGGCTTGCACTTGATCTCCTGCATGCCGAGGACGTCGACGTCCTCGCGCACCAGCCAGTCGACGATCCGACCCACTCGGGTGCGGACGGAGTTCACGTTCCAGGTCGCCACGCGCATGGGTCCGAACCTACCGTGCGCCGGCCCGGCGGGGCTCCTCGCCCCGGCCCTGCGGGGCTCCGCGCGCCGGGCCGTGCTCCCGGGCGGAGCACGGCACGATGGTGTTCGCTGGACACCAGGACGAGACTGCATCGGAGGCACTCATGGCATCGACGACGAACCGCGTCGACGGGACCGCGACGACCGGCACCACGACGACGCAGGTCACCACCAAGGGCCGGACGATCATCGACGACACGGTCGTCGCGAAGGTCGCCGGCATCGCCGCCCGGGACGTCCCCGGCGTCTTCGCGCTCGGCGGCAACGCGGCCCGGGCGTTCGGCGCGATCCGTGACGCGATCGGCTCGAGCGCGCTCGGCCAGGGCGTCCGCGTCGAGGTCGGCGAGACGCAGGTCGCGGTCGACCTGACGATCGTCGTGGACTACCCGACGCCGATGATGGACGTCGCCACCGCGGTGCGCGCGGCCGTCACGACCGCGGTCACCGAGCTCGTCGGGCTCGAGGTCACCGAGGTCAACATCGCCATCAACGACGTGAACATCCCCGCCCTCAACGGTGTCGTCGACGACGCCGAGGGCCGCGTCCGGTGAACGCCACCGTCGTCGGCATGGGCGTCGGCGCACTGCTCGCGATCGTCGCCGTGACGCTCGGCGCCTGGGCGTTCGTCGTGGTCGCCTTCTGCATGCTCGTGGGCGGGATCGTCGCCCGCATCGTCACCGGCGACGTCGACGTGCGCCGGCTCCTCGACGTGCTGCGCGGACGCCGGAGCTCGTCGTGAGTACGCCCGCCGTCGCCGGTCCCGGCAGCGGCGGACGGGTCCCCGGCTCCGACCGGATCGGTTCGGCAGCCCTCGTGCACACCGCGCAGGCGGTCGCTGCGGAGGCGCTCCGGGTGCCGTTCCAGGAGGCACGTGCCCGGGTCGCCGACGACGGCCGCGGTGGGCTGGCGGTCGAGATCACCGCACCGCTCGCCGTCCCCGTGCTGGGGAGCCACGCGGTCCCCGACGAACCCGTCACCACCTCGGCGCACCGCGCCCGCGGCACGATCGCCGAGCGGCTCCGCACCATCACCGGCCGACAGATCGAACGGGTGACCGTGACGTTCTCGTCGTCCGTCGTCGACACCCCGAGGAGGGTCCGGTGACCGAGCGTTCCCTCCCGGCCGGCCCGACCCACGACCGGGTGTACCGCCGGATCGTCCGCCGTGAGACGAACGCCTCGCGGTCGGGAGCGGTCGTCGTCGCGATGCTCGTCACCCTCGTGCTCGCCGCGGCCGCCGTGTTCGCCGCCGCACTCGTGTTCCTCGACCAGCGTGCGCTCGGTGTCGATCCCCGTGCGGTCGTGGACGCCGCCGCCCGGGCGCCCCGCGGGCTCGACGCGACCGTCGTGGTCGGCATCGCGGCGATCGTCGCCCTGGTCGGTCTCGTGTTCCTCGCGCAGGGCCTCCTGCCGCAGCGTCGGCCCCGGCACGCGATGTCGTCGTCGCGGCTCGCCGTGGTCGTCGACGACGAGGTGCTCGCATCGGCCGCCGCGCGGGCCGCACGGTCGGCCACCCGGCTCGGTCCTGACGCGGCCGTCGGCACCGTCGGCCGTCGGACGGTCGACGTCGTGCTCCGCCCGCCCGCGGGGGCCGACGTCCCCGCGGTCGCCGCGACCGACGCCGTGACCGCGGAGTTCGCCGCGATCGACGCGCAGCCCGGCGTCACCGCGCGGGTCCGCGTGCAGCCGACCGGACGGGTGGACGGATGAACGCGACGAACCGCGTCGTCGGACGGACGGCGCTCGTGCTGGTCGGACTCGCGCTGCTCGTGCTCGGCGTCGGGGCGATCCTCGTCCAGACGCTGCCGTGGGCGGCCACGGCGTGGCACGAGCGTGCCGGCGTGCTCGACGCCCTGGGCGCGGATGCCCCGCGCGAGACCTCGGTGACGGCGTGGACCTGGGTCCTCGGCGGTGCGGTGGTGCTCGGGGTCCTGGCGATCGTGGTGCTGTCGACGCTCGGTGGCGGTCGGGTCGGCACCGTGGTCGAGGACGACGGGTCCGCCGGCGGGGTCGCCGGTTCGGTCCGGATCGACGCCGCCGCGGTGCAGCACGCGCTGTCGTCGGCGATCGGTGCCATGCCGCAGGTGGGCTCGCTCGCGGTCGACGTGTTCCGGGTCCGGGGCAGCCGGGCGATCCGGATCCGCGTCCGACCCCGGCGCGGAGCCTCGCCGCGCGACATCACGACAGGGGTGGAGGACATCGTCGCCGACCTGGACGCCCTGCTCGGGGACCGTCTGCCGGTCCTGCTCGAGATCGCCCGGGGTGGCGCGGGCTCCGGCCGCACGGACCGGGTGCACTGAGGTCGGCATGCCGCGCTCGATCGACGGACTGTCCCGTGCGCGGGGTGCCGTCGCGGTGCCCGCGGTCGTCCGTGGCATCGCACGGGGTCGTCCGGTGCAGGCCGTGTGGGTCAACGAGATCGGTGGCCGGACGTTCCGCATCGGTGCGGACGGCCTGGCCGAGGAGTACGTCAAGGTGCTCCCGCACGCCTACGCGCCGTGGATCGTCGGCGAGGCCGCACGCCTGACCTGGGCCTCCCGGTACGCGCGGGTCCCGGAGCTCCTCGACCACGGGGTCGACGACGAGGGGGCCTGGCTCCGCACCCGCGCGCTGCCGGGGTGGAGCGCGGTCGACCCCCGGTGGCACGACGAACCGCGCACGGCCGTGATCGCGGCCGGCGAGGGACTGCGGGCGCTGCACGACACTCTGCCCGTGCTCGACTGCCCGTTCGAGTGGTCCACCGTGCAGCGGGCCGGACGGGCCCGCGCTGCCGGCGCCGACCCCGAGGCGCTCGGTCCGGAGCCGCCCGTGGACCGCGTGGTGGTGTGCCACGGCGACCCGTGCACGCCGAACACCCTGATCGGCGCGGACGGCCGGTTCGCCGGGCACGTCGACCTCGACGCGCTCGGCATCGCGGACCGCTGGGCGGACCTGGGCGTGGCGACGATGGCGCTCGGGTGGAACTACGGCCCCGGGTGGGACGGACTCTTCCACGAGGCGTACGGGCTGCCCGTCGACGAGGAGCGGACGGCCTGGTACCGGGCGCTGTGGAACCTGGACGACGACGGCATCGAGACCGCGTCCGGCACGGAGACCGCGTCCGGCATCGAGACCGCGTCCGGCACGGAGACCGCCGACGGGACGAGCGCCGGACCGGATGCCCGACGGGACGGCTAGAAGGCCACGCCCCGCGCCTGCATGAACGGCACCGGGTCGACGGTGGCGCCGTTCACGTGGACCTCGAAGTGCGTGTGGCAGCCGGTCGAGTTGCCGGTGGAGCCGACGAGCGCGATCAGCTGCCCGGCCGACACCTGCTGGCCGGGGCTGACCCGGAACCCGCCGTTCACGATGTGCCCGTAGGCCGTCTGGACCCCGCCGCCGTGGCTGATCCGCACGTAGTTGCCGTACCCGCCGTACCAGCCGGCGTAGTCGACCGTGCCGGCGGCCGCCGCGACGATGGGCGTCGAGCACCCGCTCGCGAGGTCGGCGCCGTCGTGCTTGATCACGGTGCCGTAGATCGGGTGCACGCGGTACCCGTAGGGGCTGATCACGTACCCGCTGGCCGGACGGACCCACCCGGTCCCCGAGCCGGACCCCGGCGAACCGCTGGAACCCGAGCCGCTGCTGCCGGTACCGCCACCCCCGCCGCCGCTGCCGGCGTTGGCCGCGTTCGCGGCGTTCTGGGCGGCGATGGCCCGGAGGTACGCCTCGCGCGCGGCCTTCTCCTCCGCCGCCTTGCGCACGGCCTCGCCCTTGGCGAACTCGGCCTCGGTCCGGACCCGGCCGGAGGTCAGCGTCGCGAGCTGGGCGTCGAGCCGTGCCTTGTTGGTCTGCTGTTCGTCGTAGGCGGCCTGCACCTTGTCCGCCGCGGCCTGGGAGGCCTGCATGCGGCGCTCGGCCTCGGCAGCGAGGTCGTCGAGCGCCTCGGACGCACGGTCGGCCTGGGCGGTGAGGGACCGGGCGACGGCGGCGTCGGCGGTGGCTGCGGCCTCGACGCGTTCGGCCTGCTCGGAGAGCTTGCTGAGCGCACCGAGGTTGTAGAGGAGGTCGCTGGCGTCCTGGCCGCCGGAGATCACGGACGCGGTGACGTCGGCGCCGCCGGACCGGGCCATCTGGGCGGCGAACTGCCCCGCCTGGGCGGCGCTCTGCTCGGCGACCTCGGCGTGGTCGTCGGCGTCGGCGCGGAGCCGCTGTTCCTTCTCGGCGGCGTCCTGCGCTTCGCTCTGCGCATCGAAGAACTCGGTGCCGAGGCGCTCGGCCTCGGCCTCGGCCGCCTTCACCTTGCTCGACAGCCCGGAGATGATGCCGCGGATCTCGGTGATCTGGTCCTGCTTGTCGGACTCTTGCCCGCGCGCGGCCATGACCTCGTCCCACGAGGGGTAGGTCGCCGCGCTCGCCACCGGCGCGTCGAACACCACCGTGCCGACGAGGCCCGCGAGCGCGAGGCCGGTGGCGGCGAGACGGAGTCGGACGGCGGCACGAGGACGGGAGTGGCTGGTGGGACGAGTCACGGGCACGAGCCTATACATCCGTTCAGGCACGATCGGCCGTCGCCGCGCGGCTGTGGACAACTTCGCAGGGCGGGCGTTCAGAAGCCGCGTTCCCGTCGGACGGCATCGGCACTGTCGACGACGTCCCGCTGCAGGACGGCGGCGCCCGACGTGCCGGCGTAGTCGTACACGTCGAATCCCGTGCAGTGCGTGATCGTCGCGGGCGGGCCGAGGGAGTCCTCGACGGCGGTCGTCCAGACGTCGCCGGACCCGATCACCACGAAGGTCGGCGCGGCGTCGCGGTACGCCCCCAGGTCGACGAGCCAGGGGTAGGTCGCGAACGTGTCGCGCACCTGCAGCAGCTGCACGTTCGTGGACGCGTACGTTGCGAGCGGGCGGACCGTCCAGAACTGCCCGACCCCGACGACGTCCCGCCCGTCGGCCCAGCGGTCGAGGCAGGCCGCCGGGTCGTACCGCGCCTGTGCGACCGCGCGGGCGGTGCTCGGTGCGGTGGCGATCCCGGCGAGCAGCACCCCGGCGGCCGCGAGGGCGAGCACGGCCCGGATGCCGCGTCGCGGCCGGTGCACCTGGGTCCGGCGGACGGCGGTGCGGGCGAGCTCGGCGACCGCGACCAGGGCGAGCAGCGGCGCCGTGACGATCGGCTCGAGGTACCGCGGGGTCTCCGAACCCGCGACGACGACCCCGACCGACACCGCCACGACGGTGACGAGCGCGAGCGCTGGGGCGACGAGGACGGTCCGCGAGGTCCGGACCCGCCACGCCCAGACGGTGCCGCCGACCGACAGGAGCACCCCCACGAGCAGCAGGAGCAGCCCCGCGTCGCCCGCCGCCGACCCCGCGCGGTCGTCGGTGAGCGCGGCGAAGAACCCGAGCGTCTCGCCGGCCCGCGACGGCTGGACGTAGGTCGACGGGTCGAGGGACACGAACGGCCGCAGCGGGATCCGCAGCAGGTACCCGACGACGGACCCGAGGGTGAGCAACGCAGCGAGCAGCCCGACCGGACGCCACGGGAGCCGGCGGGCGAGTGCCAGGAGCACGAGGGTCACGACGACCGGGGCGGCCGACCACGGGACGTACAGCGGGTTCGACGCCGTCGTGCACGCGGCGACGAGGCCGAGCACGACGAGGACCGTGACGGACGCCCGCCCGAGCCGCACCGCACGGAGCACGAGCACCGCGGTGCCGAGCATCGCCAGCACCGCGCCGTAGTAGTACGTCGTCGTGAGGAGCAGGGACGCGAGCTCCAACGAGGTCGCGGTGGCCGACGACTCGGTGAGCACCAGCAGTGTCACGAACCCGAGGGCGACCGCGGACACCGCGATCCGGGCCGACCGCCGGGCCGCCGGCATGAGCTCGTTCGCCGCGGCCCGCACGAGCGCGTACACGGCGAGCAGCACGAGGACGCCGTTCAGCGCGAGCGCCTGCTGCGGCGTGGCCGTCACGACGGAGCAGAGGAGGTAGACCGGCAGCTCCGGGAAGAAGAACAGCGCCGGGGACATCGCCCACTCGAACGGCTGCCCGAGCTGCATCGACCGTTCGACGAGCGGCAGCAGCACCGAGTCCCCGTCGTACCAGAGCAGGGCGACCCTGGAGGTCGCGACGACGTGGCGCAGGGCGATGACGGCCAGGGCCAGCGCGACCAGGGCGCCCAGCGCCTCCTGGCCGACCGCGAGCCGTCGCGCGCGCCACCGCGAGCCGCCCGTCGGACGCACGACCTCGCTGACCGGGCGCGCGTCGGAGGACATGACCGGAGCGTACCGAGCGTGGCTCGCAGCGCACCCCACCCACACGGGGCAGCGCGCTGCGGGGACGACCGGCTACCCTTGTGGGCTGTGACCGACGCGCGCGACCAGCTCATCCAGTTCATCACGGACGAAGCGGTGTTCCACGGAGACTTCACCCTCACCAGCGGGAAGAAGGCGACGTACTACATCGACCTCCGCAAGGTGAGCCTGGACCACCGTGTCGCCCCGCTCATCGGTCAGGTGATGACCGACCTCATCGGCCAGGTACCGGACGTCGCCGCCGTGGGCGGACTGACCATGGGCGCCGACCCCATCGCGAGCGCCGTGCTGCACCAGGCCGCCGCCCGCGGACTCGCCTACGACGCGTTCGTCGTGCGCAAGGAGCCGAAGGACCACGGCCGCGGCAAGCAGGTCGAGGGGCCGGACCTCGCCGGCAAGCGCGTGATCGTGCTCGAGGACACCTCGACGACGGGCGGCTCGCCGCTCAAGGCCGCCGAGGCACTCGAGCGCGAGGGCGCGATCATCGCCGCCGTGGCCGTCGTCGTCGACCGCGACACCGGCGCGAAGGAGAAGATCGAGGCTGCCGGGTACCCGTACTTCGCGGCCATCGGGCTGGCTGATCTGGGGCTGAGCGCGTGACCGAGGAGCGTCCGGACGACGCGCACGAGCCCGACCAGACCGCCGGTCCCGCAGACGGGGACGACGGACTGGAGGCACGGCGCGACTCCGCCCCGGACGCTCCGTTCCACGGTCTCCGCAGTGCCGCCGACATCTTCGGTGCGCCGCGGGGCGCGGACGACTGGCCCTCGCGCCGTGAGCGGCGCGAGGCGGAGAAGACCGCGCGCGAGACCGGCGCACCCCTGCCGGACCCGTTCGAGCCGGTGGTGTCCGACGAGCCCGTGACCCCCGGGTCGCCCGGGTCGCCCGCATCGTCCGCGTCGTCCGCGTCGTCCGCCGAGGACGACTCCACGCAGGCGATCTCGATGCCCGAGCAGCTCGAGGCACCGTCCGAGAACCCCCAGGCCGACGCCGAGGCCGAGCGGGCCACGCTCTCCGACCGGATCCCCGCAGCGGCCCCGGTCCCGCCGTCGTCGACCGCACCGCACCCGTCGTCGATCAGCCTGCCGACCGCCCAGTCCCACCGCGACCAGCGTGCGGCCGAGAACCGTGCGATCGACGAGGAGCGGCGCCGCACCGACCCGTTCGGCGCCGGGCGCGAGGACGTCGACTGGCTCGGTCGGGCCACGGGCTCGCAGCCGGCCGACGCGCCCGCTGCGCCCGCGTTCCCCGTCGTGCCGCAGCCGGTCGGCGTGGAGAACGTCCTGCCGGCCACCGACGAACCGCCGAGCTTCACGGAGCTGCTCCGCATCGCCGACGGCGAGGGCGAGGGCACCGGCGGGCAGGAGCGCCCGTTCGACTGGGCGATCCGCGACGACGAGGCCGGCGAGGTGCCGGCGACCCTGACCACGAACGCGTTCGACACGACGGCGCTGGCCGGCGGCTCGTGGAGCCTGGCGGACGACTCGGACGACGACGTCGTCGCGGGTGCGCTGCCGATCCCGGTCGGCGGGACGCCCGTCGTCGAGCCGACCGCGGCGGTGGAGCCCGGGCACCTCGACGGCGCGACGGCGGCGCCGGAGGACGAGCCGCGCCTCCAGGCCGACGAACCGACCACGGCGCTGCCCGTCGCCGGCGGCCCGTGGTGGGCCGAGCCGGACGGCACCGTGCCGCCGACGGCTGCCCCGCCGCTGGTCGAACCGGCCGCGTCCGAGGCGGAGCCGAGCGCGTACCCCGCGCACCTGCCTCCGGCGGTCGGGCAGGACCTCGACGCCGTGATGGGTATCCGCGGTCACGAGCCGGAGCCGCTCCCGGTCGCCGCGCCGGACGACCTCGACCAGTCCGAGTGGGACGGTCGCGAGACCAGCGACACGAGTGCGATCAAGGACCTCTTCGGGACCGAGGCGGTCGGGCAGCTCGGTGGGACCGGGTACGACCCGCACGACACCGGAACGCGCATGATGCCGGCCGTCGGTGCCACGCCGGCGCACGCACCCGCGCCCGAGCGCACGCCCGTGCCACCCGTGGCGCCGGTGCCGTCGGCGTCCGCGGGCGGGGGCGACCGCGACAACTTCATCAACGAGGGCTTCGCCAAGCTCCGGAACGAGGGACAGCGCGGGAAGCGGCTGCTCATCTGGGGCTCGGTCGCGCTCATCGTCGTGCTGCTCGTCGCCGTGTTCGCGCTGACGCGGTGGATCCTCGGCAACTCGATCGAGGAGCGCACGCCGGCGCCGACGTCGACCTCGGCGGCCTCGGCGTCGTCGGCGGCGACCCCGAAGGAGACGCCGTCCGCCGCGGCGTCGCAGCCTTCGTCGGCATCGACCTCGCTCGAGACGCTGCAGTTCGCGACGACGCCGGCGGCCCCGGGCGAGCACGCGTGGACCGACCTCGCCGGCGGGGAGTGCCTGTCGCCGTTCACGAACGCGTGGGCGCAGACCTACACGGTCGTCGACTGCCAGACGCCGCACGTCGCACAGCTCACCGCGCGGCTGCCCGTCTCGGCGAACCAGTGGCCCGGGCCGGACGCGCTCGCGGCCCAGGCGGCCGAGCAGTGCCAGACCTCGGCGGCGTTGAACGCCTCGGCCGCGGCGGCGTACGGCGACGTGCAGGTCCAGGGCTCCTACGCGCCCGACCAGGAGACGTGGGACCAGGGGGACACGTTCATCTCGTGCTTCGTCACCCGGTCGTCGGGCGACACGATGACGGGGTCGGTCGCGCCGAGCGCGTGAGGGGTCGGGCCGGACGGACGCGGGACGACATCACCGAGGTCGTACGACGTCGACGATGTCGTCCCGGGTCGACCGCGCCGGTGTCAGGCCGCGGCCGAGACCTTCCCCGACACGTCGGAGAGGGTTCGCAGCTCGTCGGCGCTGAGCTCCAGCTCCGCCGACGCCAGCAGTGCCGGCAGCTGCTCGGTGTTGCGTGCGCTGGCGATCGGCGCGACGACGTCCGGCTGCGCCTGCAGCCACGCGAGGGCGACCGTCGCGACCTCGGTGCCGCGGTCCTGGGCGATCGTGGCGAGCGCATCGACCACCGCGAGTCCCGCCTCGTTGAAGTAGCCGGAGACCTGGCCCTCGCGGTCCTTGCCGGCGAAGTCCTCCGTCGTGCGGTACTTGCCGGTGAGGAAGCCCGCCGCGAGGGAGAAGTACGGCACGACGCCGAGGTGCTCGGTGGCGGCCAGGGGAGCGATGTCCGACTCGTACGGCTCGCGGGTGACCAGGTTGTAGTGCGGCTGGATCGCGACGGGCAGTGCGAGGTCGTTCTCCCGCGCGATGCGGATCCACTCCGCCGCCCGCTCCTTCGAGTAGTTCGAGATGGCCGTGTACCGGACGAGGCCGTCGCGCACGAGCTGGTCGAACGCGCGCACGGTCTCCTCGAGCGGGGTCGACTCGTCGTCGAAGTGCGCGTAGTACAGGTCGATCCGGTCGGTGCCGAGGCGCTCGAGGCTCGCGCGTGCGGCCGCGGCGACGTTCGCGGCGGAGAGGCCCTGGAACTGCGGGTGCTGGGAGACCTTCGTGGCGATGACGACGTCGTCGCGCTTGCCGGACTTCGCGAACCACGAGCCGATGACCTGCTCGGACTCGCCGCCGGAGTTCCCGGGTGCCCAGGCGGAGTAGACGTCCGCGGTGTCGACGAAGTCGCCGCCGGCCGCGGTGTAGGCGTCGAGCACCTGGTGGGAGGTCTGCTCGTCGGCCGTCCAACCGAAGACGTTGCCGCCGAGGGCGAGGGGGAACACCGTGAGGTCACTGGTACCGATGCGGGGCATGGGGATCCTTTCGTGGTCGTGTCGAACGAACCCGCCCACGCTATGCCTCGACCCTTGGCGGGCGGTCTCCGGACGTCACGCAGGACGGTGCGCTTGCATGGGGCCATGTCCGCGCTCACCACCGCACTCGCCGACCCGCGCTCGTCCGTCCGCCTCCGCGCCGTCATGGCAGCGGGGACGCACCCGGACCCGGCGGACCTCGACGTGCTGGTGGAGCAGTGCGCCGTCGAGCCGGACTTCTTCGTCCGCGACATGCTCACGTGGGCACTCATCCGGCTCCCCGCCGACGCGGTCGTCCGTCGGGTGCTGCCCGAGCTCGACCGACCGCTGCCGCAGGCCCGGAGCCAGGCGCTGCACACCCTCTCGAAGATCGGTGACCCCGCGGTCTGGCCGTCGGTGCGGCCCCTGCTGCGGGACTCCGACGTCGGGGTCCTCCGAGCAGCCTGGCGCACCGCGGCCGCACTCGTCCCGGACGCCGAGCGTGACACTCTCGCCCGGACGCTCGCGGAGCACCTCGGCCGTGGCGACCAGGAGACCCGGCTCAGTCTGTCCCGCGCCCTGGTCGCACTCGGCGAGGACGCCGTGCGACCGGTCCTCGACGACGCCTCGGCGCGCGGTGCGGACGACGTCCGTGCGCACGTGGCCGAGGTCGACCGCCTGCTCCGGGACCCGGACGCCGCGAGTGCCCTCGCCGTCGAGCGCGCCCGCCGCGAGGTCGCGCTCGGCCGCACCCGCTCCGCGAAGGGGTAGCGCGCGCCGCGCGGCGCCCCGCGCGCCGCGCCGCGCGTCGTTTCGTGAGCAGAAACGGTCGAGTCGGCGGAGGTGACCCGACCATTTCTGCGCACGAAACGCGGTGGGCGCGACCCGGGGACGGACGGGAGGCGCGGTGCGGCGCCGCCACGCGCCTCCAGGCCGTTCCGGGGCGGGTCGGGGAACACCGGGATTCGGGATGCCGAACAGGCCGGATCGGCTTGCGTGAGCGGATCGGAGCGCGCCAAGGTGGTGGCGAAGGGGAGTAGCTCCCAGCGCGTGCATCGACACACTGGCCATCACGACGATCGGCCCGGTGCACGTGGCCCTCGAGGCGAGCGAGACCTTCGGCCGTTCCGCCATGGCCGAAGCCGCTCGAGTGTGTGCAGCGTCATGGCTCGACCACGAGGACCACCATGACCGACACCCTGTCTCCCGCTTCGACGCCCGGCATCGTGGCGTCCCGGATGGGCGCCAGCGTCTGGGGTCGCATCGCGATCTGCATCGCCATCGCCCTGCCCGCCGTCGTCTTCCGGATCGGCGGGTTCGCGCCGAACCCCGTGGTCGACCTGCTCGTCTTCGGCGGTGCCGTCGTCGCCGCCTCGTTCCTGCTCGCCTGGGCCGCCGAGGCCGCGCAGAAGGACATCGCCGGTGCCCTCGCGATCGCGATCCTCGCACTGATCGCCGTGCTCCCCGAGTACGCGGTCGACCTGTACTACGCGTTCCGCTCCGGGTACGACCCCTCGTACGAGCAGTTCGCCGCGGCCAACATGACCGGCTCGAACCGGCTGCTGCTCGGGTTCGGGTGGCCCCTCGTGGTGATCATCTCGCTGCTCGTGGCGCGCCGGTTCGTCCGGACCGGGTCGCTCCCCGCCTCGGCCACCCGGGTGCTCGAGCTCGAGCGTTCCTCGCGACTCGACATCGGGTTCCTGGCGCTCCTGGCCCTCGTCGCGTTCCTCATCCCGCTGATGGGCTCGATCCCGATGTGGTTCGGGTTCGTGCTGCTCGCCGCGTTCGTCTGGTACCTCTGGCGGGCGTCGAAGGTCGAGGACGGCGCCGACGACGAGGAGGAGATGGTCGGCATGGCGGGCAACATCGCCTCGATGCCGCAGCGTGGGCGTCGCTGGACGATCGTGGCGCTGTTCGTCGTCGCCGCGGCCGTGATCCTGTCCTCGGCGGAGCCGTTCGCGGACGCGCTCGTGCAGTCCGGCAGCGCGCTCGGGATCGACAGCTACTTCCTCGTGCAGTGGCTCGCGCCGCTCGCCACGGAGGCGCCGGAGTTCATCGTCGCCGCGCTCTTCGCGCTGCGGGGGATGGGCGGGGCGGCGATCGGCACGCTCATCGCGTCGAAGGTCAACCAGTGGTCGCTGCTCGTCGGGTCGCTGCCGATCGCGCACGTGCTCGGCGGTGGCACCTCGGGCGGGCTGCCGCTCGACGGTCGGCAGGTCGAGGAGTTCATGCTGACCGCGTCGCAGACCGTGCTCGGCGTGGCGATCATCATCGCGCTGCGGTTCCACCGGTGGTCGGCGATCGGGCTCGCGGCGCTGTTCGCGGTGCAGTTCTTCGTGACGGACACGAACGGGCGGTGGGTGCTCAGCATCGTGCACCTCGTGGCGGCGGCCGTGGTGTTCTGGATCAACCGGCGGGAGATCCTGCCGACGGTGACGGCGCCGTTCCGCCGGGCGTCGTCCCCCGTGTTGCGCGGCTGACGCGCGGGCGCGTGCGGCGCCGGCGCGGGGGTGCGTCGAGTGGGCGGGATGCGTCACGCTCGGCGCCGCCAGGCGGCGCGTGGTGCCCGCTCGGCGGACGTGAGCGGCGGGTCGTGCCCGGAGGGCGGCGGTGGATTCCGCCCGCTGGGACGGGAGGCGCGGTGCGGGCTGGCGCCGTGCCTCCCGTCGGTCCGGTGGGTGCGTTCCCACGAGCGGGCGCGACATGCCGTCGGCCGCGCGCCGAGTGGGCAGAAAACGTCACGCTCGGCGTCGCCGGGCGGCACGTTGTGCCCGCTCGGCGGACGTGAGCGGCGCGGCCGCGAGCGGCGGGCGCGGCCGACGGGAGCCGCGGGGCGTCAGTCGGCGTCGGGGGCGAGCCAGATCGCGGACGCCGCCGCCGCGGGCAGGTCCACGAGGGACTCCGACCCGTCCGACGATCGCCGGGACACCGCGATCACCCCCGCGTAGTCCCGCACCTGCTCCACCCGCAGGTGCGTCCCGAGCCCGACCCCGAGCTCGTCGAAGTACCGCAGCAGCGAGGGGTCGTCGTCGGACACCCGGTCGACGGTGCCGCATGCCCCGGGCTCGATCGCCCCGAGCAGGGTCCCGGGGGAGTCCGGCACGGTGCCGTCCGCGCGGGGGATCGGGTCGCCGTGCGGGTCGTGCGTCGGGTGCCCGAGGTCGGCGTCGACCCGGTCGAGGAAGGTCTCCGACACCGCGTGCTCGAGCGCCTCGGCCTCGGTGTGGACCTCGTCCCACGAGTACCCCAGCCGCTGCACGAGGAACGTCTCGATCAGCCGGTGCCGCCGGACCATCGCCACGGCGACCTGCTGGCCGAGCGGGGTGAGCACGACGCCGTAGTACGGGGTGTGCTCGATGAGGCCGTCGCGGTCGAGCTTCCGAAGGTTGCCCGAGACCGTCGACGCGGACACCTTGAGCGCCGCGGCGATGTCGCGGGTGGCCAGACCCGTCCCGCCGCGCTCACTCGCCTTCCAGACGAGCTTCACGTAGTCCTCCGCCATCGTGGACAGGGAGGGCAAGCGCATGCCCCAATGGTACAAACGGCAGGTGACCGTCGCCGCCCCCTCCCGCCGCCGCTGGCCCGTTCCGCCGTCGCTGCTCGTCGGCCTCGCGCCGCTCGTGGTGTTCGCGGCCGTCAGCGCCTGGCGGGCCCGGCCGAGCGACGACTACCCGACCCTCGGGCAGACGGTGGACAGCGTCGTCCGGTCGCTCGTCGTCCCGGAGGGAATCGCCGCCGTCGCACTCTGCCTCGTCGTGACCGGGCTCGGCTGGTGGCGCATCGCGACCGTCGACCCGACGCGCACGCGCCTGCGGTGGACGATGGTGGCGCCGATCCTCATCGTGGTCGTGTGCATCGTGCGGCTGCCGCTCGTGGACTGGTCGGCGCTGCCGGTCCGCTACTTCCTGCTGCTCGCCGTGGGGGTGCTGCTCGTCGGGGTCTTCGAGGAGCTGATGACCCGCGGCGTCCTGCTCGTGGGGCTCCGGCGGCGCCTGCCCGAGTTCGGCGTGTGGATCGCGTCGTGCGCGCTGTTCGGGGTGCTGCACCTGCTCAACGCCCTCGCCGGGGCCGGTCTCGGGGTGACGCTCGTGCAGGTCGTGTTCGCGGCGTCGTTCGGTTCGACGCTCTACGTCGCGCGTCGGCTGACCGGGAACCTGCTCCTGCCGGTGCTGCTGCACGCGTTCTGGAACTTCGGGTCGATCGGCCTCTCGGCGACGACGGACGTGCAGGACCCGTCGAAGCTCGCCGTCGTCGGCGTGATCGGGCTGCTGTCCTTCGCGGTCCTCGCGTTCGGGGTCGTCGCCGGCGGGGTGATCGCGTGGCGGGACGACCGGCCGCGCCGCCTGCGGCGCCGGTGGCGGACGGTGCCGCCCATGGGGGCGTACGCGGTGCTGGGCGACGAGCCGCGCCTCCCGTCCGCCGTGTGGTGACGACGGACGCACGGGAGGCGCGGGGCTGCGAGTGCGCACAGGCTGCGGTCCGGTTCACCTCGGCTTGGTGCACCGTTCCCCGCTCGGCAACCACCCGTCCTTAGCGTTCGGCGCATGCACAGATCAGCACTCCGCGGGGCGACCGTCGCCGCCGTCGCGACCGCCCTCGTCGTCGGCTCGCCCCTCGTCGCCACCGCGGCGGGGTACCCGAGCGACACCGCCAAGCCCGACCTCGTCTCCCTGCTGAGCGGGTACGACCAGTACTGGAAGTCGAGCGGGACGAACGACCTGCACGGCACCGTGCTCGATGCCGGGACGCTGGCGGAGAACGACCAGCTGACCTCGTGGATCAACCAGCACGCCACGAAGGCGCAGCAGCTGAAGGCGCTGCAGGACTCCGAGTACCAGAACGCCACGAACACCGCCTACGACCAGTCGATGACGGTGTCGCAGGGGCTCGGTCCGGCACTCGAGAAGATCTACGTCGAGGGTCGGAACGCCGGGAAGCTGCCGCTGACCTCGGCGGTGGTGAACTCCTCGAACGGCACGAGCGGCGCGTACGTCAGCACGGGTGACGCGAAGGCGCACTACAGCTACCCGCGGCCGTACCTGCCGGCGAGCAGCACCGCGACGCTGCCCGCGACCGACGACCAGACCGGCTGCGCCCCGGCGAAGGTGAACGCGTCGTCGCTCGCCGCGAACCGCGCCGGCAAGGCCTGGGCGTCGGCGGACGGGACGCTCGACATCACGCGGGTGCCGGTCGCCACGGACACGTCGCACGAGTTCTCACCGAACGACGTCGTGCTCGACCCCGGGTACGGCACCGCCGGCATCTGCACGGGCGGCTCGTACCCGAGCGGTCACACCACCACGGCGTACCAGGCGGGCATCACCCTCGCCACGCTCGTGCCGGAGCTGGCGCCGGAGCTGCTCGCCCGCGCTTCCGAGGCCGGCAACGACCGCATCGTGCTCGGCGTCCACTACCCGCTCGACATCATGGGCGGGCGCATCGACGGCGAAGCGGCACTCGCGGCCCGCTGGTCGGACACCCAGTACCGCACCGAGGTCCTCGAGCCGGCACGGAAGGAACTCGTCTCGTACCTCGAGCAGCAGTGCGGCGACACGCTCGCGAACTGCATCGCCCACTCGACGGCGTACTCGGACGACCCGTACGGCGGGGCCGCGATCCCCGGTGGCACCGCCCAGGTCGTCACCGACCGCGCCTCGGCCGCGGCGGTCTACCGCGAGCGGATGACCTACGGCTTCGCGGCGACCGGCACCACCGGGCTCGCCCCCTCGGTGCCGACCGGTGCGTCGAACCTGCTCCTCACCGCGTTCCCGACCCTGACCGACGCGCAGCGCACCGCCGTGCTCGCCCAGACCGAGATCGCGTCGGGCTACCCGCTCGACCAGTCCGGCTCGGCCGCGGGCTCGTGGGAGCGCCTCGACCTCGCCGCCGCCACGAGCGCCACGGTCGCGGTGTCGGCCGACGGCTCCGCGAAGGTCCTCTCGACCGGCGGCACCGCTCGCGTCGTGACCGGCGTCCTCACGGCGCCGAAGGGCACCTCGGTCGCTGCCGGAGGGTCGCTCGCGCTGGCCGGCACCGGGTTCACCCCGGGGGCCTCGGTCCGGGTCGTCCTGCACTCCACCCCGGTCACGGTGGGCACGCTCACCGTCGCGGCGGACGGCACGGCGTCCGGCAGCGTCACCATCCCGGCCGGCACGGCCACGGGAGCGCACACGATCGACGTGGTCGACGCCTCCGGCGCCTCGGCGCTCGTCGCACCGCTCGCGATCACGGTGACCCCGGCCGCTGCCGGTTCGGGCACGGGCACCGGTGGCACGGGAGCCGGGAGCGGCGGCACCGGCACCGGTACCGTCGCCGACCCGGGGACGGGCATCCACCTGCCGGTCGTCTCCGGCTGATCGCGGGCCGGCCGGCGTCCGTCCCGTGCGGCGGCGCCGGCCGCCTTCCCGTTCCCGTCACCCCTGGAGCACCCCCCATGCGCACTCGCACCCTCTGGACCGCGACCGGCATCGCTGCCGCGGTCGTCCTCGCCGGGGCGGTCGCCGTCCCGTTGCTCGGGTCCACCTCGGTCGCCTCGGCACCCGTTCCGTCGGCGTCGGCGACGCGGTCCCACCTCGCCCCGGCCGTGCCGCACGTCGGGGCAGCCGCGCTCGCCGCACTGCCGGAGGCGCAGTACTCGGCGGTCATCGGTGCGCTCATGCCGTTCGACCGGACCATCACCTCGGACACCGTGTTCCAGCTCCGGGCCGACGCACCCCTGTTCGGCGCGGCGCGGACCACACCGATCGCGCGGTTCGCCGCCACCGACTTCCTCCGCCAGCCCACCACGGTCGTCGGGGTCGAGCGCGACGGGGACTGGGAGCGTGTCCTCACCCCGGCGCGCCAGCAGCTGCCCTCGGCCGCCGGGGGATCGGCGGCGGCGCAGACCTCGGCGTGGGTACCGGTGGCGTCGCTCCGGGAGGTGTCGACCCCGACCTCCCGCGTCGTCATCTCGACGACGGACCAGTCCGTGTCGATCGTCTCGTCGGACGGCGGGGCCGTGCAGCGGTTCCGCGCCGGGGTCGGCACGGCGGACACCCCGACGCCGACCGGGGTCACCGGCTACCTCGAGCAGCGGTACGTCGACCCCGCGCAGGGCACCGGCGACCACCCGATCCAGCTGACCTCGTTGCACTCGAGCGCGGCCGACGAGCCGTACGGCGGGCACGACGGCGGGCTGATCGGGCTGCACTGGAACGCGACGACCTCGGGTGCGGTGTCGCACGGCTGCGTGCGGCTCGACGCCGAGGCGGTGGCGGCTGTGGACGCCCTGCCGCTCGGCACCCTCGTCACGGTCGAGTAGGGCGCCGAGCGGCGGCGATCAGCCGGTGGCGCCGCCGATGATCGCCGGACGCTCGAACGGGTCCGCGGAGACGAACGTGACCGCCTGTGCGCGGAACTGGTCGACCCCGGCCGTCGGTAGCCTGACGAAGTCCGTCCACGTCTCGCCCGCGGCGACGAACCGCGAGGCCTGCTGCTCGTCCACGATCACGTGGTCGTCGGGCGTGCCCGAGAACGCCGTCGCGTCGACGACGACGGTGCGGGCCTCGGTGCACTCGATCGTCCAGTGGACCCAGCCCTTCAGGTGGTCGGCGACCATCGTCGTCGTCGAACAGCCGGGGGATGACGGGTCCCGGGGGCCGGGGACCGAGGCGGACGCGGCGGTGGGCAGTGCAGCGACCGAGAGGCCGAGCGCCATCGTGCCGACCGCGGCGACCGAGAGGATTCGCTTCATCGTGGAACTCCAATCTGATGTTTCAGGAGTTCCGAGTCTGGTGGCGGCGACGCGGTCGAGCAACCGAGTGGCAACGCGTTGCCGCGCCCGATGAGCGGCGGCGATCACGGGGTTCGGTTCAGGGCTTGCGGCCGACGGCGAAGACCCGCCGGAACGGGTACACCGTGCCGTGCGCCCCCGCCGGGTACGCCGACCGCAGCGCCGCCGCGTACTCCGCCTCGTACGCCGCGGTCGACACGCCGGACGGGTCCGCCGCGTCGAGCGCCTGCAGCGCCGGACGGAGCCCGGTCCCGCGCACCCAGTCGAGCACCGGGTCGACGCCCGGCAGGATCTGGGCGTAGGTGGTCTCCCACGCGCGGGCTTCGAACCCGGCGTCGAGCATGATGCCGAGGTAGCCCGCCGGGTCGAGCACCGGGTCCTCGCGGAGGACACCGGCCAACGCCGGCGCCCACGGCCCGGAGGCGGCGACGGACCGCATGAGCGCGTGCGACGGCGACCCGAAGTTGCCCGGCACCTGCATCGCGAACCACGACCCGGACGGCATCGCGTCGAGCCACCGCGGCAGCAGTGACACGTGCGACGGCACCCACTGGAGCGCCGCGTTCGTCACGACGACGTCGTCCGTGGGGCCGGGTGTCCAGTCCTCGATCGAGCCCAGCTCGAACGACAACCCGGGGCCGGTCGGCGCCGACGCCAGCATCTGCGCCGAGCTGTCGATCCCGACCACCGACGCGGAAGGCCACCGCGCTGCCAACGTGGCGGTGAGGGTCCCGGGGCCGCAGCCGAGGTCGACGACGCGACGTGGCGCCTCCTGGCCCGCACCCGTCGGCCACGCGATCTGCGCGACGAGGTCGTGGAAGGGCCGCGCGCGGTCGTCCGCGAAGGCGGCGTACCGCGACGGGTCCCAGCGCATCGCTACAGCTCCACCTCGAAGGGTTCCGTGCGGACGAGCTCGTGGACGCCGGAGATGACCTCGCTCGGGCGGAAGGGGTAGCGGTCGATCTCGGCCTGGTCGCTGATGCCGGTCATGACGAGGACGGTGTGGAGTCCTGCTTCGATGCCGGCCTGCACGTCGGTGTCCATCCGGTCGCCGATCATGCCGGTGTTCTCGGAGTGGGCGCCGATCCGGTTCATCGCCGAGCGGAACATCATCGGGTTCGGCTTGCCGACCACGTACGGCTGCTTGCCGGTGGCCTTCTCGATCATCGCGGCGATGGCGCCGGTCGCCGGGAGGACCCCTTCGGCCGACGGGCCCGTCGCGTCGGGGTTCGTGACGATGAAGCGGGCACCGTCGCGGATGAGGCGCACGGCCTTGGTGATCGCCTCGAACGAGTAGTTGCGGGTCTCACCGACGACGACGTAGTCGGGGGCGGTCTCGGTCATGATGAAGCCGGCCTCGTGCAGGGCCGTGGTCATGCCGGCCTCGCCGATGACGAACGCGGAGCCGCCGGGCATCTGGGACTTGCAGAAGTCGGCGGTGGCGAGGGCGCTCGTCCAGATGCGCTCCTCGGGGACGTGGATGCCGGACCAGCGGAGCCGGGCGCTGAGGTCACGCGGGGTGAAGATCGAGTTGTTCGTCAGGACGAGGAACTCCGTGCCCTCGTCGAGCCACTGCTGGATCAGTTCCGGCGCCCCGGGGAGCGCCTGGTTCTCGTGCACGAGCACGCCGTCCATGTCGGTCAGCCAGCACTCGACCTCGTCGCGGGTTGCCATGCCCCTCACCCTAGTGCGCGCCCGTGACGGCCCGGCTCGGCGTCGGCTCGGAGAAGGCCGGGAGGCACGGATCGGCTCTTGCGCGCCGGTCGCAGACCCGAGATGGTCGAGACACCGAATGCCGGTCGGCTTTGCCCTAGGCTTTTCGGGACACGTACTGGAAGAAGGAGGACGCCCCGTGCTCGTCGAACCCGGAACCCCGCCCGTCGCACCCCGGCCCGTCACGCCGCCGGAGCAGGCCGAGGCGACTCCGCGACGGCGCCGTGGCCGCCCCAACGTCCTCAGCCGCGAGCAGGTGATCGACGCCGCGACGGCCATCGCGAACGAGGACGGCCTCGACCGGCTGTCCTTCCGCGCGCTCGGTGTCCGGCTCGGCGTCGCACCGATGACCGTGCACCGGACGATCGGCGGCCTGGACGACCTGCACGCCGAGCTCGTCCGCCGCACGGTCGACGAGTTCACCGCGACGTTCGTCTGGCCGGACGAGTGGCACGCGGTCGTCCGGACGTTCGCCACGACCTTCCGCGACCTCATGCTGACCCACCCCCTCGTGCTCGAGTCGCACAGCCGCCGCGGGGCCCTGGTGTCGACGGAGTCCGACGCCGTCGTGGCGAAGGTCGTCGGTGCGCTCCGGTCGGCCGGCCTGCCCGACGCCGAGGCGATGTACGCGTTCTTCGTCGTGTACGACTTCGTGGTCGGGCACACCGGCGTGCAGGTCGGCCGGGGCTCGGCCGCGGCCGGTCGTCCGGAGCGGCACGAGCTCGTGGCGGAGATCCTCGGTTCGCACTCGTACGAGGACCGGTTCGCGCTGGGGCTCGACGTCCTCATCGCGGGGATCGAGTCCCGGATCCGGTGACCGGCGACCCCGCCGTACGCTTGGGGGCGTGACCGCCGTCCCCGAACCGTCCCACGAGCGGACGACGAACGGGGTCGGGCCGCACCCCGAGCCCTGGCCGGACGACCCGCGGCTCGACCCGGAGCTCCTGGCGACCGGGGACACCCGCAACGTCGTCGACCGGTTCCGCTACTGGTCGATGGACGCCATCGTGGCCGAGCTCGACACCCACCGCCACGCGTTCGATGTGGCGATCGAGAACTGGCAGCACGACCTCAACATCGGGTCGATCGTGCGGAGCGCCAACGCGTTCCTCGCCGGCACCGTGCACATCGTCGGGCGCCGTCGGTGGAACAAGCGCGGCGCGATGGTCACCGACCGGTACCAGCACGTCCGGTACCACCCCGACGTCGCCGCCTTCCTCGAGGCCATGCGCGACGAGGGTCGCCCGGTGATCGCGATCGACAACACCCCCGGGGCGTCCCGCATCGAGACGGCGCCGATCCCGGAACGGTGCGTGTTCCTGTTCGGGCAGGAGGGCCCCGGGCTGACCGACGAGGCCGTCGCCGGGGCGGACGGACACCTCGAGATCACGCAGTTCGGGTCGACGCGGAGCATCAACGCCTCGGCGGCCGCGGCGATCGTCATGCACAGCTGGGTCGTCCAGCACGCCGCCACCGACTGCACCAGCGGGGCCGACGGCTCCGCGCTCTGAACCCTGCACCTGTCGGCCGCAGCCGGCGGGGCGGGGGTGAGCCGCGCCTCCAGTCCGCTGCCGCGTCTGCGTCAGCGCGCCGCCGTGGTGCGCCGCGCGACCAACCGGGGCTCGACCAGGACCTCGGTCGCCGCCGACGTCGGGTCGGCGATCCGCGCGAGGAGCCGCTCGCCGGCGCCGCGCCCGATCTCGACACTGCGGTCGTCGATGCTCGTGAGCCCCACGTACCGCGTCGCCGCGAGCGGGGTGTCGTCGTAGCCCATGACCGACACGTCCTCGGGGACGCGCAGCCCACGCTCGGCGAGCTCGGACAGTGCACCGAGCGCCATCACGTCGTTCGCGGCGAAGACGGCCGTCACCTCGGGGTGTGCGTCGAGGAGCTGCGCCAGGGCGCGCGACCCGGCCTCCTCGGTGGGTTCGCCCGGGAGCACGACCGTCGCGACCTCGGCGCGGCCGTCGACACCGGCGCTGAACCCCGTGCGTCGTTCGTCGGACGCGGCTGACGAGGCGCCGACGAACCCGAGGCGCGTGTGGCCGAGGGCGAGCAGGTGCTCCGCGGCCATCGCCCCGCCCGCGCGGTCGTCGTTCGCCACGGTGTCCGCGCGGGGGACCGCGACGCGGCCGCCGGCGATGACGAGCGGGGTCGAGGCGGGGATCGCGAGGTCGGTGTCGGGCTCGCCGGCGATGACGATCCCCTCGACGCGCATGGACAGGAAGCCCTCGACCGGCGAGGCGTCGAGCCCGGTGTTGAGGAAGCGGTCCGCGACGACGAGTCGGTGGCCCTGGTCCTGCAGCGACTCGCGCAGGCCGGTCAGCAGGTCGACGAACCACTGGTTCCGGAAGTCGTCGAGGACGACGCCGATCGTCCGGGAGCGCGTACCCGCGAGCGACACCGCGGCCGTCGAGGGGCGGTAGTCGAGCTCCTGGATCGCCTTGAGCACCGCGTCACGCCGCTGCTGGCTCACCCGCGGGGAGCGCTGCAGGACGAGCGACACGAGGGACTTCGAGACCCCGGCGCGCGCGGCGACGTCGTAGATGGTCGCGGGTTTGCCGGCTCCCATGATCTGCATCGACCTCCGTGGCTCTCCCGTCGATGGTAGCGGGGGCCGCGCGCGTGCGGCGCCGGCCGCTTCGTGAGCAGAAATGGTCGGGCGCGTGGTGCCGACCCGACATCGTCTGCTCACGATCTGCGCGTGGTCACTCCTCCACACGGGAGGCGCGGTGCGGGTTCTGCACGAGCGCTTCGGTACGCGGGCGGTGCGGGAGCGCGGGGCGCGAGGGTGACCGCATGCGACCACGCCCGCTTCCGCCCGCGCTCCGCAACCGCGCGTTCGACGTCCACGCCGCGGACCGCGCAGGAGTCTCCCGACAGCGACTCCGTCGGAGCGACCTCGTCCGGCCCACTCGTTCGATCCGGTGGGCCCGCGATCGCCCACCCGACGCCGTGCACCGGATCCGAGCCCTCCGGCCGGTCCTGCTGCCCGGACAGTTCGTCAGCCACGTCTCCGCCGCCGTGCTCTGGGGGCTGCCCGTCCCGGTCGACGACGAGGCGCCGGTGCACGTCACGAGTCCGATCCCGACCGCCCAACCGCGTCGCACGGGCGTGGTCGGACACCGGATCACGCCCGACCGAGCGGACGTCGCCGAGCGGTGGGGCATGCCCGCGAGCACTCCCGCAGCGCTGTGGGTCGACTGCGGCGCGATGCTGACGACCGACGAGCTCGTCGTGCTCGGCGACGCGATCGTGACCGAGCCACGGTGTCGCACGACGATCGACGACCTCCGGACCGCACTCGTCCGGGCCGGAGCCCGAGCAGGCGTCCGCAAGCTGCGGACGGCGATCGAGCTGGTCCGGGTCGGTGCCGGCTCGCCCCAGGAGACGCGGGCGCGGCTCGCGATCGTCCGCGCGGGCCTTCCCGAACCGGAACTGCAGGTCGAGGTCCGAGACGAGGCAGGGTCCTTCGTCGGTCGGGTCGACATGGCCTACCCGCGGCTCCGCGTCCTGATCGAGTACGAGGGCGACCACCACCGCACGGATGCCGCGCAGTGGGCCAGCGACCTCCGTCGCTACCGCGAGGCCGAGCGCCTCGGCTGGGTCGTCGTCCGGTGGTCGCGCTCGGACCTCACCCGCTACCTCGCCGAGGCCATCGGACACCTGCGGTCGGTGCTCACACGCCGGGGGTAGCGTCCGGGCAATGGCGACGCTGCTCATCACCGGGGCCGCAGGACGCATCGGCGC
Organism: Curtobacterium sp. NPDC086286; assembly: GCF_044746255.1. Classification (NCBI taxonomy): domain Bacteria; kingdom Bacillati; phylum Actinomycetota; class Actinomycetes; order Micrococcales; family Microbacteriaceae; genus Curtobacterium; species Curtobacterium sp. NPDC086286. Next base: position 149,320 of record NZ_JBIVBW010000002.1, read on the forward strand.
TGCACTCCGGCCCCGACTCCTCGCGGCCGGTCACGACCTCGTGCTGTTCGACGAGCGCACGCCGGACGACCCACCGACCGGCGGTGAGCGCTTCGTGCCCGGGTCGGTGCACGACGCCGATGCCCTCGACGACGCGCTGATCGGCGTCGACACCGTCGTCCACCTGGCGGGCATCCCGACCGAGGCCGCGTGGGACGACCTCGTCGCGGCGAACCTCACCGGGACGAAGAACGTGCTCGAGCGAGCGGCCGCGGCCGGGGTCCTCCGGGTCGTCCAGGCGAGCTCGATCCACGCCGTCGGCCGAGTGCCCGAGCCGCTCGACGAACCGGGGAGCGTGCCCGGGGACCGGCTGCCCCGTCCGGACACGTACTACGGCGTGACGAAGGCCGGGATGGAACTCCTCGGCAGTCTCTTCGCCGACCGGTTCGGGATGTCGATCGTCTCGGCACGCATCGGTGCGTTCGGCGAGCAGCCGTCGTCCGGTCGTGCGCTCCTGATGTGGAGCTCGCCGGACGACCTGGTGCGGTTGGTGCTGGCGACGGTCGCGCTCCGGGACCCGGGGCACCACGTCGTGTGGGCGCTGTCCCGGAACACCGGGTCCCCGGCCGACCTCACCGCGGGGGAGCGGATCGGCTTCGTGCCGGTCGACGACGCCTCGGGCGTGCTGGACCCGGACGCCCGTGCGGCCCTGCCCGCCGAGGACCTCCGCTACCTCGGTGGCGACATGGTCGAGCTGCCGCTCGGGCGAAGCACTTCGTGAGCAGAAACGGTCGGGTTCCCTGAGGCCACCCGACCATTTCTGCTCACGAAGCGGCGCGGCGGCGCGCGCCCGCCCGGCGCCCGCCCCGCTACCCGATCAGGCTCGGGCGCAGGTCGCGCAGCGTCCGCGACCGAGTCTGCCGCGCCGTCACGACGAACGACACCAGGAGCGCCCCGAGCAGCCAGCACGCGAGCACGCCCGCGTCCGACCACGCCGCACCGAGGTCCCCGCCGTACATCGTCTGCCGGATCGCGTCGACCGAGTACGTCATCGGCAGCGCGAAGTGCAGCGCCGCCAACGGCCCCGGCAGCGTCTGCCACGGGAACGTCCCGCCGGCGGTGACGAGCTGCACGAGCATGAGCACCAGGCCGAGGAACTGCCCCACCGAGCCGAGCAGCACGTTCAGCGCCATGATGATCGCCGCGAACGTCGCCGATGCCAGCACCATGACCCCGATCGTCGCCCCGGCGTGCACGACGTTCAGGTCGAGGGCGAACCGGACGATGAAGAACAGTGCCACCATCTGCACGAGTCCGAGCAGCGCCGGCGTCAGCCATCCGCCGAACACCACCGCGAGGGGCTTCCGCACCGCGGTGATCGCCCGCTTCGAGATCGGCTTGAGGATGAGGAACAGCGCGTACATGCCGATCCAGGCCGCGAGGGAGATGAAGAACGGCGCGAGACCGGCCCCGTAGTTGTCCGCCGCCGCGACGTTGTCGTCCCCGACCTTGACCGGGTCCGAGATCACCGATGCCTGGTCCTCACGCTGCGACGCGTTCGACGCCGGGATCTTCGTGCGGCCCTCGTCGAGCTTCGAGGCGAGCTCGGACGAGCCGCTCTGCAGCTTGGTCAGCCCGGACGCCAACGACTTCGCGCCGTCGTCGGCCGAGGCCGCTCCGGACGCCAACGAAGCCGCGCCGGACGACAGCGTGGGCGCGGCCGACGCGAGCTGCGAGGTGCCAGAGGCCACCTGCGACGAGCCCGACGCCAACTGCGCGGCACCGTCCGCAGCGGAGGAGACCCCGCCGGCCAGGGTGGGGGCCGCCGTCGCCAGGGCGGAGGTGCCGGCCGCGACCTGGGCGGACCCGTCGCGCAACTGGTCGACGCCTTCGAGCGCGGCCTTGGCCTTCGCGAGATCAGCCTTCGTCCCGTCGTCACCGAGCTGCGCGTCGACGGTGGAGGTGATGACCGCCTGCACCTCCGGCGTCAGTTCCACGCCACGGTCCGCGGCGGCCTTCGTGATCGCCGCGGTCACGGTGTCCGGGGAGAGGCCGTTCAGCGCGTCGAGCGCCGGATCGGTCTGGTCGGCCAGTGCCTTGTTGCCGGCCGCGACCTGCTGTGCGCCCTCGTTCAGCTGCGCGGTCTGCGCGGGCAGCGACGCGGTCTGCTGCTTGGCCGTCTGCAGCCCCGAGGACAGCGTCGCCGCCCCGGAGGCGACCTGCTGGGCGCCCTGGTCGAGCGCAGCGGTCTGCGACGGCAACGCGGCGGTCCCGTCCGCGAGCGTCGCCGCCCCGGAAGCGAGCTTGCCGGTGCCGTCCGCGAGCGTGGCCGCGCCCGACGCAGCGGACTTCGCACCGGAGGCGAGCTGCCCCGCGCCGTCGACCGCGTCGCCCAGGCTGTCGCGCACGTCGGCGAGCCCCACGAGCAGGGTCTTCGCCGCCTGCTTCCCGACCCGCTCGGCGACGGCGGTGCGCATCGTCTTGCCCGCCTGCTCAGCGATGGTCGAGGCGAGGTACGAGTTCGTGTCCGCCGTCGTCATCACGAGCTCGGCACGCTTCGGGTCGTCGGACTGTGCGGAGACGAGGGACTCCGAGAAGTCGTGCGGGATCGTCACGACGAAGTCGTACGTGCCGTTCCGGACGCCGGAGCGCGCGTCGGCCGCGGTCGTCTTCGTCCACTTGAAGTCGGCGCCGTCGATGGCCTCCTTCGTGACGTCCTTGCCGTAGTCGACGTGGTCGCCGTCGAGCGTCGCCCCGGCGTCCTGGTCGACGATGGCGGCGGGGACCTGGTCGAGCTTCGCGTACGGGTCGCGGTTCGCCCAGAGGTAGGCGCCGCCGTACAGCAGCGGCACGACCATGAGCGCGATGAACGCGAGTCGTGCGAGCGGGGTCGCGGTGAGTCGCGCCAGTTCGGCGCGGACGAGCGAGGTGGTGGTCACGCGGTCGCCTCCGTGGGCAGGTGGTCGGTGTCGGACTGGAGGCGCGGGTCGTCTCCGTCAGGTCGGGCCACGTCCTCGGGGTCCTCGGTCTGGATGGTGTCGAGCAGGTGTTCGACGGTCGCGGCTGCGGCCTTGGAGGTCACGAGCACGACGGTCACGCCGCGGCGGGCGACGTCGCGGACGACCGCGAACCACCCCTCCACGGCGCCGCCGTGCCGTTCGGGCGAGGTGATGACGAGCCCGGTCACCCCGTCCCGCAGCAGGGCCAGTTCGACGAGGAGCCGGACCCGCACGTCGGTCGGGACCCGCTGCACGTGCGTGTCGGCGTAGTCCCGCAGCCCGAGCTCGTCGAGCACGGTGCCGACGTGCTCACGGGAGGGCCGCTGTCCGGCGAAGGCGAGCTCCTCGCGCACGATGCGCTTGAGGCTCATCACGGGGAAGGGCTCGGCGATGCCCGGCGTGTCCACGAGGGCGAACGTCCTCCGGACCGCCGCGGCGTCGTCGTGCCCGTCGAGCAGCACGCGACCGGTCTCGGGCCGCATGCGCCCGCCGGCGACGAGCGAGGCGAGCACGGGTGCCTGCTCCGTCTCGACGGCGACGACACCGGGGCGGCCGGGGGCGGCGACGGCGGAGACGACGGGCAGCGCGGCACCGGGCTCGTCGCCGATGCCGACGTGGTCGAGTTCGAGCGTCATGCGCGGTCCTTCTCTGTGGAGACCTTCGTGGTGGTGGAGGCGGCCGGCTCGGAGAGCGAAGCGGTGCGCCAGTCGATGCCGGCCATCCCGAGCGCCGAGAGGACGACCATGCGGCGTCCGTCGTCGTCGGAGGTGCCGGAGCGCGTGGCTTCGTCGAGCACGGCGATGCAGGCGCCCTCGACGAGCCGGCCGAGCGTCGCGGGGTCGACGTCGTCGCGCATGGTGCCGTCGGCGATCCCGAGGGCGCACGCGTCGCGGACCTGGGCGCGCAGGGGTGCGAACACCGCGGCCACGGACTCGCTGAACGGGCTACGGATCGCGACCCGGGCCATCGACCGGACGTGGGACACCTCGGACCACAGCGTCACCGCGATGGCGGCGAGCCGAGCGGCCGGTGGGAGTGCGCCGAGGTCCGCCGCGGTCGGCATCGCACCGGCGACACGAGCGGCCCCGGCGGTGACGACCTCGCGCACGAGGTCGTCACGGGAGGGGAAGTGTCCGTAGACCGCACGCCGGGAGAGTCCCGCGGCGGACGCGATCGTCTCGAGCGAGACGTCCGGGTCCGCCTGCAGTGCGGTCTTCGCCGCCTCGATCAGGGCAGCCCGGTTCTCCGTCGCGTCCCGGCGGGGAGCGCGTGCGGGCTGGTCAGGAGTGGTCACGCACCCCATCGTAATAACGTGCACACACGTGTGCAAGTTATCAGTTCCGGCACCCCCGACCGAGGGTGGTCCCCCAAAGTGCCGACTGCGCTCCCTGAGAGCAAGCGCATAACTTCACAGCAATTCCATGAAGAACACGGACGGAGCCAGGAGTGCGCCTTTTGAACCGTGCAACACCGAACGACAACCCGAACCCGAACCCCCATCGCATCGCACGCGTCCTGACCGCCGGCATCGCCGCCGCGGCCCTCGCGTGCGGTGGGCTCGCCGTCGGTGGGGCGGCCTCCGCGGCCCCGTCCGGCCTCTCGCCCGCCGACCTGAAGATCGCGCAGCCGCTGCGTGACGCGAAGCCACAGAAGACGATCGCGGCGTTCGTGCGCACGACCGGCCAGGGCGCCCTCGAGGTCGACGCGAAGGCCAAGGGCGGCGACCTGACGAAGTCGAAGACGCAGTCCTCGGCCGCGAAGCAGCGCGTCAAGGCGATCGGCTCGACCGTCGACGCGGTCCGCGCTGCCGTCAAGCAGTCCGACGCGGACGCCACCGAGCTCTACTCGACCGAGTACACCGTCCCGGGCATCGCCGTCGTCGCCGACGTCGAGGCGCTCCGGAAGGTCGCGGCGCGCTCCGACGTCGCGAGCATCATCCCGCTCACGCCGAAGACGGTCGTCGAGCCGACGGTCAACGAGGATGCCTCGGCGGCCCCGTCCGGCGTCGACCCGAGCCTCGCGAAGCCGGGCGCGGACGGCGTCAGCCCGAAGAACGCGGCGAGCGACGTGTACACGCGGGCACTCAACGCGTGGCAGCAGACCGGCCACACCGGCAAGGGCGTCAACGTCGCCGTGCTGGACACCGGCCTCGACTACACCCAGGCGGACTTCGGCGGCCCCGGCACCACGGCCGCCTACGACGCTGCCCTCGCCTCGACGAGTGCGCCTGCGCAGGGCTCGTACGACCCGCAGAAGTTCCTCGGCGGGTACGACTTCGCCGGGCCGACCTACAACGCGGACCCGACGGACCCCGACACCTACCAGCCGGTGCCCGCGCCGGACGACAACCCGATCGACGGCAAGGGCGGCGACCACGGCACGCACGTGTCCGGCACGATCGCCGGCTACGGCCTCGACGCCGACAAGCAGACCTTCGACGGCGACTACACCAAGCTCACCACGCAGCAGGTGCAGGACATGTGGATCGGTCCGGGCACCGCGCCCGAGGCCGGCCTCTACGCCCTCAAGGTGTTCGGCGACGGCGGCGGCTCGACCGACCTCACCGGTGCCGCGCTCGACTGGGTCGGCCAGTCGCTGACCGAGGGCAAGGACATCAACGTCCTCAACCTGTCGCTCGGTTCCGACTACGGCGCACCGGACGACCCCGACAACGCGAAGATCGACGCGCTCACCGCCCGCGGTGTCCTGCCCGTGATCGCCTCGGGCAACGCCGACGACTTCACCGACATCGGTGGCTCGCCCGGGAACGCGGAGGGTGCCCTGACGGTCGCCGCCAGCGCCACCGGCCAGTCGCTCTACGACGGTGTCCAGGTGACCGCCCCGTCCGCCGTCGCGAAGACCTACCGCGCGCAGTACTCCCAGAACTTCCAGGGCACGCTGCCGGTCGAGGGCGACGTCGTCGTCCCGACCACGAACGTCGACGGCTGCACGCCCTTCACGGGTGCGGACGCCGCGGCCGTCGCAGGCAAGGTCGTCTGGCTCAAGTGGACCGACGCCGCGCTCGAGTGCGGGTCCGGGGTCCGGTTCAACAATGTCCAGGCCGCCGGCGGCGTCGGCGTGCTCCTCGCGGGCACGATCAACACCTTCAGCTCGGGCATCGCGGGGAACGCGACCATCCCGGGTGCCGAGCTGACCAAGGACAGCGTGACGAGCCTCCTGGCCTCTGCCAAGGCCGGGACCCTGCACGTGAAGTTCGCCGACGAGCTCAAGGGCTTCGAACTCGCCACCGACCCCGAGGCCGTGAACACGCTCGCGTCGTTCACCAGCCGCGGTGTCCACGGTTCGTTCGGTGACATCGTCAAGCCGGACATCGCCGGCCCCGGCGTCAACGTGATCTCCGCGGCCAACGGCACCGGTGACGACCGCATGTCGATGAGCGGCACGTCGATGGCGACGCCGGACGTGGCGGGCATCGCCGCGCTGACGTTCGAGTCGCACCCGACCTGGTCGGCTCCGGACGTCAAGGCCGCGCTCATGAACACGGCCACGCACGACGTCGAGGACGGCTCCGGCACGGCGACCCTGCTGCGCCAGGGCACCGGCCGCGTCGACGCCCTGCAGGCCGTCACCGCCGACACCACCGTGAAGAGCGTCGAGAACGGTCAGCTCGTGACCGCCTCGTTCGGTGTCGTCGAGGTCTCGGGCAAGACCAGCGAGACCCGGTCGCTCCTCATCGAGAACACCGACTCCACGGCCCACACCTACGACGTGGCCTACCAGCCGCAGGTGTCCCAGCCGGGTGTCGCGTTCTCGCTCAGCACGAAGCGCGTCACCGTCGGCCCCGGTCGCGGTGCCGTCGTGGACCTGACGTTCACGGTCGCCGACCCGACGCAGCTCCGCCGCGTCATCGACCCCACCCAGGAGTCGGTGCAGCAGGGCTACCAGCGGGAGTTCGTCACCGCCGCGACCGGTCTCGTGACCTTCACCCCGACCGACAAGACGCTCGACCCGCTGCGCCTCGGCACGTACGTCGCGCCGAAGCCGGTCAGCGCCGTGCGCGGTTCGGGTGTGTCGTTCACCGGGTCCCAGAAGACCGCGAACCTCGCGCTGAGCGGCCGCACGGTCGACCAGGGCGGCCTGACCTCGGGCTACCACGCCGCGGTCGCACCGTTCGTGCTCGGCGGGACGGACGGCGTGGAGTCGTTCCCGACGGGTTCGGCGTCGCAGTCGCTCAAGGCCGCCGACGTCCGTGCCTACGGCGTCAGCTACGACAAGGCGTCGGACACCCTCGCGTTCGGTGTGCAGACGGCCGGTCCCGACGCCAACCCGGGCGCCGTGACCAACGTCGAGGTGTTCATCGACACGAACGGCGACGGCAAGGACGACTACCTCGTCTACGACGCGAAGTCGTCCGTGGTCGACGCGACGCTCGTCACGACGATCGACCTCGCCAAGGCTGCGCAGGCCGTCGACGACCCCGACATCGACCCGGTGGTCGACGCCTTCCCGCTCAACGGCGGTGCCCCCGGCCAGGACGTCAACACGTTCGACAGCGCCGTCAAGGTGCTGCCGGTGACGGCCTCGGCGATCGGTGCCGCGGGCAAGACCATCTCGTACCGGGTGGAGACCGAGTCGGCGTACGCGCCGGGTGCGGCCACCAGCGGGTCCTCGGTGGTCGACGTGACCTCGACGGCGAAGTTCAACCTCGCCAAGCCGACGCTCACGTTCGCGCAGGGTGGCCAGGGCGGCACGCTGTTCGCCGACAAGGGCACGCTCCAGGTCACCCGCGGCGCCGGTGTGGCCAGCGCCCGGATCCTGCTGCTGCACCTCGGCAACGCGGTCGGCAGCCAGGCCCAGAGCGCCGCGGCGACCTGGGTGGCCCCGGCACTGACGCTCGTCAAGGGCAGTGCGGTCTCCATCAGCGGCAAGCCGACGGTCGGCACGAAGCTCAAGGCGAACCACGGTACGTGGAACGGCTCGGGCGTCACGTACTCGTACCAGTGGCTCCGTGACGGCAAGGCGGTGAAGAGCGCGACGAGCTCGTCCTACAAGCTCGGCACGTCCGACGCCGGCCACACCTTCTCGGTGAAGGTCGTCGCGACGGCGAAGGGCTACCAGGACGGCACGTCGACCTCGAAGTCGACCGCCAAGGTCGCTCGCCGCTAGGCACCGACACCACCACTCGGGCCCCGTCGCACCCCAGCGACGGGGCCCGCAGTGCGTCAAGAGGACATGTAGTTAGACAAACTAGTTATCCGGTGGGAGGGTTGCAGCATGCAGACGCAGACCACCCTGAAGCAGCTCCGGGCCAACCCGATGGAGTGGCGTCGCCGTGGGCTCACCCCGCCGGACGTCATCCAGTCGATGATCGAGGAGCGCCTCGCCGAGCCCGGCCACTCGGCCCCGGTGGGCGACCCGTCGTACCAGGACTTCTTCCGCAGCTGAGCGCGCGAGCGCGACCCGCTCGGGACTGGAGGCGCGGTGCCGGCTGGCACCGCGCCTCCAGTCCGTCCCGGGGTGGCGTCCGGACCGCACCTCCGGCATCATCGGGTGATGGGGTGGACGGTCGCGAGGGCGTGTGTCGTCGTGGTGTGCGCACTCGCAGCCCTCTGGCTCACCGAGGGAGCAGCCGTCGCGTGCCCGGCCGTGTACCCGGCCCCGGCGTCCTGTTCCGGCGACGCCCGGACGGCGGTCGCCACCGGCGGCACCTGGGCCGTGTCGGGGCTCTTCGCCGCCGTCGTCGCCGCGATCGCCCTGCGGGTGCACCGGGCGGCGCGGGCACTGCTCGCGGCGGTCTGGCTGGGCGTCTGTCTCGTCGTCCCGGTGTGGGCGCTCCTCGCCTCGGGCTTCGGCGCGGACGCCCGGGTCCTGCTCGTCGCACTGCTCCTGCTCGCCGTCCTGGCGGTGGGGTGGCCGCTCGTCGCCGGTGTGCGCGAGCGCTCCGACCGGGCGACCGGCAGGTAGCGTGCCGGTGGCCGTCCGATAGACTCGGGTGGACCACCGGCCCGACTGGTCGTGTGAGGTCCTCCGCCAACGTGAGGAGAACCAGATGCCCGCTGCAGTGATCATCGGAGCCCAGTGGGGCGACGAGGGCAAGGGGAAGGCCACCGACCTCCTCGGGTCCCGCATCGACTACGTCGTGAAGTTCAACGGCGGCAACAACGCCGGGCACACGGTCGTCGTCGGCGGCGAGAAGTACGCCCTGCACCTGCTGCCCTCCGGCATCCTCACGCCGGGCGTCACGCCCGTCATCGGCAACGGCGTGGTCGTCGACCTCGAGGTCCTCTTCCAGGAGCTCGACGCGCTGAAGGCCCGCGGCGTCGACACCTCAAAGCTGCTCGTGTCGGCGAACGCCCACGTCATCACGCACTACCACCGCACGATCGACAAGGTGACCGAGCGGTTCCTCGGCAAGCGCCAGATCGGCACCACCGGTCGCGGCATCGGCCCGACCTACGCCGACAAGATCAACCGCGTCGGCATCCGCATCCAGGACATCTTCGACGAGAACATCCTGCGCCAGAAGGTCGAAGCGGCCCTCGACCAGAAGAACCACCTGCTGGTGAAGGTCTTCAACCGTCGCGCGATCGACGCCGACGAGGTCGTCGAGTCGCTGCTGTCCTTCGCGGACCGCCTGCGTCCGATGGTCGCCGACACCGGGCTCGAGATCCACCGTGCGCTCGAGCGCGGCGAGACCGTCCTGTTCGAGGCCGGCCAGGCCACCATGCTCGACGTCGACCACGGCACCTACCCGTTCGTGACCTCCTCGTCGGCGACGGCGGGTGGCGCGGCGACCGGTTCGGGCATCGGCCCGGGCAAGCTCGAGCGCATCATCGGCATCGTCAAGGCGTACACGACCCGCGTCGGCGCCGGTCCGTTCCCGACCGAGCTGTTCGACGAGTCGGGGGAGTTCCTCCGGGCCAACGGCTTCGAGTTCGGCACCACCACGGGGCGCCCGCGTCGCTGCGGCTGGTACGACGCCCCGATCGCCCGCTACACGGCGCGCGTCAACGGCGTGACGGACTTCGTGCTCACGAAGCTCGACGTCCTCACCGGGCTGTCGACGATCCCCGTCTGCGTGGCGTACGAGGTCGACGGCGTCCGCGTGGACGAGGTCCCCGTCAACCAGTCGGACTTCCACCACGCCAAGCCCGTCTACGAGGAGTTCCCCGGTTGGAGCGAGGACATCACGGGTGCCCGCTCCTTCGAGGACCTGCCGAAGAACGCGCAGGACTACGTGCTCGCGGTCGAGGCGATGTCCGGGGCGCGGATCTCCGCGATCGGTGTCGGCCCCGGTCGTGACGCCATCGTCGTGCGGCACGACCTGCTCGGCGACACCGCAGCCTGACGATGCGCGTCCTGTTCGTCTGCAGCGGCAACATCTGCCGTTCGCCGCTCGGCGCACAGGTCCTCACGGCGCGACTCGGCCCGGACGCAGCCGCGTTCGTGGTCGAGTCCGCCGGCACCATCGCGCAGGACGGCGCTCCGATGGACGATGCCGCCGCAGCGCAGTCCGTGCGACTCGGCGGGTCGCCCGACGGACACCGTGCGCGGTACCTCACCGCGGCGATCGCGGGGTCGGCGGACCTCGTGCTCACCGCCGAGCGCTCGCACCGTGCGGCCGTGGTCTCGCTCGCGCCCCGGACGGCGAAGCGCGCGTTCACGGTCAAGCAGTTCGCCCGGGTGCTCGACGGGCTCGAGCCGGCCGAGCTCGCCGGCGTGTCCACGCCCGAGGAGCTCGTCGCACTCGTGGCCCGACTGCGGGGGACCGTGCCGCCGCTCGCGGACCCGGCGGACGACGACGTCGACGACCCGTACCGCCGGTCGATGGCGACGCACGAGCGGGTGGCAGACGAGATCGCCGCGGCGCTCGTGGTGGTCGCGGACGCGCTGCGCGCCGTGCGCTGACGCGCGAACACACTGCGCGCCGGGCGCTGACGCGCGGGCACACTGCGCGCCGGGCGCTGACGCGCGGGCGCCCTGCGCCCCGGCCGCCCGCCGCTCAGCGCCGCGCCAGCACCTGCCGCTCGCGACTCGCGGCGACGCCGGCCACGAGCTGCACCCCGAGCAGCGCCAGCAGCACCACGACCGGCACCGTCCAGCCCCCGGTCGCCGTGTGCAGCAACCCGATCCCGAGCGGTCCGAGCCCCGCGAGCAGGTACCCCGTCCCCTGCGCCATCGTCGACACGTGCGCGGTGTGCCGGGCATCGGGCGACCGCCACACGATGTAGCTCAACGAGAGGCTGATCGCGCCGCCCTGCCCGAGCCCGAGCAACGTCATCCACAGCCACGCCCCGGCGGCCGGAGCCACGAGCAGGCCGACGAACCCCACCGCGCAGAGCACCACGACGACGACGACCGGCACCCACGTCGGTCGCAGTCGCCGCGCGATCGCGGGTCCGGTCACCCCGGTGACGATCCCGGGCAGGCTCGAGTACGCGAGCATCAGACCGGCCTCGTGCGCCGTCACCCCGGCGTCCTGCAGCACCGTCGGCACCCAGGTGAGGAACGCGTAGTACGACAGGCTCTGCAACCCCATGAACCCGGTCACCGCGATCGCCACGGGGTCGCGGAACAGGCGGGCGAACGTCGGCTCGTCGGCGGCCTGGACCGGAGCGTCGTCCACCGTCCGCGAGCGCCCGGTGTGCCCCGGGTTCCGCAGCGCCCGCGGCAACCAGACGAGGAACGCGACGACCGCCGGCACCGCCCAGAACGCCAGCGCCGGTCGCCACGACCCGAACGCGGCCGCGAGCGGGACGACGGCCGCCGAGGCGATCGCGGCACTGAGGAACAGCGCCGTCGAGTACAGCCCCATCATCAGCCCGACCCGGTGCGCGAAGTCGCTCTTGATCGCCGCGGGCATGAGGACGTTCGCCACCGCGATCGCGGCGCCGGCCAGCACGGTGCCGCCGTAGAGCGCCCAGCCGTGGGGCTCGATCCGCAGCGCGATGCCCACAGCGAGCACGGCCATCGTCAGGCCGAGCAGCCGGTGCAGCCCGATCCGCCGGGTCAGCAGCGGCGTCAGGAACGCGAACGCCCCGAACGCGAACACCGGGATGGTGGTGAGCAGGCTCGCCGCCGACGGCCCGAGGTGCAGGGAGCGCTCGACGGCACCGAGGACCGGACCCACCGACGCCACGCCCATCCGCAGGTTCAGCGCGACGAGCAGGAGTCCGGCGCCGACGTACCAGGCGGCCAGGAGTCGCCGGCGGGGTCTCGTGTCGGGCACGGTGGTGGAAGCGGTGGTCATGCTCCGATCCCACCACCCGGCGGGACCGGCCCGGAACACGTATGCTGCCGATCGATGTCGGTTTCCAGCCACGCCCACGAGCGGATCGTCGACGACCGCACCGAGGCGGCGTACCGCTTCGAGCACGCCGAGACGGTCCCGCCCCACGCGCACCCGCTCGGTCACCTCGTGCACGCAGCGACGGGCGTGCTGTCGCTCATCACCGCCGACGGTGCGTGGATCGCGCCGTCGAACCGGGTCGCGTGGGTGCCGGCCGGTGCCGAGCACCGGCACCGGGCCCACGGGGTGACCGACATGCGGATCGTGTACCTGTCCGCGGAGGCCGCCGCGCGCCTCCCGTCCGGCCCCGCCGTCCTGTCCGTCTCACCGCTCGCACGGGAGGCGCTGCTCGCCCTCACGACACCGGCGCCGCGCTCCGAGACGGCCAGGTCCCACCTCCGTGCGGTCGTCGTCGACGAGGTCGCGTCCGCGCCGGAGCAGCCGCTGCACCTGCCGGAGCCGCGCGACCCCCGGCTGCGCCGGGTGGTGCGACGGGTCGAGCGCGACCTGTCGACCCCGCTGTCGCTCGCCGAGCTCGCGGCCTGGGCGGGGCTCGGGGAACGGACGCTGACCCGGCTGTTCCGGCAGGAGACGGGCACGGGGTACCGGCAGTGGCGCCTGCAGCTCCGGGTGCACCGTGCGCTCGTGCTGCTCGCGGGAGGACACAGCGTCACCGACGTCGCGGCGGCCTGCGGCTGGGCGACGACGAGCCAGTTCATCGAGCAGTTCACGCCGCTGGCCGGGATGACACCGGGGACGTACCGCCGGGCTGCTGGCCGAACGAGCGCCTGACGGTCCTCCATCGGATTGGCCGGAGAACGAGTACCCCGATCTGTCCCCTGTACCCCGGAAGTGCGACGCCCGACCCCGGAAACCCGGGCTTCGCCGATGGGGCGCATTGACGGATCCCGTGAATCGGCGGGCGTCGCTGGCGGGTGGAGGGGTCGGTCTCGTAGCGTTCTCATGTCAGCCGATGTACCCCGGATCGCGAAGGAGAGCGACATGAGCACCACCGTCAGCACCGACACCCGAGCCGAGGTCACGCTCGACACCGAGACCGTCGACACGATCGCCATCCTCGAAGCCCAGGCCGAACCGCACGCCCGCCCTGCCCGCGCCAAGCTCACCTGGACGCAGGAGGACGACGGCGAGTGGGTCGCCAACTACGGCGGGTACTTCGGCGGATCGGTGGACAAGCGGGACGACCGCTACGTCGCCTCGGACACGTTCGGCCTCGTCGTCGGCGACTTCGCGTCGCTCGAGCAGGCACAGGCGAAGCTCGCGGACCAGCTGCACGTGATGCTGCCGTCCGTGATCCGCCCGGTCGACTAGCACGTCGCTCCCCGGAGCACTGCACCACCCCGCACCACCCCGCACCACCCGCACCACGGAACGCCGCACCACAGCAGCACGCACCAAGAGGAGCACGACCATGAGCACGCCCGTCGACCACCACCAGCACACCGAGGTGACCGTCGACACCGCCACCATGGTCGCGATCACCGGCATGGACGCCCACGTCGACCTCGTCGTCGACACCGACGTCGACGAGCCGGTCCACCCGCGCATCCTCTGGTCGCGGCCCGACACGGGGCTCTGGGCGGCGAACTACGGCGGCTACTACGGCGGGACCGTCGACCGCCAGGGTGCGCACTACTTCGTGTCGGACACCTTCGGGCAGTACGTCGGCGACTTCCGGTCGCTCGAGGAAGCCCAGCTGCGGCTCGCCGAGCGGCTCCACGTGCTCCTGCCGGACGTGCGTCGCGACGGCGCCTGACGCTCTGGACTGCGGGCCCGGACCACGTCAGCCGATCGGCTGACGCGATCCGGGCCTCCTGTCTGTCATGCTCTCGACGTGGGTCGACGCTCGGCCCGGACCGGGGGGACCATGACGTCGGACGAGCACGCGACCATCCCGCACCGAGCGGGCCCGTCTGCACGCGCGGTGCTGGCGACGTGCGTCGTCGCGGCACTCGTCCTGCTCGCCGGGCTCGTGGTCGTCACCTCGTCGCCCGCGCCGCTGCGCGCGCTGGGCGCGAGCGGCGTCTGCGGCGGGTGGTCGGACGACGAGGCCGGACGTGACGAGACCCGGATGTCCGCCGGGTTCGTCCTGCGGAACCCGTCCGACCGGCCCGTCACGCTCCGGGGCGTCCGTGCGACGTGGAACTCCGGGCTCCGCTCGGTGCGCGTCGTCCTCGCGGAGAAGGTCCGGGGATCCGGCACGGGCGCACTGATGGGCGACACCGCGAGCGTCGTCGACGGCGCGCAGGTCCTCGACGCCGACGGTACGGTGATCGCGCCGCACCACGACGTCCGGGTCGTCGCCGAGATGCGCTCGAAGAGCCTGGCGCACGGCGGACACCTGACCGGGCTCCGGGTGACGACGGCCGGGCCACTGGGGACCCTGCGGACCCAGGACCTGTCGGACGTGACCGTGGGGATGACCACGCCGGGGTCCGACGTCTGCTGAGCGGGGTGGCTACGCGACCCGCTCGATGAGCTGTCGCCCGTCGTTCTTGACGCTGTTCACCGCACGCGAGACCTCGTACTGCTCGAGGCCCGCCGCGACCGTCAGCGACTCGTGATCGAGCAGGGCGAGCAGGTCGTCCTGTCCGAGGCCGCCCTGCTCGGTGTCCAACCAGGCGTCGTAGCCGTCCGGGGTGAGGAACGCCGGCATGCGGTCGTGCACCTCGCCCGGGGCCACGTGGGCGTCCCGCGTGATGATCGCCAGGGACAGCCGCCACTTGTCCGGGTCGCTGTCGGGCTTCGTGGGGTCGGGCCAGGCGCTCACGACACCGGCCATCGCGAGGGCGCCGCCGGGTTCGTGGACGAAGTGCGGTTCCTTGCCGTCCTCGCGCACGACCCACTCGTAGTAGCCCTGGGCGGGGACGATGCAGCGGTTCGTCGCGAACGCCCGCTTGAACATGCCGCTCGTCGCGACGGTCTCGATGCGGGCGTTGATCGGCTTCGGACGCTGCTTCTGGAAGTCCTTCGCCCAGCTCGGCACGAACCCCCAGCTGATCTGCGGGAGTTCGCGCTGCCCGTGCCGCTGCCGGACCGCGAAGACCGGGTCGGTCGGTGCGACGTTCCAGCTCGGGACCAGCCCGGTGCCGACCACGCCGGTGTCCTCGTCGACGTGCTCGGTCCGGTCGGCGAGCTCACCGATCAGTTCCGGCAGCAGATCGGCCGTGGTGTCGGAGACGACGAACCTTCCACACATGCGCCCAGTGTGCCCGGTGCCACCGACACGCGCTCACGCGCTCACTCGCCCGGGAGCGCCAGCTTGCTGCCGCTCGGGCTGTCGGGGCGTCCGCGGCGCGGCGCGGGCGGGACGGGCGGCAACGCCTCGGCCTCGACGCGGAGTTGCTCCTGGCGCCCGAGCGTCCGGATGCCGATGACCCCCGTGCCGCTCGTGATCACGATCGAGAAGAGCCAGACGCCCGGGAACAGGATCACGGTGTCGCTGCCCACCGACGAGGCCACGTCGAACACCAGGGTGCCGAGGACGATGCCGATCCACCCGCCCGTGAGGAACAGCGAGCGGTAGGCCGCGCGGACGAGCAGGTCGCGGGTCGCCGGCATGCCCTGCAGCACGGCGTCGCGGTGCTCCGGCGCGACCGGCGGCGGGTTGCGGCGGAAGTACCGGGCGATCGCCTCCTGTGTGCGCCACCCGATGCCGGGCACGGGTGGGAGCGACCATCCCCGGGGGCCGATCGGCGTGAGGGCGGCACCGACGCACCCGATGCCCGCGGCGACCAGGAGCGCCACGACGACCCCGGCAGCGACCGGGACGGCTCCGTCGAGGCGCTCGACGAACGCCCCCAGGAGCAGCAGCCCGGCGAACGCGACGACCGCGACGACGATCCCGACGCGGACGGCACGGCGGTGGTGTCGCCGGTCGACGAGCTCGGGGAGCCGCTCGCGGTACACCTGCCACCCGGTGCGGAAGACGGTCCGGGGTACCTGCTCGCGGGCCTCAGTCACCGGGCAGCCGCACCTTCGAACCGTCGACCCCGTGCTTCCCCGTATCGGCGTCTCCGGCCGGCGGGTCGACCGCGAGGGCTGCGAGCCGCGCGCGCTCCGAGCGGCCGAGCCGCACCACGAGGTCGGGCAGCGTGCAGACGTACACCGCTGCCCACAGCAGCGCGATCGGCCGCACGTCGCTGCGCGCGAAGGCCGCGATCCCGAGCAGTGCGACCCCGCTGAGGAGCGGGGTGAGCCGCGTCAGCCGCCGGACCAGCCCGCGCTGCAGGAGTCCGACGTCGGTCAGCACGGCCGCGCGGTCCTCGGGCGCCACCGGCCGTTGCCGTCTGCCCAGGTAGGGCTGCACCGACCACCGCACGCTCATCTGCCAGTCCGGCCGGACCTGTCGCCCGTTGATGGTCGCTGCCGGGTCGAGCGGACGGTCGGTCCGGAAGGCGGAGAACACGATCGATCCGAGGCCCAGGGACACGAGCGTGATGACCACGACCGGTCGGACGGGACCCGTACCGGCCCAGCCGAACGCGAGCTGCAGCACGA
Source organism: Curtobacterium sp. NPDC086286 (assembly GCF_044746255.1). NCBI lineage: Bacteria > Bacillati > Actinomycetota > Actinomycetes > Micrococcales > Microbacteriaceae > Curtobacterium > Curtobacterium sp. NPDC086286. The sequence continues at coordinate 166,069 of NZ_JBIVBW010000002.1, forward strand.
CGGAGCCGACCAGCACGACCACGGAGCACGCGGCGGCGATCCACACGGCACGACGGGCGCGTGCGGGATCGACCACCGTGGCGATCCGCCCCCGCAGCACCTGCCACCCGAGTCTGAACACGAGGTTCCGTCTACTCCATGAAGCTGACAGCGATGGGGCCGGACACGCCCGACGCGTCCTCATCGACCGATCGCCGCCGCCCGTCGTTGCGCCCCGCTCCAGCGGTCGTCCAGGAACGCACGATGCGCTCGTGCCATGAGTCTCGACATCGTCTACACCGCCGCCGCCCACGCCACCGGAGGCGGCCGCGACGGACACGTGCGCAGCGAGGACGACCGCCTCGACCTCGACACCCGTCCGCCGAAGGAGATGGGCGGCAGCGGCGAGGGCACGAACCCCGAGCAGCTCTTCGCCGCCGGGTACGCCGCGTGCTTCCTCGGGGCGCTCCACGCCGCGGGCCGGGAGCTCGACGTCGACACGACCGGCGCCGAGGTCTCGGCCGAGGTCGGCATCGGCGGCACCGGCAACGGGGGCTTCGGCCTCGCGGTCGAGCTCGACGTCTACGCGCCGGCCGCCCGACCCGAGCAGCGCCAGCGTCTCGCCGAGCGCGCGCACGAGATCTGCCCCTACTCGAACGCCACCCGCGGCAACATCACGGTCGCGCTGTCGATCGTCGACTAGCGTGCCGCCCGTGGTCACCGACGAGTCGCGCTGCCCCTGCCTGAGCGGCAACCCCTACGGCGAGTGCTGCGGCCCGCTGCACGCGGGCGCCGCGGCCCCGACCGCCGAGCGGCTCATGCGGTCGCGGTTCAGCGCGTTCGCCCTCGGCCTGCCCGAGTACCTGCTGCAGACGTGGCACCCGCGCACCCGCCCGGCGAGTCTCGAGCTCGACCCGGCCCAGCGCTGGACGCGGCTGGACGTCCTGTCGACGGAGTCCGGCGGCCCGTTCGACTCCCGCGGCACCGTCGCCTTCCGCGCGTGGTGGCGCACCGACGACGAGCGGGGCACACTCGAGGAGACGAGCGACTTCGTGCGCGAGCACGGCCGGTGGTCCTACGTGGACGGCACGGTGTCCTGAGCGCCTCCGTCCCCAGACAGGAGCACACCGTGCCGGACCGTGACCTCGCCGCCTTCGGCGCCCACACCACCGCCGCCGAGGTCGTGGCGGGGCTCGACCTCCGGGGACGGACCGCCGTCGTGACCGGGGCCGCCTCGGGCATCGGCGTCGAGACGGCCCGAGCGCTCGCCGGGGCCGGTGCGACCGTGACCCTGGCGGTCCGCGACGTCGAGGCCGGACAGCGGGTCGCGGCGGACATCGCCCGCACCACCGGACGCACCGCGCCCGACGTCGCCGAGCTCCACCTCGACCGCCCGGCCTCCGTGGAAGCGTTCGCGGCGTCGTGGTCCGGCCCCCTCGAGGTCCTGGTCGCCAACGCCGGGGTGATGGACAGCCCGGAGTCGTACACCTCGGCCGGGTGGGAGACGCAGTTCGCCACGAACCACCTCGGGCACTTCGCGCTGGCCCTCGGGCTGCACGAAGCGCTCGCCGCGGCGTCCGGTGCGCGGATCGTCTCGCTGTCGTCGAGCGGGCACGGCAGCTCGCCGGTCGTGTTCGACGACCTGTTCTTCCGGCGTCGCCCGTACGAGCCCGGGCTCGCCTACGCCCAGTCCAAGACCGCCAACGTGCTCTTCGCCGTCGAGGTCGGTCGACGATGGGCCGCCGACGGGATCACGGCGAACGCGTGCATGCCCGGAGGGATCTGGACGGGGCTGCAGAAGCACTGGGACCCGAAGGTGCTCGCGGCGACGAAGGTCTCCGCGGCGGACGTCGTCAAGTCCCCGGAGCAGGGCGCGGCGACGTCGGTGCTCCTCGCCACCGCTCCGGAGCTCGACGGCGTGAGCGGCCGGTACTTCGAGGACTGCCACGAGGCAGCCGTCGTCGACCGCATCGCCGACGGGCTGCACGGGGTGCTCCCGTGGGCGCTCGACCCGGCCGCCGCCGAGCGGCTCTGGGACGTCTCGGTCGCGTTGCTCGACGCCGAGGCACGAGCTCGGCGCTGACCGAGGCTCAGGCCCCGATGGTCTCCGGCAGGCCCACGGAGGCGCGCATCGCCCTCCGCACGTCGGCCTCGGCCGGCAGGAGCTCGTCCTGGTCACCGCTCAGGAAGAACCGGATCTGCCCGAGGGCCTGCTCGGCGAGCATGTCGAGCCCGTTCAGCACGCGCCCGCCGGCGTCCGCCCACCGGGTGGCGACGGCGGTCGGCCAGGGCTCGTAGGCCACGTCGAAGAGCACCGCGTCCGGCCCTGACGGCACGAGGTCGAGCGTGTCCGCCGCACCCCCGGGCAGCGTCGAGACGACGAACCCGTGACGGCTCCCCGGCAGCTCGGTCAGCGGGAGCACCTCGAGCGAGACCCCGAGCCGCACGGCCAGGTCGACGAGGTGTCCGGCCTTCGCGGTGTCGCGGAGGAACACCCGCACGAGCGACGCCCCGAGCCGCACGGCCGCGGTGAGGGCGCTCGCCGCGGTCGCACCGCCGCCGAGGACGGTCGCCTCGCCGGGGAGGTGTCCGAGCGCCTCGACCGGGCGCACGATCCCCTCGACGTCGGTGTTCGCGCCGGACCGCAGGACGGTGTCGCCGACCGTGCGGAACGCGATGGTGTTCGCGACGCCGAGCTCGTCGACGAGCGGGGTCGTCCGGTCGAGCATCGGCAGGACCTCGCGCTTGAGCGGCATGGTCAGGCTCAGGCCGCGCCAGTCGGGACCCAGCCCCGCGACGAACGCGTCCAGTCCGCCGGACGCGACCTCGTGCCTCCCGTACGTGAACGGCACCCCGAGCACGTCGTAGGCCGCTGCGTGCAGCGTGGGGGAGAGGGAGTGGGCGATGGGGGAGCCGAGCACCGCGAGGCGGGTCCGGGAGGGGTCGGAGTACATGTCCCCGTCAGCCTATCCAGGCGTGTTCCGCGCCGAGCGCTTAGGTTAGGCTTACCTTTGTGATCCGAACTCCCTCCCGCTTCCGCCGAGCGCTCGCCGCTGCCGGCGCCGTCGTCGCAGCGTCCCTCGTCCTCGCCGGGTGCGCCTCCGGCTCCGGTTCGTCGTCCGACGACGCCGCGACCACGTCCGCCGACGGCCAGTTCCCGGTGTCCATCACCACCGCCCTCGGCACCACGAAGATCGACTCGCAGCCGAAGCGCGTCGTCGCCCTCGGCTGGGGCGACGCCGAGACCGCGCTCGAACTCGGCGTGCAGCCCGTCGGCGCGAGCGACTGGCTCGCGTTCGGTGGCGACGGCGTCGGGCCGTGGCTCAAGGGCGCGTACACGAAGTCGCCGAAGATCATCCAGACGCTCGAGCCGAGCTACGAGGACATCCTCAAGCTCAAGCCCGACGTGATCCTCGACGTGAAGTCGTCGGGTGACAAGGACCGCTACGCGAAGCTCTCCGCGATCGCACCGACGGTGGCGATCCCGAAGGGCGGCGAGAACTACCTCGCCTCGACCGAGCAGCAGACCACGATGATCGCGAAGGCGCTCGGCAAGGAGGCCGCGGGCAAGAAGCTCCTCGCCGGCCTCGACGACGCCTACGCCGCCGCCCGCAAGGCGCACCCGGACTTCACGGGCAAGTCGGCGGTCGTCGGCGCCTACACGTCCGAGGGCTTCGGGGCCTACGCCTCGACGGACAGCCGCTCGACGTTCATGCGGAACCTCGGCTTCACGATCCCGAAGGCGATCGACGAGCAGGCCGGCAAGGCGTTCTCGGTGCACCTGTCGGACGAGAACCTCGACCTGCTGGACGCCGATCTCACGCTGATCCTGCCGATCTACGTCGAGGCGTCCAAGGCCGAGTCCGACCCGCTCTTCCAGAAGGTGCCGTCGGTCGAGGCCGGGCACGCCATCGTGTTCGACGACCCGGACGTGTCGTCGGCGTTCTCGATGGGGACCACCGCCGCGATCGAGTGGGCGCTCGAGAAGCTGCCGGACGAGTTCCAGGCGAAGCTCGGCTGACGCCGACGCGGAACGACGGGAGGCGCGGTGCCAGCTGGCACCGCGCCTCCCGTCGTCCTGCGGTCGCGTCCCGAGCCGGCGTCCGGCCCGTCGCGACGCTGCGGTCAGGCGCCGAACGTCGAACCGAGGAACGCGAAGAGCAGAGCGATCAGCGGGAACGACCCCTGCACGAACGCGGAGTTGAGGTACCGGCGACCCGTCCCGAGCAGGACCACGGCGGCACCGAGCATCGACGCCGTCGAGAACACCACGAGCGTCCACCCGGTGGCCCCGTTGCCCGTGACGGCGAGCACCACACCGAGGATCGCGCCGATCGCGAGGAACAGGTTGTAGAAGCCCTGGTTGAACGCCATCGAGCGGGTGGCCTGGACCTCGGTCTCGGACGACAGGCCGAAGATCTTCCGCACACGGGGACTCGTCCACGCGACGGACTCGAGGAAGAAGATGTACACGTGCACGAGGCCCGCGAGGACCGCGAACACGCACGAGATCACGAGCAGGACCGACATGGTCCCCATTCTCGCAGTTCCGAAGGCGTGCTCAGTTCCCGCTCAGGTTCCGGTCGCCGGCCGCCCACGTAACCGACACCTGCCGAGCGGTCGCGGCCGTTAGGCTCGGGGCATGAGCGACGACGACACCACGCCCCAGTACGACCCGGCGGCCGTCGCCGAACTGGCCAGCATCCGCCAGAGCATCGACAACATCGACGCCGCGGTCATCCACATGCTCGCCGAGCGCTTCAAGTACACCCAGCGGGTCGGTTACCTCAAGGCAGCAGCGGGGATGCCGGCGGCCGACCCGGGCCGCGAGCAGATCCAGGTCGCACGACTCCGGTCCCTCGCCGCCGAGTCGCACCTCGACCCCGCCTTCGCGGAGAAGTTCCTGAACTTCATCGTCGCCGAGGTCATCCACCACCACGAGCAGATCGCCGGCGGCGACGAGTGAGCGACGCGCTCCCGACGCTGCTCGTCGGCTCGTACACGGCCACCGGCGGCGGGAACGCGACGGGCATCTCGATCGTGCCCGGCGGACCGGTCGGGGGTGCGGACGGCGGCGCGCCGACGGCTCGCACAGTCGCGGTCATCGACGACCCGTCGTTCCTGGCCGTCTCCGGTGACCGGGTCTACGCCGTGTCTGAGACGGCCGACGGCGGTGTCTCGGCCTTCCGCCTGGGAGGCTCGTCGCTCGAGCACCTCTGGGACGCTCCGGCCGGCGGCGACGCCCCGTGCCACGTGCGCGTCGACCCGTCCGGTGCGCTCGTCGTCACCAACTACGTCTCCGGTACCGTCACGGCGGTCTCGCTCGCCGCAGCGGAGTCGCACGCCGCGTCGGTCCTCGGCAGCGACGGGCTGATCGGCGCGCACGGCAGCGACGACCAGGTGACGGTGCCCGCGTCGGCGCTCGTCACCGAGGTCCTCCCCGACGCCACCGGCCCCGTCGAGGACCGGCAAGAGGGCCCGCACGCCCACCAGTCGACCGCGACGCCGGACGGCACCGTGCTCGTGGCGGACCTCGGCGGCGACGCCCTGCACGAGTTCCGGATCACGGACGCCCCGAGCATCGAGCAGGTCCGCGTCCACCACGTCACCCCTGGTGTCGGACCGCGGCACCTCGCCTGGTACGAGGGCGACCTCATCGTGGCCGGTGAGCTCGACGGCCGGGTCCACCGCCTCCGCCGCGACGGCTCGGGGTCGTTCGTGTCGGTGGCCTCCGCGGCGACCTTCACCGGCGAGGTCGGCGAGTCGCTCCTCAGCCACATCGAGGTCGACGACGCCGGGCGCGTGTACGTCGCGGTGCGCGGGCGCGACCTCGTGGTGGTGCTCGACGCATCCGACGGCGGGCTGTCGCTCGTGGGATCGGCGTCCTCCGGTGGAGTGTGGCCCCGGCACTTCGCACGGGTGCCCGGGTTCCTCCTCGTGGCGAACCAGATGTCCGACGCCATCGCGGTCCTGCCCCTCGGCGAGGACGGTGTCCCGGGCGAGGCCGTCGCGCAGATCGCGGTCGGCACGCCGGCGTGCGTCGTCCCGGTCGTCGTGCCGGTCTGAGTCCGACCCCATGGACGCGTCCTACACCCTCGTCCCCGGCCCGCCTCCCCTCGACGACTACCTCCGGCTGCGCCGTGACTCCGGCCTGACGCCGAAGAACGCCGACCAGGGCGCCGGAGCGATCGCCGGCAGCTGGTCCGCCTGCCACGTCCTCGATCCCGACGGGCGGCCCGTCGCGATGGGCCGGACGATCGGCGACGGCGGCTGGTACTTCCACATCGCCGACATCGCGACCGACCCGGCGCACCAACGCCGGGGGATCGGTCGTGCGGTGGTCGCCTGGCTCGTCGCGGACATCCGCTCCCGGGCGCCCCGTGGCGCGTACGTCACCCTCGTCGGCGACCCGCCCGGGCAGCGGCTCTACCGATCGCTCGGCTTCGACGACGTGGCACCGAGCCTCGGGATGGCGCTGCTGACCGACTGACCGGCCGGCCGGGTGGTCAGGACTCGATGACGTTCTCGAACGGTCGGCCCTCGGCCAACGCGGCCACCTGACGGCGCATCAGCTCGATCGACCGCGGCACGCTGAGGTCCGTGTTGCCGCCGACGTGCGGCGTCAGGACCGTGTTCGGCGTCGTCCAGAGCGGGTGCCCGTCGGGCAGGGGTTCGGGATCGGTGACGTCGAGCGCTGCCGAGAGCCGTCCGGACCGCAGCTCGGCGACGAGGGCATCGGTGTCGACGACCTTGCCGCGGGCGACGTTCACCACGAGGGCGCCGTCGGGCAGCGCGGCGAGCAGGTCGGCGTCCACCAGCCGTTCGGTCTCGTCCGTCAGCGGGGCGATGAGCACCAGGACGTCGGTGGTCGCGGCGAGCTCCGGGAGCTCGCCGAACGCGTGGACCTGCCGGCCGTCCTGCTCACGCGCGGTCCGCGCCACCACGGTGACCTCGGTGCGGAACGCCTCGAAGCGGGTCGCGATGGCGGACCCGATCGCGCCGTAGCCGACCACGGTCACGCGACGGTCGGCGAGGGACCGGGTGGTCCGGGCGTCCCAGACGCCGTTCGCACGGTCGGCCTGGAACGCCCCGAGCTCGCGCAGCGACGTCAGCGCGAGCCCCACCGCGAGTTCGGCGGTCTCGTCGTCGTGGATGCCGCGGCCGTTCGCGAGCTGCGCGTGGCCGGGGACGTGCGGGACCGCGTGCTCGTACCCGGCGCTCGGCAGCTGCAGGAGCCGCAGGTTCGGCAGGTCGTGCACGTACTGCCACCGGTGCCGCCCACCGAAGTAGAACGGCAGGAACGCGATGGCCACGTCGTCGGGGCGTCCGTACGGTGCCTCGACGTCCCACACGTCGAGCTCGATGCCCTCCGGCACGGGGCCGAAGCGATCGACGAGTCCACGGAACGGCAGGGTGACGACGGGCATCAGTCGGTGCCCGTCGTCGTGGCGCTCCGGTCCGACCCGTTCAGGAGTCGGTCCGCGGCGAGAACGAGCCGTGGTCGTCGAGCGGACCCCGACCGACGTAGCCCTCGGTCACGTCCTCGACGATGACGTCCCCGAAGCGGCTCGGGAGCGTGGCGCCGTGGGTGCCGCGCAGCTCGTCGATCGTCGCCTCGAACGCACCCTGGACCTCGAGCGACCCGCTCGTGGCGTCCGTGACACCGATGCGGAGCACCGGGAAGCCGCGGCCGTCGCAGAGGCCCTGGAAGCGGACGTCGTCCTCGCGCCGGACGGTCACGATGACGCGGCCGGTCGACTCGGAGAACAGTGCGGTGGCGGTGTCGACGCCGTCGCGGGCCTCGAGCTCGTCGAGCACGACGCGGGCGCCGAGCCCGAACCGGAGCACCGACTCGGCGAGTGTCTGGCCGAGGCCGCCGTCCGCCAGGTCGTGGGCGCTCGTGAGCAGCTGCTCGTTCGCCGCGGCGTGCAGGAGGTCCGCGAGGGCCTTCTCACGCTCGAGGTCGACCGCCGGCGGACGGCCACCGAGGTGCCCGTGCACGGTGCCGGCCCAGGCCGACCCGTCGAGCTCGAGCGACGTGGTGCCGAGCAGGTAGATGTTGTGGCCGTCGTCCTGCCAGCCGGAGGGCACGCGCAGCGCGACGTCCTCGATCACGCCGAGGACACCGACGACCGGGGTCGGGTGGATCGGGGTCGTGCCGGTCTGGTTGTAGAACGACACGTTGCCGCCCGTGACCGGGATCCCGAGTTCCATGCAGCCGTCGGCGAGGCCCTCGACCGCTTCGGAGAACTGCCACATGACCTCGGGGTTCTCGGGGGAGCCGAAGTTCAGGCAGTCGGTCACGGCGGCCGGGACGGCACCGGTGACGGCGACGTTCCGGTACGCCTCGGCGAGGGCCAGCCGGGCGCCCTGCTTCGGGTCGAGCTGGCAGTAGCGGCCGTTCGCGTCGGTGGCGATCGTGACGCCGAGCCCGGTCTCCTCGTCGACGCGGATCATGCCGCCGTCGTCGGGGAAGGAGAGCGCCGTGTTGCCGAGCACGTAGGTGTCGTACTGGTTCGTCACCCAGTTCTTCGACGCCAGGTTCGGGGAGCCGAGCAGCTGCAGGAACTGCGCCTTGAGGGCGGGGCCGTCGGCCGGGCGGTCGAGCGATGCAGCCGAGTCGGCCTGCAGCGCGTCGATCCAGGTCGGGTAGGCCACAGGGCGGTCGTAGACCGGGCCGTCGACGGCGACCGTGCGCGGGTCGACGTTCACGATCTCCTGGCCCTGCCAGTCGATGACGAGCCGGCCGGTGCCGGTGACCTCGCCGAGGACGCTGGTCTCGACCTCCCACTTGCCGACGACGCTGAGGAACTCGTCGAGCTTCTCGGGGCGGACGACCGCCATCATGCGCTCCTGGCTCTCCGACATGAGGATCTCCTCGGCGGTGAGCGTGGGGTCGCGCAGCAGGACGTCGTCGAGCGAGATGTGCATGCCGCCGTCGCCGTTCGACGCGAGCTCGCTCGTGGCGCACGAGATGCCGGCGGCACCGAGGTCCTGGATGCCCTCGACGAGTTCCTTCTGGAACAGCTCGAGGCAGCACTCGATGAGGACCTTCTCGGCGAAGGGGTCGCCGACCTGGACGGCGGGACGCTTGGTCGGGCCGCCCTCGGTGAAGGTGTCGGACGCCAGGATCGACGCGCCGCCGATGCCGTCGCCACCGGTGCGGGCACCGAAGAGCACGACCTTGTTGCCGGCACCCGAGGCGTTCGCGAGGTGCAGGTCCTCGTGGCGGAGGACCCCGACCGCGAGGGCGTTCACCAGCGGGTTGCCCTGGTACACCGGGTCGAAGTAGGTCTCGCCGCCGATGTTCGGCAGGCCGAGGCAGTTGCCGTAGAACGAGATGCCGCCGACCACACCGTGGACGACGCGCTGCGTGTCCTCGTGGTCGATCGCGCCGAAGCGGAGCTGGTCCATCACGGCGACCGGGCGGGCACCCATCGAGATGATGTCGCGGACGATGCCGCCGACACCGGTCGCGGCGCCCTGGTACGGCTCGACGTAGGACGGGTGGTTGTGCGACTCGACCTTGAAGGTCACCGCCCAGCCGTTGCCGACGTCGATGACACCGGCGTTCTCGCCCATGCCGACCATGAGGTTCTTCGTCATCTCCGGCGTGACCTTCTTGCCGAACTGCCGGAGGTAGTTCTTCGAGGACTTGTACGAGCAGTGCTCGGACCACATCACGGAGTACATCGCCAGCTCGCCCGAGGTGGGGCGGCGGCCGAGGATCTCGCGGATCTTCGCGTACTCGTCGGCCTTCAGCCCGAGCGCCTCGTACGGCTGCTCCTTGTCGGGCGTGGCTGCGGCGTCCTGGACGGTGTCGGGCTTCGGGCGGACGTGTGTCGTCACGGTGGTGTCGTTCCCTGTCACTGGAGTCGTGTTCGTCGGCGTGGTCGTCACTTGACGAGCGTCGACTCGATCACGGAGGTGAAGAAGGTGAGGCCGTCCGTGCCGGAGGCCATCGCCGCGGGGGTGTCCGGGCCGAACCCGGGCTCCGTCGCGTGCTCGGGGTGCGGCATCAGGCCGACGACGTTGCCGCGCTCGTTGGAGACGCCCGCGATGTCGTCGATCGACCCGTTCGGGTTCACGCCGACGTAGCGGAACACGACCTGGCCGTTGTCCTCGATGCGCTTGATCTCGTCGGCGTCCGCGACGAAGCGGCCGTCGGCGTTCTTCAGCGGGATGGTGATCTCCTGCTGGGCCGTGAAGCCGCTCGTCCACGCCGTGGCGGTGGTCTCGACGCGGAGCTTCTGGTCGCGCCGGATGAACTGCTGGTGCGCGTTGCGGGTGTGCGCGCCCGGGACGAGTCGCGCTTCGGCGAGCATCTGGAAGCCGTTGCAGATGCCGAGCACGGGCATCCCCTTGCCGGCGGCGTCGATGACCTCGGCCATGATCGGGGCCTTCGCCGCGATCGCACCGGCACGCAGGTAGTCGCCGTAGGAGAACCCGCCGGGGAGGACGATCGCGTCGACGCCCTGCAGGTCGTGGTCGCCGTGCCAGAGCGCGACGGGGTCGGCGCCGGCGAGGCGGACCGCGCGCTGGGCGTCGCGGTCGTCGAGCGAGCCCGGGAACGTGATGACGCCGATGCGCACCGGTGTCACTCGCCTTCGACCGTCACGGACACGACGTCCTCGATGACGGCGTTGGAGAAGACGTCGGCGGCGATCTCGCGGACCTCGGCCAGCTTCTGGTCGTCGACCGGGCCGTCGACGGCCACCTCGAAGCGCTTGCCGATGCGGACGTTGGTCAGGTCTGCCTTGCCGAGACGGGCGAGGGCGTTGCCCACCGCCTTGCCCTGGGGGTCGAGGATCTCGGCCTTCGGCATGACCTCGACGACGATCGTTGGCACGTGTTCACTCCAGCACTTCGGGGATGGGTGGGACGCGAACAGTCTACGGGGCGCGCGCGGCGCGTCGGACGCGCTTGCGCTCGGTTGTTCGAAGGCGTACATTCCACTTGGAATAATCGGTACGGACCAGTCCAGGAGGCACGGATGGCGTCGCTCACGCCCCTCGCGTTCGCCGCGCTCGGGCTCCTCGCGGAGTCGCCCATGCACCCCTACGAGATGTTCCAGACGATGCTGCAGCGTCGCGAGGACCAGAACGTCAAGGTCCGACCGGGCACGCTCTACCACCAGATCGGTCGCCTGGTGGACCTCGGCTACGCCGAGGCGCTCGGCACCGCGCGAGAAGGCAACCGACCGGAACGCACCACCTACGCGATCACCGACCACGGGCGCACCGCGCTCGAGGACGGCCTCCGCCGCATGATCGCCGAGCCCGCCGACGAGTACCCGGAGTTCCAACTCGCGGTCTCCCACGTCGACAACCTGAGCGCCGAGGACGCGGCGACCGCCCTGCGCGCCCGCGCCCGCGCACTCCGGACGGAACGCGAGCAGTACGACGAAGCCGCCACGGGCCTCCAGGCCAAGCGTCTCGCGGACCGCTTCTGGCTGGACGTGTCGTACGTCCGTGCCATGCTCACCGCGCAGATCGAGTGGCTCGACGCCGCGGCCGACCGGATCGCGAGCGGCGACATCCCCTGGGACGGCCCGGCCGTCCCCACCGACACAGGCACCACCACGAACAGCAAGGAACCCACTCGATGACCTCCGTCTCGACCACCACCGAGAAGAAGCCGTGGCCGGCCCTCTGGGCCCTCGTCGTCGGCTTCTTCATGATCCTCGTCGACTCGACGATCGTGTCCGTCGCGACGCCGACCATCGCCGCGAAGCTCGACGCCAGCATCAACTCCGTCATCTGGGTGACGAGCGCCTACCTGCTCGCTTACGCCGTGCCGCTCCTCATCACCGGCCGGCTCGGTGACCGCTTCGGCCCGAAGGTCATGTACCAGATCGGGCTCGTGGTGTTCACGCTCTCGAGCCTCTGGTGCGGGCTCGCCGGCTCGATCGAGGTGCTCATCGTGGCCCGCGTGGTCCAGGGGCTCGGCGCGGCGATGATGACGCCGCAGACGATGGCCGTGATCACGCGCATCTTCCCGCCGCAGAACCGCGGTGCGGCGATGGGTCTGTGGGGTGCCGTCGCCGGTGTCGCCTCGCTCGTGGGCCCGATCGTGGGCGGCCTGCTCGTCGACGGCTTCGGCTGGGAGTGGATCTTCTTCGTCAACGTCCCCGTCGGTGTGGTCGCGTTCGTGCTCGCGCAGCGCTTCGTCCCGTCGTTCGACCGGCACGGGCACCGCTTCGACACCCTCGGCATCGTCCTGAGCGCCGTCGGCATGTTCCTGCTCGTCTTCGGCATCCAGGAAGGCGAGACCTACGACTGGGGGACCATCACCGGCCCGATCTCGGTCTGGTCGCTCATCATCTCAGGCATCGTCGTGCTCATCGCCTTCGTGGTGTGGCAGGGCGTGCAGAAGGGTGAGCCACTCCTGCCGCTCGGCCTCTTCAAGGACCGCAACTTCACGCTCGCGAACATCGCCATCACCGCGGTCGGCGTCGCCATCTCGTCGTTCGCCCTGCCGATCATGCTCTGGGCGCAGGACGTGCTGACGTTCAGCCCGACCCAGGCGGCGCTGCTCCTCGTCCCGCAGGCCGTGCTCTCGGCCGGCCTCGCCCCGCTCGTCGGCAAGAACCTCAACCGGTGGAGCCTCCGCTGGGTCGCGGCGTTCGGACTCGCCTGCTTCTCCGGCGCGCTGTTCTGGTTCGGGTCGCTCCTGGCCTCGGGTGCCGACTGGGGCTGGGTGCTCCTGCCGTCGACGCTCCTCGGCCTCGCGAACGCCTGCATGTGGGGGCCGCTCTCGGTCTCCGCGACGCGCAACCTGCCGCCGAAGCTCGCCGGCGCCGGCTCGGGCGTCTACAACACCACCCGGCAGATCGGCGCCGTCCTCGGCTCGGCAGGCATCGCGGCACTGATCGAGGCGCGGATCACGGCGAACTTCCCGGCGTCCACCGGCGGCACGAGCGCCGGTGGTGCGGAGCAGCAGGTCGGGGCGCTCCCGGCCTTCCTGCAGCAGCCGTTCGCCACCGCCATGGGGCAGTCGCTCGTCCTGCCCGCCGTGGTGCTCGGCATCGGGATCGTCGCCGCGCTGTTCCTGGCGAAGCCGAAGCAGACCGTGGCGTGGCAGCAGACCGGCGGCACGTCCGACGGGTCGCCCGCGTCTGCGTCCGACGGCAGCGTGGTGGGGTCCGAGCAGCGTCACGGTGCCCACGCCGCGGCACCCGCGCCGGAGACCGCCGAGGCCGAGCTCGCCGCGACCGACCACCACGGGCGGCACGCCGACGCCTAGTCCGAGCCAGCCCGGAGCCCCGGAGCCCCGTGTCGCACTCGTGCGGCGCGGGGCTCCGTCGCGTGCGGGGCGTCTTCGCGACAAGACACGTCGTGATCGACTCGTGGAATGTCGTTCTCTGCGCGTGCATCCACTGCGTGTGCATCGGTCGACAAGACACCCGTCGATCGACCGGCACGATGTCGATGTCGCGGCGTCACGACCGACACCGACACCGACACCGCGTCACCCGCGGCGCTGCAGGTGCGCCCGGGTGAGCTCCGCCATCTCCTCGTCGGTGAGGGCGTCGACGGTGCGGGCCTCGCGGCGGTCGGACCGCTGCCACCGGATGAACAGCGAGATGAGCACCGGCACGTCCGCGACCTCGGCGATGAACCACAGCAGGTCCCCGGCGAGGTGCTGGTCGCGCAGGGGCGACGGGAACCACGGCTGCCCGACCGCCGCCGTGACCGACCCGTCGAGCACGTGGTTCGTGATCCGGAGCACGATGCCCGGGATCGCGTCCGCCATGAGCTCGACGAACGCGAGCAGGAACTCCATCGTGACGAACGTCGACGAGCGGAGGATCCCCGGCTCGGACAGCGGGGTCAGCAGGGCGAACCCGAGCATCGGCACGAACACCGTGATCGCCGTCGCCCAGGCCGGGGACTCGCGGATCGTCGCCGAGAACGGGGTGAGCAGCACGCAGAACAGCGCGAGGGCGATCAGCGGCGAGACGACCGCGTTGCCGAGGACCCGTGCCGGACGCGATGCGAGCGCTGCGGAGGCTGCCTGCGCGAGGCGAGCCGGGCCTCCCGAGCGGAGCAACGAGACGGGCGCGGCGAACGCGGCGAAGGTGGGGACCGCGAAGAAGAGCAGGGCCAACCGCAGCACGAACGCCCACCGGAGGTCCTGGTCGTGGATGCCGACGATCCCGAACTGCAGGATGCCGAACAGGACGAGCGCCCCGACGAAGGCGAGCGTCCGCCACCACGGCCACCGGGTGCCCCGCCTGGCGGCACCGACGACCCACCAGCCGTAGGTGACCGCGGCCACGGCGATGAGGACGGCCGCGAGCGGGTCGAGGTGCCACGTGCTCCAGAACTCGGGTGTCGACGGCGTGGGGTGCCTCCTCGAGGATCGTGCGGCTGACCACAATCCTCCGCCCGGTACGCACCCCGGAGCAGCCCCTGCCGGTGAGAACCGGTTCAGATCCGGGCGGCGCCCCGGGTCGGCACGGTCCTCGTCAGGAGCCGGACCCCCACCGGCACGGCCAGTGCACCGAGCAGGGCGACCCCGAACGACAGGTGCAGCTGCATCACCGCGAAGGCCGGCCCGATCGTGCAGAGCGCCGCGACGGCGAGCACGGGCCAGGCCGGGCGATCGGTGCCGGGGACGAGCCGGGGGAGCGGCCGGTCGAACCGGCGCAGCGCCCGGGCGGTGCCGAGGGCGACCGCGAGGAGGACGACGAGGGCCACCCCACGGGTCGCCCACCACGTCGGCGACCCCGGCGCCGGGAACGGAACGCCGACGAGCAGGGCGACCCCGTTCAGCGCGATGAACAGCGGCAGGTGCCAGAGGTAGATCGTCATCCCGTCCCGGCCGAGCAGGAAGACGGCCCCCTGGGCCGCGCGGGTGCGCATCAGCAGGGTGAGCGGGGCGTGCACGACCTGGACGAGGCAGGCCTGGGCGATCGCCAGGACGGCGAGCGGGAGCATCGGCGGGTTGAGGTCCTGCAGCATGTCCGGAGCCCAGAGCCCGATCGACGTCAGGGGTACGAGCACGCCGTACCCGGCCGCGGCGACGGCGACGAGCAGCACGCGCGATCGTCGGGCGAACCAGCCGTCGGCCCAGAGGAAGCCGAGCTGCTGCGCGAAGAGCCACACCGGGCCGAGGTTGAGGAGACCGACCGCTGCCGTCCCGGTGGCGAACCGCACGCCGTCGACGGCCGCGGCGAGCACGAGCAGTGCGCCGAGCGTGCGCCACGGAGCGCGTTCGTGGAGTCGCACCATGACCGGCACGCAGCACTGGGCGATCCCGTACGCGGCGAGGAACCAGAGCGGGGAGCCGATGCCGAACGCGACCTCGGTGAGGAGCCCCGGCGGCGTGCCGAGCAGCGTGGCGATGCCCAGGCCGAGCGCGAGCACCGCGAAGAGCGGGATCGCCGGCCGGAACAGCCGCACGAGTCGCGTCGCCACGAAGTCCCGCGCGCCGCCGCCCCGCGCGACCGTGGAACGCCACCCCACGGCGCTGGCGAAGCCGCCGACCACGAAGAAGAGCGGCATCACCTGGCCGATCCAGGTCGCGGCGACGTACCAGGGGAGTTCCTGGAGCGGACTCGTCACCGCGATGCCGTCCGCCCCCGCGGCGACACCGACCATCGTGACGTGCACGAAGACGACGAGGACGACGCAGGCCGTCCGGATGAGGTCGACGACCAGGTCCCGCTGCGCGATGATCCCCCGGACGTCCTGAGCGCTGTGCGCCTGCTGCGGCAGGCCCTGCTGCATGGACATGTCGGGACGGTAGCGCGGGTTCCCGCCCTCCCAGCGTCGTTCCAGCCGATCGCGACCGGATCGTGACACATCGTATTCCGCCAGGGGCATGCGACTGGCCTGCGCCTGGCATGCGTCCCGCACGTCGCGCCGCTGCGGACGAGCTCCGGGAGGCGCGGGTCGAGCCGGTCGCCCGGCCCGCCCGCGCCCGGGTCGGCTCAGGCCCGCGGCGCGTCGAGCTCGACCGTCGCGTCGTCCGCGCGTGACGTCCGTCCGATCCGACCGACCGCTCCCGCGACGACGGCGCCGAGCACGGGGAAGACCAGGAACACCCACCACTGCGCGAGCCAGTCCGGCCCCGCGAACACCGCGGTGGCGAACGACCGCGCCGGGTTCAGGGACGCGTTCGAGATCGGGATGAGCGTCAGCAGCAGGATCGTGAGGGTCGCGCCGATGACCACGGGCGCCGGGACCGCGCTCCCGCGGGCTCCGGTCACGCGGAGGATCACCGTCACGAAGACGGCCGTCGCGATCGTCTCGGCGAGGGCGACACCGAGCAGGCTGGAACCGCCGGGACTCTGCGCGTCGAAGCCGTTCGAGGCGAAGCCGCCGTCGAGCGTGCTCTGCAGGGCGGTGGCCGGTCCGAGTCCGGCGAACAGGACGAGGACGGCAGCCCCGGCCGTGCCGCCGACGAACTGGGCGACGAGGTACGGGCCGACGTCCGCCCACCGGTGCCGGCCGGCGACCGCGAGGCCGATCGTCACCGCAGGGTTGAAGTGCCCCCCGCTGACGGGACCGAACGCACTCGCGCCGATCATCACCACGAGGCCGAGGGTGAGCGCGACCCCGAGCAGCCCGATCCCGAGCGTGTTGTGCTCGTCGGGGAACACGGCGGTGGAGGTCGCGGCGCCGACGAGCGCGAACACGAGCAGGAAGGTCCCCGCGGCCTCGGCGACGAGGCGGGCGGGGAGCGCGGCGGGGACGGGAGTGACTGGTGGTGCATCTGTCATGACCCACCGTTCGCGCTCGACCATCGGATCGCCTGGTGTACAGTGGCCGTGTTGTCTTGATCTCTGCAAAAGAAAGGCTCAGCATGGACGTCGACGCCGACCTGCTCCGCGCCTCCGGTCTCCGGGTCACGACACCACGCCTGGCGGTCCTCCGCGCGACGGAGACCATGCCGCACGCGACCGCCGACGACATCGTCACCGCGCTCGCCGCCGAGCTGCCCACCACGAGCCACCAGGCGGTGTACGGCGTCCTCGCAGCACTGACCGGCGTCGGACTGGTCCGGCGCATCGAGCCTGCGGGCAGCCCCGCCCGGTACGAGCGACGGACCGGCGACAACCACCACCACATCGTCTGCACGATGTGCGGCGCGATCGAGGACGTCGACTGCGCCGTCGGCCACGCGCCCTGCCTCACCCCGTCCGAGACGCACGGCTTCGCCGTCACCACGGCCGAGGTCACCTACTGGGGCATCTGCGAACAGTGCGCCGCCGCCGAACGCGACGACACCGTGGCCGTCCCGGCCTGACCGCCGACACCCCGACCCGGGGACGACCGCAGTCGTTCCCGCTCCCGGCACCGAACCGGGACCACGAGCAACCCGAGCACCCCTGACCGAACCAACCGTTCCACCCAAGGAGGAACCGTGTCCGACCAGAACACGACGCCCGGCCAGCCGGCCGGCACCCCCACCACGACCACCAACTCCGGCGCGCCGGTGTCGAGCGACCAGCACTCCATGGGTGTCGGCGCCGACGGCCCCCTCGCGCTGCACGACCACTACCTGGTCGAGAAGCTCGCCCAGTTCAACCGTGAGCGCGTCCCGGAGCGGGTCGTCCACGCCAAGGGCGGCGGTGCCTTCGGTACCTTCACCGTCACGCAGGACATCAGCAAGTACACCCGTGCCGCGTTCCTGCAGCCGGGCAAGCAGACCGAGATGCTCGCCCGCTTCTCGTCCGTCGCCGGCGAGCAGGGCTCCCCGGACACCTGGCGCGACCCGCGCGGCTTCGCGCTGAAGTTCTACACCGAGGACGGCAACTACGACCTCGTCGGCAACAACACCCCCGTGTTCTTCATCCGCGACGGCATCAAGTTCCCGGACTTCATCCGCTCGCAGAAGCGCCTGCCGGGTTCGCACCTGCGCGACCACGACATGCAGTGGGACTTCTGGACCCTGTCGCCCGAATCGGCCCACCAGGTCACGTGGCTGATGGGCGACCGCGGCCTGCCGGCGTCGTGGCGCGAGATGGACGGCTTCGGCTCGCACACCTACCAGTGGATCAACGCCGAGGGCGAGCGCTTCTGGGTCAAGTACCACTTCCTCACCGAGCAGGGCCACAAGACCCTGACGCAGGAGGACGCCGACCGCATCGCCGGCGAGGACGCGGACTTCCACATCCGTGACCTGCACGCGGCGATCGAGCGCGGCGACAACCCGCGCTGGACCCTCAAGGTGCAGGTCATGCCCTACGCCGACGCCGAGGGCTACCGCTTCAACCCGTTCGACCTGACGAAGGTGTGGCCGCACGCGGACTACCCGCTCATCGAGGTCGGCACGATGGAGCTCAACCGCAACCCGGAGAACTACTTCGCGCAGATCGAGCAGGCGACCTTCGCCCCCTCGAACTTCGTCCCCGGCATCGCGGCGAGCCCCGACAAGATGCTCCTCGCGCGCATCTTCAGCTACGCGGACGCGCACCGCTACCGCGTCGGCACGAACCACGCGCAGCTGCCCGTGAACGCTCCGAAGAACGAGGTGCACTCGTACTCGAAGGACGGCGCGATGCGCTTCGACTTCCAGAAGTCCGAGGTCCCGGTCTACGCGCCGAACTCTCTCGGCGGTGCGCACGCCGACCCGGCCGCGACCGACGAGACCCCCGGCTGGGAGTCCGACGGCGCGCTGCAGCGCTCCGCCGCGACCCTCCACCCCGAGGACGACGACTTCGGTCAGGCCGGCACCCTGGTGCGCGAGGTCCTCGACGACGCCGCCCGTGAGCGCCTGGTCGGCAACATCGCCGGGCACGTCTCGAAGGTGACGCGCGACGACCTGCGCGAGCGGGTGTTCGCCTACTGGACGAACGTCGACGCCGACCTCGGCGCGCGCGTGCGCGCGGCGGTCGCGCCGAGCGCGCCCGGTTCGAACGAGGACCCGGAGAAGGTCGCGGTCGAGGCGTAAGCCCCGCTCTCACCAGACGGGAGGCGGGGGGGGGGGGGGGCCCCCCCCCCCCCCCCCCGGCCGGGGGGCCGGCGCCCCCCCCCCCGGGGGGGGGCCGGCCCGCCCCCCCCCCCCCCCCGCCGCGGGCCGGGGGGGGCCGGGCGCCCCCCCCCCCGGGCCCCCCCCCCCCCCGGCCCGGGGGGGGGGGGGCGCCCCCCCCCCCCCCCCCCCCGGGGGGGGGGGGGGGGGGGGCCCCCCCCCCCCCCCCGCCTCCCGTCTGTCGTCCCGTCCTAGACCTGCTGGCCGTTCAGCCAGATCGGGCCGGCCGGCCAGTCCTCGAGCCGCTCGGCGACGGGGAGCACCATCCAGCCGCCTTGGTCGGTCATCGGCAGCCCGGCGCCCTCGGCCGTGAAGGCCGTGTAGTCCGCGACGACGTCGTCGAACACGTGCCAGCCGAGGTTCGCGTAGAACGGCACCCGGTTCTCACCGGCGCCGAGGAACCCGTACGGCAGCGCCAGCCCCTCGAGCACGGCGTGCGCACGCTCCATCAGGTCGCGGCCCTTGCCGGTGCCCTGCAGTCGTGGTGACACCGCGACGAGGCCGGTGTCGCCGACGAGCACGTCCCGGCCGCCGACGGTGATGAACATCCGGCGGATCCCGACGTGGGCGAGGACGACGTCGTCGGCGTCACGGGCGAGCACGCGCCGCTCGGGCTGCATGCCCGCCCAGCTGCGGCCGCCCACGTACCAGTGCGACCAGTCCGGGAACGCCTGCCCCAGGAGCGCTGCGATCGCCTCGTGGTCGGGGAGCGACAGCGTGCTCTCCTCGACCACCTCCCACCGGATGTCCTCAGTCACGGGTCCATCCTGCCGGAGACCGTCCGTCCCGGTGCGGTGGGATCAGCCGCGACCCGGCGCCGTGACCTCGATCCGGTTCGCCCACGGGTCCTCGAAGGCGACCGTCCGACCGTCGTCCGCCGACCGCACCCCGGAGTCGTGCATCCGCTCGACCAGGGCGCCGAGGTCGTCCGCGCCGGGCACCTCGATCCGGACGAGACCGAGTCCGAGCGCGAGCTGGCGGCGTCCGGCCCCGCGCGAGTTCCACGTGTTCATCGCCATGTGGTGGTGGTAGCCGCCGGCGCTGACGAACAGCGCCTCACCCCAACCGGCCGTGGTCGCGAAGCCGAGTCGGTCGACGTAGAACTCCTTGGCGGTGGCGACGTCCCCGACCGACAGGTGCACGTGGCCGACACGTCCGGGGCGTGCCGCTGCGCCGTCGAGGGCGTCCTGCGTGAGGTGCTCCTGCAGGAAGGCGTTCGGGTCGACGGAGATGGTGGCCATGTCGACCATGCCGTGCGTCCACGACCACTCGGTGCGGTCGCGGTCCCAGTAGAGCTCGACGCCGTTGCCCTCGGGGTCGGTGAAGTAGAAGGCGTTGCTGACGAGGTGGTCGGCGCTGCCCGTGAAGGTCTGCGGGTACCGGGTCGCGACGGAGTAGAGCGCGGCGGCCAGGTCGGCCTTCGTGTCGAACAGGATCGCGGTGTGGAACAGGCCGGCGTCGTGCGGCCCGGCGTGCTGCATCGACGGCGCGTGCTCGAGGATGACGATCGGGGTCGTACCCCGCCCGAGCACCGCCACACCGCCCTCGTTCGACAGGAGGGACAGCCGCACGCCGTCGCGGTAGTAGCCGATCATGCGGTCGAGGTCGGCGACCCGGAGCGTCACGGCGCCCATCGAGGTGTCGGCGGCGAGGAGGTCCTGCGTGGTCATGCGACCAGTGTGCGCCCATTTGGTTGACGCGTCAACCAAATGGTCGTGACGTCTACCATTGCACTCGGTGTCCTGTCGGCTGCGCGGCCCCGGGCCGGGCCAAGATGGAGGGATGCCACGCACACGACGACTGCCGGACCGAGCGGGCGGCCGCGGTGGTGGCCGTCCGGACCGCCGCGATCTGCCGATCGAGCAGATGCGCGACCGGATGTCGTCGTACGTCTACGGCAACATCACCGTGCTCGCCGCCGCGATCGCCGTGGACCCCGCCGCGATCCACCACGGCTCGGCGGTGTGGGCGGTCCTCGGCACCGCGGTGCTCACGTACCTCGCGCACGTGCTGTCGCACCTGGTCGCGCACGGGCTCGGGGACGACGACGCGTCCGACGACGTCCGTCGCGAGTCCGTGGTCACCATCGTCCGCAACGCGAACCCGATCGCCACGTCCGGCCTCATCCCCGCGGTGCTGTACGCCGTCGCGTGGATCGGCTGGCTGCCCGCGTCGTGGGCGCAGACGGCCGCGCTCGTGATCCTCGTGGTCCGCATCGGCATGGTCGGTGTGTTCATGCAGCGGTTCAGCGGCAAGCGGCCGACGTTCCTCGGGCTCTGGGGCGGCATCGTGCTCGCCGCTGTCGCGTTCGTGATCGGTGTCGTCAAGGTGGTGCTGACGCATTGAGCGACGAAGCCGTCCCCGAGCCCCGCAGGCGTGCCCGCTGGAAGTTCCTCCGTGACCTCGCGATCATCGTGGTCGTCGCGCTGCTGGCGTCCTTCCTGGTGAAGTCGTACCTCGTCCGGTCGTTCTTCATCCCCTCGCTGTCGATGGCGAACACGCTCCTGGTCGGCGACCGGGTGCTCGTCAACGAACTCGTCCCCGGAGTGGTGCCGCTCCGACGCGGCGACGTCGTCGTCTTCGAGGACCCGGGCGGCTGGCTCGGACCCGGGCAGGGGAACGACCTCATCAAGCGGGTGATCGGCCTGCCCGGCGACACCGTCTCGTGCTGCGACGCGCAGGGGCGCCTGTCGGTGAACGGTCACGCGGTCGACGAGTCCTACGTCGTGCTGCAGCCCGGCTCCGACCGGGTCGCGCTGACCGACTTCTCGGTGACCGTGCCGAAGGGCCGGCTGTGGGTGATGGGCGACAACCGGTACGACTCCGCCGACTCCCGAGCGCACGGGACCGTCCCGGTGTCGGACGTCGTCGGTCGGGCGTTCGTCACGACCTGGCCGGTGTCGCGGTGGACGGTGCTGTCCCGGCACGGCGACGTCTGGGACGCGGTCCCGGACCCGTGATCGACGGCGAACGGCCGACCCGTTGCGCGACGCGGACGGGGGTCTCGCGTGCGCCGGACGGTCACGGTAGCGTTCGGTGGCCCGCCGGACCCGGCGCGCGGATCGTCGAAAGGAGGCTCTCGTGACGTCCTCCGACCAGCCGTTCGACTACCGCTCCGGCGGCGACGAGCACGTCTCCCTCCGGAAGATCCGCACCGGTGGGCCGCAGGCCGGTACGATCGGCCCCCGCCCCGACCACGTCGTCTTCGTACTCGCCAACGGCCGGGCGACGCTGACCGCCGACGACGGCAGCGAGTGGGACGTCGGGCCCGGACGACCGATGATGCTGTCGGCACCCGTCGCGTACGCGTTCGACACCGACGCGACCGCGATGACGCTCCTGCACGTCGCGCCCGCGATGCTCGGCGACGCCGAGGAGCCGTCGGAGTTCGTGCAACCGGACGCCGCCGACCCCGGCGTCGAGCCCCTGCTGACCCTGTTGCGCGAGGTGACCGACCGCATCCTCGACCCCGACCTCGACGCCACCGAGCGGGCAGCGCTGAACCGGCGGGTGGCCACGGTCGTGCTGTCGACGTTCACCCGGTCCCGCTCCGACGTCGAGCACCGGCTGCGTCGCGCCATCCGCTTCGTGCACGACCACGCGGACGAGGACCTCGAGGTCGCGGACATCGCCGCCGGCGCGGAGCTCAGCGAACGGGGTCTGCAGGACCTGTTCCGCCGCCGCCTCGCCGTGACGCCGATGCGCTACCTCCGCGAGGTCCGCCTGGACCGCGTGCACCTCGAACTCACGTCCCGCCGGGGCGGGGTCGTGACGGTCCGCGACATCGCGCGGCGCTGGCGCTTCGCGCACCTCGGCCGGTTCGCGGCCTCGTACCGGCAGCGGTTCGGCGAGAGTCCGCACCAGACGCTCCGGCGGTCGGGCCGTTCTGAGGGCTGATCAGCCGGACCCCGTCCAGGAGGCGGGGGGGGGGGGGGGCCCCCCCCCCCCCCCCCCGGGGGGCGCCCCCCCCGGGGGGGGGGGGGGGCCCCCGCCCCCCCCCCCGGGCCCCCCCCCGCCCCCGCGG
>NZ_JBIVBW010000002.1:189062-223799 GCF_044746255.1 Curtobacterium sp. NPDC086286
AATATTACCATCGCCCGTGTGTTGGGGGGGGCCCCCCCCCCCGGGCGCCCGCCCCCCGCGGGGGGGTGGTGGTTTTTTTTGGGGGGGGGGCGCCCCCCCCCGGGGCGGGGGGGGGGGGGGGGGCCCCCCCCCCCCCCCCGCCTCCTGTGCGTCAGCAGCCCGTCGTCGTCAGCGTGACCGTCGCGACCTCGCCGTTCGACACGGTCGCCTCCTGCGGGCAGAGCTCGTTCGCCCGCACGGTCACCTTGCCCAGCGGTACGCCGGCGAAGTCCGCTGTGCCGCCCGGGAACACCCGCTGGTGCTCGGAGAGCTTCCCGGTCTCGGCGGTGAAGACCTTCACCTCGTAGGGGTGGTCCGCGGCGTTGGCCGACACGGTCACGGACAGCTGCCCGGTGGAGTCGTGCGCACCGCAGCCGGTGAGCGTCAGGGCCGCGGCGACGCCGAGGACGAACACGGGGGCGACACGTCGGAGCACGTCGGCAAGGCTACGCCGTCCCGAGCAGCCAGCCGTTGTCCGCCGCGACCCGGAGCGCCTCGGTCGCGTTGCGCGCGGCGGTCTTCCCGATCGCGGACGACAGGTGGTTGCGGACCGTGCCCTCGGACAGGTGCAGCGACCCGGCGACCCCGGCCACGGTCGGCGCCGTGCGGAAGGCGATGAGCACGTCGGTCTCCCGCGGGGTGAGCGGGGACGGGCCGGCGGCGAGGGACTCCGCGGCGAGCACGGGGTCGACGACCCGGAACCCGCCCGCGACGCGTCGGACGGCGTCGGCGAGCTGCTCGGCGGGGGTGTCCTTCACGACGAAGCCCGCGGCCCCGGCCTCCAGCGCGCGCCGGAGGTACCCGGGCCGGCCGAACGTCGTCACGATGAGGGACCGGCACGTGGGCAGCGATCGGGCGAGGGCAGCGGCGGCGGTGAGCCCGTCGGCGCCGGGCATCTCGACGTCGAGCAGGGCGACGGTGGCGCCGGACGACCGTGCTGCTTCGAGCACCTCGTCGCCGCGGGCCACCTGGGCGACGACCTCGATGTCCCGCTCGAGCGACAGCAGGGACGCGAGCGCACCGCGGACGAGCGCCTGGTCGTCGGCGAGGAGCACACGGATGGTCTCGGTCATCGTCGGTTCCTCTCGACCCGCAGCCGGAAGCCGCCCAGGTCGCTCGTGCCGGTGGTCAGGGTCGCCCCGACGGCGTCGGCACGCTCGCGGAGCCCGCGCAGCCCGTTGCCCGGGGTGGTGGAGGCGGCGTCCGGGTCGAGCAGGCCCGTGCCGTCGTCCTCGATCGTCAGGGCGGACCGGGTGAGCGTGACCCGGACCCGACTGGCGGCCGCGTGGCGGATGACGTTCGTGACGCCCTCGCGCAGGACCCACGCGAACAGGCTCCGGACGTCGTCGGCCGCCGCGTCGCCGTCGCGGGGGAGCACCGCGTCGATCGCCGCGGCCTCGAGTGCCGCCCGTGCCGACACGAGTTCGGCGTCGAGGTCGGCCTCGCGGTAGCCGCTCACCGCGCGCCGGAGACCATGCAGGGCCTCGCGGGAGAGTCGCTCGACGTCCTGCATCTCGGTCTTCGCCCGGGCCGGGTCGACGTCCACCAGCCGCGCGGCGAGCTCGGACTTCATCGCCACGACCGTGAGCGAGTGGCCGAGGACGTCGTGCAGGTCGCGGGAGAACCGTGCGCGCTCCTCGACGACGGCGAGCCGGGTGATCTCGTCCTGCGCGACGCCGAGCCGCTGTTCCGCTTCGCGCTGCCGGCCGAAGAACAGCATCGACGCTCCGACGGACACGGTGATGACCGGGGCGAACAGGATGCCGCTGTTCACCGCCGTGTCCCAGCCGGTGCTCGCGGCGACGAGGAACTGTGCGCCGAGGATCGCGAGCACGACCACGCCGGCGACCCAGAACCGTTCCGCGACGAACCCGGACAATGCGGCGACGAGCAGCCAGGTCCAGACGGCGAGCGGCCCGACCACGAACAGCAGCAGCCCCGCGAGCAGGGCGACCCCGGCGAGGACCACGACTCGTCCGCGCAGGCTCCGCCGCCACATCAGCTCCGGCGCGAACAGGTACGCCGCGTAGACGACGGCGAGGGCCACGGTGGAGAGGACGTGCGCCCGGAGGCTCCGGCCGTCGCTCCAGACGGCGATGATCTCGAGCACCTGCCAGAGGAGCGCGAACACCGCGCCGGTGTACCAGCGGCGCCGCCCGATGCGGATGTCGTCGTCGCTCGCGCCCGGTGGGACGGCCCACGGGAACGATCGGGGTGACGGGCGGGACGACCTGGAGGCGCGTGGTGCGTGCTCCGCACCGCGCGCCTCGGTCGTGCTGGTCGCCTCGGACATCGGTGCCAGCGTAGGACCGTCGGTCACTGTCGTGCGGCGTCGCGGCGGTAGCGCCACACGATCACCGCGGCGAGGACGATCGCCCAGCCCGCCAGGACCATCGCCGGCTCGGTCATGCCCGAGGACCCGGTCGCCCCGGCCCCCATCTGCCCGATCCGGTTCAGCCAGTACGAGGGCAGCAGGTGCGCGACGCTCCCCATCCAGCCCGGCATCACCGACAGCGGGACCCAGAGGCCGCCGAGGATCGCCAGGCCCATGAACACCACCATGAAGAGCGGCTGCGCGAACGACGGCTTCGCGAACTGCCCGATGAGGATCGCGATGAGGGCGAACGGGATCACCCCGCACCAGATGCCGAACCCGGCGGCGAACCAGTGCAGCGGGTCGAGCGAGGCGTGCAGGACCACGGTCGCGACGAGCACCGTGATGACGATCGACACCGCGGAGAAGGCCATCGCCGCGATCACCTTCGAGACCATGAACCCCCACCCGGACAGCGGCGTCACGCGGAGCTGCCGGTTCCAGCCGATCGACCGTTCGTTGACGATCGCGAACGCCTGGCTGAGCGCGGCCATCATCGCGCCGTACGACGCCATCTGCAGCGTCGTGACGGTGAGGTACTGCAGGTGCGTCGTCGGGTCGGTCTGGGACCCGAACGCCGAGCCGAACACGAGCAGCATGATCACCGGGACGGCGAAGGTGAAGACCATCGCGCGGACGTTGCGGAGCTGTCGCTTCGTCTCGAGGTACACGTAGCGGATCGGCAGGCGGCCGGAGGCGGTGGCGGTGGTCATGCGAGGACTCCTTCGGGAGCGGTGTCGGTGGGAGCTGCGGCGGGGTCGGCGGTGAGCGCGAGGAAGGCGTCGTCCATGGTCGAGGCGACCACCTGGATGTCGTGCGCCTGGGGGAACGTGGCGAGCAGGGCCCTGAGGGTGTCGTCGCTGCGGTCCGAGCGGAGCGTGACGGAGTCGTGCCGCGCCTCCAGGGAGACGACTCCCGGCAGACCGCGCAACGCGACGTGCGCGTCGGCGCCGAGCCCGGAGAACCGGACCGCGCGCGTGGCGGTGATCGCCTTGATCTCGGCGGGCGTGCCGTCCGCGACGATCCGGCCGGCGCGCATGATGACGATGCGGTCGGCGAAGGTGTCGGCCTCGTCGAGGTAGTGCGTCGCGAACACGACCGTGCGCCCCGCGTCGGTGAACTCGCGCATCGACGACCAGAACGTGTGCCGGGCCTCGACGTCCATCGCCGCGGTCGGCTCGTCGAGCACCAGGAGGTCCGGGTCCGAGACCACGGCGACGGCGAACCGTGCGCGCTGCAGCTGCCCGCCGGAGAGCTTGTTGACCCGGCGTCCGGCGATCTCGGTGCAGCGCGCTCGCCGGAGGGCCTCGTCGACCGGCATCGGACGCCGGTGTGCCGCGGCGACGAGCGCGACCGCGTCCCGGACCGTCGTGTCCGGCAGGAGTGCGCCGCCCTGGAGCATCGCGCCGACCCGGCCGGCGACGACCGCGGCGCGGGGCTCCTCGCCGAAGAGCAGGGCCTGGCCGGTCGTCGGCGTGGACAGCCCGAGCGCGAGGTCGACGGTCGTGGTCTTGCCGGCGCCGTTCGGGCCGAGGAGGGCGACGACCTCGCCCGGACGGATCGTCAGGTCGACGCCGTCGACCGCGGCCACAGCGCCGAAGCGCTTGCGGAGGTCGCGGAGCTGGATGACCGGTGTGTCGTTCATGGTCCACAGCCTGGCGTTTCGTGCGGACGTACCCCTCTGCGGTGCGTCACGGATCGGGCATGACATCTGTCACGGCCGACCCCGGCGTCCTCCGTACTGGGGACGGCCACTGTCCGGTAGGCGCGTTAGCGTGGGTGTATGCACCACGAGCCCGTCGTCACCGACCGACCCGCCACGGACGCCGTCCGGCGGGCAGCGCTCCTCGCCGCGCTGGACGTGGTCGAGGGCGGGCCCGAGGAACGCTTCGAACGGATCACGCGGATCGCGCGCGAGGCGTTCGGCGTCACCGGCTCGTTCCTCAACCTCGCGGGGGAGTCCGAGGTCTTCATCAAGTCGCAGCAGAGCGACACGGTGTTCGGCCCGACCATCCCGCTGCACGACACGTTCTGCGGCCGGACCCTCGCGGTCGACGGCCCCGTCGTGGTCCCCGACGCCCGCGCCGACGTCCGGTACTCGGACATGCCGATGGTCGTCGACGACCCGAACGTGCGGTTCTACGCCGGGGTGCCCCTGCGGGTGGGCGACGACGACGTCAAGGTCGGCACGCTCTGCCTCATCGACCCGGCACCGCGCACGCTCGACGACGACGACCTCGCGCTGCTGCAGGAGCTCGGCGTGTGGGCGGAGCGCGAGCTCGCCGCCGGCGCCGACGAGGACCGTCTCCGCTCGGTGCTCGCCGGACTCGAGCCGGCCGGTGTCGACCTGCCCGGGTACCGCGTCGGCGGCATGTCCAAGCCGCACGGGGTCGTGTCCGGTGACTTCCACGACTGGCACGTCGACGGGGCGTCGCTCTCGGTGACCGTCGCCGACGTCATGGGGAAGGGGATGTCCGCCGGGCTCCTCGCCGCGACCATCCGTGGTGCGCTGCTGGCCCGGGGGACCTCGTCGTCCCGCGACGCCGTGGCGGCGCTCGAGGCGCAGGTCGCCCCGGACCTCGGTCGTGCCGAGTCCTTCGCGACGCTGTTCCACGGCCGCCTGACGACCTCGACCGGGCGGATGGAGTTCACCGACGCCGGGCACGGTCTCGTGCTGCACCTGCACGCGGACGGCACCGAGACCGTGCTGCGCTCGTACGACCTGCCGATCGGGCTGCACCCGGTCGGTGCCGCGCGGGTCACCGGGACGCTCGAGCTGGAGCGCGGGGACGTCCTCATCGTCGTGAGCGACGGGGCGCTCGAGCTGTGGGACTCCACGCTCGCGTCCCTCGGTGCGCTCGGGGCGATGTGGCGGGACGCGCCGGAGCTCGACGTGTTCTTCGGGCGGGTGCGGGCGCGTGCGGCGACGCACGACCCGGGGGACGACCTGACGGTCGTGGTCGTCGCGCGCGACTGACGGGGCGCGGGCGGGGCGCCGAGAGGACAATATCTGTCGCGCTCGTCGCCGCGCAGCGGCACTTCGTGCGCCCTCGGCGGACGTGAGCGGCGTGTTGTGCCCGCTCGCGGGAGCGTCCGGCGGGCGTGCGGCCTGGAGGCGCGGGTCGGCCTGGCGCCGCGCCTCCCGTCCGGCGGTCGCGCGGGTCAGGCGCCGAGAGAGCACGTTCCGTCGCGCTCGGCGCCGCGGGGCGGCACTTCGTGCGCCCTCGGCGGACGTGAGCGGCGTGTTGTGCTCGCGCGCGGGTCGTCCGGCGTGCGTGCGGCCTGGAGGCGCGGGTCGGCCTGGCGCCGCTCCTCCCGCCCGGCGGTCGCGCGGGTCAGGCGCCGAGAGCGCAAAATCTGTCGCGCTCGGCGCCGGCAGGCGGCACTTCGTGCCCTCTCGGCGGACGTGAGTGGCGTGTCGTGCCCGCTCGCGGCGCCCGCGCCCGCGCCGGCGCGGGCGCTACGCGCCCAGGCGCTCGATGAGCTCGCGGTAGCGCTCGGCCGTCCGCGCCACGATCGCCTCGGGCAGCACCGGCGGCGTCCCCTGCCGATCCCAGTTCGCGCTGAGCCAGTCCCGCACGATCTGCTTGTCGAACGACTCCGTGCGGTTCCCCGACCGGGCGTCCCAGTAGCGGCTGGAGTCGCTCGTCAGGACCTCGTCGGCGATCCGGATCTGCCCCGAGGCATCGCGCCCGAACTCGAACTTCGTGTCCGCGATGACCACCCCGCGGTCGAGCGCGATCGCCGCCGCCTCGGAGTAGACGCGGAGCGAGAGGTCCCGCAGCTGCGTCGCGACGTCGGACCCGACGAGGTCGACCGTCTGCTCGAAGGAGATGTTCTCGTCGTGCTCACCCTGCGGCGCCTTGTACGCCGGCGTGTAGATCGGTTCGGGCAGCTGGTCGCCGTTCGACAGACCGGCGGGGAGGGGCACGCCGCAGACGCTGCCGGACTGCTGGTACTCGGCCCATCCGCTGCCGACGAGGTACCCGCGGACGACGCACTCGACCGGGAACATCTCGAGCGGCATGACGTGCATGGAGCGCGACGCCACCGACGACGGCACCGGGGTCCCGCCGGCGGACGGCGCGATGAGGTGGTTCGGCACGTCGGCGAGCTGGGTGAACCAGAAGCGGGACAGCCGGGTGAGGAGCTCGCCCTTCCCCGGGATCGGCGGCTCGAGCGCGAAGTCGTAGGCGCTCACCCGATCGGACGCGACGAGGAGCAGCTCGGTGGCGCTCGCGACGTCGGCGGTACCGGTGGGGACGTAGAGCTCGCGGACCTTGCCGGAGGAGACGTGCTGCCAGCCGTCGAGGACGGGCGCCGGGCTCATCGGGCGACCTTCGCGGCGATGTCGGTGCGGAACTGCGCTCCCGCGAGCGTGATGTCACCCAGGCCGGCGTAGGCGCGGTCGCGGGCCTCGGCGAAGGAGGACCCGGTGGCGACGACGCTCAGCACCCGCCCGCCGGTCGCGACGAGCTGGTCGTCGAGGACCCCGGTGGCGGCGTGCGCGACGGAGACCCCCTCGCGCGCGTTCGCGGCGTCGATCCCGGTGATCGGCCGACCGGTCTGCGGGTTCTCCGGGTAGCCCTCGCTCGCGAGCACGACCGTGACGGCGGCCTCGTCGCGGAACGACGGCGCCGGGGTGCCCCCGAGCTGCCCGGTGGCCGCGGCGAGCATCAGCCCGCTCAGCGGGGTCGCCAGGCGGGGGAGGACGACCTGGGTCTCCGGGTCGCCGAAGCGCGCGTTGAACTCGATGACCCGGACGCCCTGCTCGGTGACGATGAGCCCGCAGTAGAGGAGGCCGACGAACGGCGTGCCCTCGTGCTCGAGCCGACGGACGGTGGGGAGCGCGACCAGGTCGGTGACCTCGTCCACGAAGGCCTGCTCGGACGCCCAGCGGTCGGCGAGCCAGGGCAGCGGCGAGTACGCGCCCATGCCACCGGTGTTCGGCCCGACGTCACCGTCGCCCAGTCGCTTGTAGTCCTGTGCGGGGCTGAGCGGTCGGACGTCGTGCCCGTCGCTCAGGAAGAACAGGGAGACCTCTTCGCCGTCGAGGAACTCCTCGACCACGACGTGGCCGTGCTGCAGCCAGTAGGTGGCGTGGTCGATCGCTGCCTGGCGGTCCTCGGTCACGAGGACGCCCTTGCCGGCGGCGAGCCCGTCCGCCTTCACGACGTAGGGGGCGCCGAGCTCGTCGATCGCGGCGACGGCTTCGTCGACGGTGCCGGCGTACACCGGGCGCCCGGTGGGCACCGCCGCCTCGGACATGATCCGCTTCGCGAAGGCCTTGGAGCCCTCGAGCTGCGCGGCGGCCTTGCTCGGACCGAACACCGGGATGCCCCGTGTGCGGACCGGATCGGCGACACCGGCGATGAGCGGCGCCTCGGGACCGACGACGACGAGTTCGACACCGTTCTCGAGCGCGTACTCGGCGACGAGGGCACCGTTCGTCGGGTCGATCGAGACGGTCTCCACGTCGGCCGCGATGCCGGCGTTGCCCGGCGCTGCGGTGATGACGTGACCGGCCTGCTCTGCGAGGAGGGCCGTGATGATCGCGTGCTCGCGGGCACCGGAACCGAGGACGAGGATTCGCACCCGATCACCCTACCGATCCCGACTCGCCCGTTGCGATGCGACGGCTAGCCTGTGGACATGCCACCCAGGAGGATCGAGGACGCGGAGGGCCGCGCGGCGCTCACCGCCGTGCAGCAGGGGGCCACCGCTCGGCCGACCCTGGCGACCGCGGTGCGGTGGTCGTTGCAGCGCCTCGCGGAGGACGTGCCCGGCAACAGCGTCGAGGTGCGGGTCCCGCCGTTCGCGGCGGTCCAGGCCGTCCCCGGTCCCCGGCACACCCGTGGGACGCCGCCGAACGTGGTCGAGACGGACGCGGCCACGTGGCTCGCGCTCGCCACCGGCGAGCTGCGCTGGGACGAGGCCGTCGCGCAGTCGCGCGTCAGCGCGTCCGGGTCACGTGCGGACCTGACGGACTTCCTGCCGGTGCGTCTGGCCGTCTGAGACGGCCGCCGACACGGCACCACAGACGGCCCCGAAGCGGGACAGCAGGCGGTCCGGAGCAGCCAGCAGACGGTCGCGTGTACCGGACGGGAGGAACGGTGCCAGCCCGCCCCGCGCCTCCTGGTCCATACGGACGCAAGTACTTAGACGGCCTCACCGAATTAGGTAGTACCTACTGATGTGACGTCACCGACCCGGCGAATACCGTAGAAGTCGCCGGGATTCGGACCCGACCCGAACGGGTCCGAACCCGGCGACAGGGTCAAAGGTACGCGACATTCCGTACATCCTGTCAACCGTTCCGGCGAGTCGTGCTGCATTCCGCAACGAACCTGCGGCTTCCGGAGGCGCGGTTGCGCCCGGACGACTCGCCGATCAGAGCAGCTCGGCGAGCTCCGTGCGCGCGTGCAGGTCCCACTTCGTGAACACCCGTGACAGATGGGCGTCGATCGTGCGCACGCTGAGGCCGAGCACCTCGGCGATGCGGCGGTTGCTCATGCCCTGTGCGGCGAGCTCCGCGACCTCGTACTCGCGGTTGGTCAGCGGTGGCTTCACCCGTCCGGCCGACACCGCCATCCCGTGCGACGCGAGCACGCCCTGGGCCGCGATGATCCGGGTCCGTTCGTCGGCGCGGATCGCCTCGGCGTACTCGACGATGGCTCCCGCGAGCGGTCCGTCGACCCGGGTGGCAGCGTCGCGCATCCGTTCGAGGGACGCGGCGGAGTCCCGCCCGTTCAGCATGTCGTTCGTGTAGTGCAGCGTCTGCGCGTACATGACGTGCGTCCAGGACCCGCTCGCCGTCCCGCGCTCGATGATGTCGTCCGCGTGCCGCAGGCCCGCCGGGTTGCCGAGCACGGCCTCGGTCCACGCGATCGTCACCGCGATCTGCTCGCCGATGATCCGCATCGCCCGGAGCGGCGTCGACCGGGCGCGTTCGAGCGCTGCTGAGGCTTCCTCGGCGCGGCCGGCGTAGGCGTACGACATCGCGAGCCGTGCCCACGGGTAGGCCGCGAACCCGCCGTGGTCCGCCACGTCGTACCGCTCGCAGGCGGCCGAGAACGCGGCGATGGCGTCGTCCCAGCGCCGCTGGCCGAGCGCGAGGTTGCCCTCGCCGATGAGCTCGAGCGTGAAGTCGTACTTCAGGTAGGGGCTGGACCGGCGGACCGGGACCTCGGTGATGAGGTCGGCGATGTCGCCCCGCCAGACCTGCAGCTGGTGCAGCACGGAGACGATCTCGCCGACGCTCCAGGGGGCGTCCTCGAGGTGCTCGACCGCGGTCGCCAGGCAGGCCCGGCCGAACGCCGCCGCCTCGTCCAGCCGACCCCCGGTCGCGAGGGCCATCACCGCGCACGGCGCCAGACAGAGGAAGGCGAACGGCACCGTCGCCGCGTGCACGATGCCCGAGCGCTCGAGTTCGGCGCGGACCTCGTCGAAGCTGCCGCCCCAGCCGAGGTGGGCGAGCCGGAGCAGCCGGAGCCGTTCGACGGCGTCGCCGGAGACGAACCGCGCGGCGACGTCGGTGAGGGCCACCGCGGCGAGGACGTCGTCGTCGTGGAACTGCCGGATGTTCGCGAGGGTCTCGCACGCCTCGATCACGGCGTGGTCGTCGACCTCGGTCGGGGCCGAGCACACCACGGCCCAGGCGGCCTCGGCATCGGCGCGACCGGCCTCGCGACCGGTGCTGTACGAGTGCGCGAGCGACCGCAGGCAGTGCGCGGCGACCCGTTCGCTCGGGCTGAGCGTGGTGCGCAGGGCCGCCGAGGCGAGGGCGATGCCGCTCTCGTGCTCCTGCAGCCGGACGGCGACCTGGGCGGCGTCGAGCAGCTGGTCGACCGGGGGCAGCACGCCGCACTCCAGCGACCACAGCGCGGCACGGAGCCGGGCGGCCGGCGGGGCGCCCTCGGGTCGGTCGGTACGGAACGCGTTGGCGCGGGCGAACAGTGCCGTGCGCCGGGCGACCGGGACGAGTGCCCGGACGACCTCACCGACGAGCGGGTGCGACGGACGGACGACCGCGGCGCCGTCCTCGAGGGAGTCGATCCGGACGAGGCCGAGCGCCACCACCCGGTCGACGTCCCCGCCGCTGACGAGCCCGATCAGCCGCGCGAGGGGGATCGGGTCCGCGAGGGCGACGATGTCGACCACGTCGCGGAGGTCCTCCGGCAGCGAGCCGAGCTCGGTCCGGTACATGTCGGCGAGGCTGTTCGACGCCGTCACCCGGCCCCGCCAGTACCAGCCCGTCGCGGTCTGGTCGAGGGCACCGGAGGCGAGTGCGGACCGGACGACCTCGCGGATGTAGAGCGGGTTGCCGGCGGTGGCGCGGTGCACCCGCTCCGCCGACGCCGTCTCGAGCTGGGCACCGAGCGCCTCGGCGATGAGCGACGAGGTCTCGTGCAGGTCGAGCGGTTCGAGGTCGATGCGCTCGAGCAGGTCGTCCTGCCACAGGGCGCGCAGGGGTTCGGGGAGCGCGGTGAAGTCGCGGCACGTCAGCACGAGACGGGCACCCTGCTCGCGGACGAGCCACGCCACGTACCGCGCCGAGATCGCGTCGAGGTGGTCGGCGTCGTCCACGCGCAGGAGGACGTCGCGATCGGTGAGCTCCTCGCTCTCGCGGAGGCGCTGCTCGGCACCCCCGGCACCGACGAGCTCGGCGAGCGACCCGGGGAGCTCCCCGAAGCGCTCGGCCACCGCGCCGAACGGCATCGAGCGGCTGGCGGCGACGGCGGTGATCGGCACGACGAGGGTCCGGCCGGAGGTGTCACGCCCGGAGACGCGGTCGGTGACCCGCACCGCCGCCGAGCTCTTGCCGAGACCGGGAGCCCCGACGAGTGCGACGCTCCACCGGTGCTCGGCGACGACCGAGACGGCTCGGTCCTCCTCGCGACGCTGGAGGATCGGCCAGCCGATCCGCGCCGGGATCCGGGAACCACCAGTGGTCCGTTCGCGCATCTGCCGTACCTCCTCCCCGTGGATACCGATCGGTAGGGACCATCCTCTCCCGGATCGACCTGGCCGCACAGACCGGAGCACGTCCCACAGTGGGGGACAATGGGACCGTGAGCAACACCGATCGACCCGACGAACGACCGGCTCCGGCGCCGAACGCCGTCTCCTCCTCCGACGAGGTGACGATCCGTCGCGCCCCGAAGTTCGGCGTCTTCATCGTGGGCGGTGCGGTGCTCGGCTTCATCGCGACGCTCATCGTGGTGTCGCTCACCATGGACATCGACCGCGGGGACACGCAGGAGACCGCGAGCTTCGGCAGCCTGGTGGGGTACTTCAGCCTGTGGGGCGTCACGATCGGCGCCTTCGTCGGCGCGGTCGTCGCCGTCGTCCTGGACCGCGTGTTCTCGCGCCGTGCGGCTCGCCTCACGGCGGAGCGCGTCGAGGTCGAGCTGCCGCCCGAGACGGTGGACGGCGAGATCGAGGACCACGGCGACCAGGCGCGGTAGACGCGACCGGACGAACGGACGGGAGGCGCGGTGCCAGCTGGCACCGCGCCTCCAGTCCGTTGCTGGGTCGCGTTCGCGACCGTCGCTCAGCTGAGCTGGTTGGCCTCGACCCAGGACAGGTACTCCGGGCTGACCGTGCCCGTGACGTACTCGCCCGTGAAGCAGCTCATCTCGAGGTCCGTGACGTCGGAGCCCTCGATGATCGCGTCGCGCATGTCGCCGATCTCCTGGTAGATCAGGTGGTCGCTGCCGAGCACCTTGTTGATCTCCGGGATCTTCCGGTCGTGGGCGATGAGCTCCGCGCGGGTCGGCATGTTGATGCCGTAGACGTGCGGGTACCGGACCGGGGGAGCGGCGCTCGTGAACGTGACCTCGTTCGCACCGGCGGCGCGGGCCATCTCGACGATCTCGCGGCTCGTCGTGCCGCGCACGATCGAGTCGTCGACGATGAGGATGTTCTTGCCCTTGAACTCGGACGACATCGCGTTGAGCTTCTGGCGCACGGACCGCTTGCGCTCCGCCTGCCCGGGCATGATGAACGTGCGGCCGACGTAGCGGTTCTTGTAGAAGCCCTCGCGGTACTCGATGCCGAGCTTCTGCGCGACCTGCATCGCGGCCGGGCGACTCGAGTCCGGGATCGGCATGACCACGTCGATGTCACCCGTGGGGGCGTACTGCGCGATCGTGTCCGCCAGGCGGTTGCCCAGCCGGAGGCGGGCGTCGTACACCGAGATGCCGTTCATGACGGAGTCGGGACGGGCGAGGTAGACGTACTCGAACGAGCACGGCACCAGGCGCGGGTTCCTCGCGCACTGACGGGCGTGCATCTGGCCGTTCATCTCGATGAAGATCGCTTCACCGGGGGCGACGTCGCGGACGATCTCGTAGCCGCCGGACTCGAGCACGAGGGACTCGGAGGCGACGACCCACTCCGGCTTGCCGGCCTCGTCGAACTTGTGCCCGAGGATCAGCGGGCGGATGCCGAACGGGTCGCGGAACGCCAGCAGCCCGTGCCCGGCGATGGTCGCGATGGCGGCGTAGGAGCCCTCGACCCGCTCGTGCACGCGTTCGACAGCGTCGAAGACCTGCCCGGGGTCGAGGTCCTTGCCGCGCACCTGGCCCTGGAGCTCGTGCGCGAGCACGTTCACCAGCAGCTCGGTGTCGGAACTCGTGTTGAGGTGCCGCCGGTCGATGTCGAACAGTTCACGGGTGAGTTCCCGCGTGTTCGTCAGGTTGCCGTTGTGCACGAGGACGATGCCGTAGGGCGCGTTCACGTAGAACGGCTGGGCCTCTTCCTCGTTGCTGGCGGCACCCTTGGTGGCGTACCGGACGTGCCCGAGGCCCATGGTGCCCAGCAGGGCGCGCATGTCACGGGTGCGGAAGGACTCCCGCACGTGACCGCGGGTCTTGTGCATGTGGTGGATGTGACCCTCGACCGTGGCGATGCCCGTCGAGTCCTGTCCCCGGTGTTGCAGGAGGAGCAGTGCGTCGTAGATGGATTGGTTGGCGGGGCCCTGTGCAACGAGGCCGACGATGCCGCACATTCGCGGGTGTGCTCCAGACCGTAGAATCGGGGGGTACCGAACAAGTCTGCCATGTCACCGCGAAGGACTCAGCATGCCCAACCCGTACGCCGAAGCCGGAGTGGACACCGCCGCCGGTGACCTGGCCGTCGAACTCATGAAGTCCGCAGTCGCGGCCACCCACACCCCGTCGGTCCTGGGCGGCGTCGGTGGCTTCGCCGGGCTCTACGACGTCTCGTTCCTGAAGGACTTCTCACGGCCGCTGCTCGCGACCTCCACCGACGGCGTCGGGACGAAGGTCGCCATCGCGCAGGCGATCGACAAGCACGACACGATCGGGCAGGACCTCGTCGGCATGGTCGTCGACGACATCGTCGTGGTCGGCGCCAAGCCGCTCTTCATGACGGACTACATCGCCTGCGGCCGGGTCGTCCCGGGGCGCATCGCGGACATCGTCGCCGGCATCGCCCGCGGCTGCTCGGAGACCGGCACCGCGCTGGTCGGGGGCGAGACGGCGGAGCACCCCGGGCTGCTCGGGCCGGACGACTACGACGTGGCCGGTGCCGCGGTCGGCGCGGTCGAGGCCGGGTCGCAGCTCGGCGCGCACCTCGTGCAGGACGGTGACGTCGTCGTGGCGATCGAGTCCTCCGGGCTGCACTCCAACGGGTATTCGCTCGTGCGGCACATCCTGTCGTCGCGCGGCGTCGGGTACACCGACTCGTTGCCGGAGCTCGGCGGCCTCGTCGGGGAAGCCCTGCTCGAGCCGACGCGCCTCTACACGACGCCGCTGCTGTCGCTCATCGAGCAGCACCCGGGCGCCGTGCACTCGCTGTCGCACGTCACGGGTGGTGGCATCGCGGCGAACCTGGCGCGCGTGCTGCCCGTCGGGTCCTGGGTCGAGGTCGATCGCTCCACGTGGGAGCCGCTCCCCGTCTTCCGTGTGCTCGCGTCGATGGCGGGCACTCCCATCGAGGACACCGAGGGCACCTGGAACCTCGGCATCGGCATGTTCGCGGTCGTGTCGGCCGCTGCGGCGTCGGACGTCATCGCGTCGCTCGGGGCCGCCGGGCTGCCGTCGTGGGCGGTCGGGACGATCTCGACCTCGGCGCGTGACCTCGACGGGTTCGAGCAGGGCGCGAAGGGCGTCGACGGTGGTGCGGTGCGGCTCGTGGGGGCCTACGCGGGCTGAGCGCGGGGGCCCGGGCTCGAGGTCGCACGAACTGCCGTCCGGACTCCTTCTGGGCGGCAGTTCGTGCGACCGGGGCGGAACGGGCGCGGCAGGTCGTGCGACCTCGGCTTCGTCGGCCGTTGCGTGCGCGCGGGTGCGACATCGTCGCTGTCGTCCGACGTCGGATTCGTCGTTCGTTGCGAGCGCGGGTCGTTGCGGGCGCGCGGGTGCGACATCGTCGCTGTCGTGCGACGTCGGCTTCGTCGTTCGTTGCGTGCGCGGGTCGTTGCGGGCGCGCGTGTGCGACATCGTCGCTGTCGTACGACGTCGAGGATGTCGTTCCGGGTCCGCGGGGCCCCGGCCGACGTCAGACGCGGGCGACAGGGCGGCACCGAGCGGCACGCACGACGAAACGCCGCGCTGCCCCGGAGGGTGCGCGGCGTCGTCATCGAGCCTGGGTCAGGCGGACTTGTTCTGGTCCTGCTGCGGTTCGAACTCGTCGTCTTCTTCGAGCTGGTCATCACCGTATTGGTCTGCCCAGCGGTCGACGTAGGAGTTCTCGTCCGAGTGTTGCCCGGCGGAGAGCTCTCGTTCGAGCGCACCGTAGTTCGTCTCCGGGCTGAAGTACTTCAGTTCCCGGGCGACCTTGGTGTGCTTCGCCTTCTGACGGCCGCGCCCCATGCGTGACCCCCTCGTGATCGGCTCTGGTCCGGTCCTGGCGGGAGAGGAGTCACCCGGGGAACCGAACGGTTTCGTGGTTTGAAATCTGCCGATCACTCTACCATGTACCCCGATCTGGACGTCGCCGCGACGGCCCCGCCCACAGCAGAATCGAAGTGATGACAGACGACGCGCAGGCCCCGGCCGACCAGCACGCCCGGGTCGTGGTGATCGGCGCGGGTCAGGCCGGCCTCTCGGTGGGATACCACCTCCGCCGGCTCGGCCTGACGCCGGGGAGCGATCTGGTGCTGCTCGACCGGGCGCCGAGCACGGGTGGAGCCTGGCAGTTCCGGTGGGAGGCCCTCCGCCTCGGAGCCGCGCACCGCGTGCACGACCTGCCCGGGATGAACGCGATGGGCCTCCGGTTCGACGACGCCGACCGGTCGCGACCGGCGCGGGACGTCGTCGGCGAGTTCTACCGGCGCTTCGAGCAGCACTACGACCTGCGGGTCCGTCGTCCGGTCTCGGTGTCGTCCGTGTCGCGCATCGGGGACAGCCTCGGAGCGTCCGGAGGCCTGTGCGTCACCGTCCGGACCGCCGACGGGCGCACGAGCCGGATCGGCGCCGAGGTCGTCGTGAACGCCTCCGGAACGTGGGGCACGCCCTTCGTCCCGTGGTACCCGGGTCGCGATGCCTTCGGCGGTCGGCAGCTGGACACGACGGAGTACCGGAGTGCGGCGGAGTTCGCCGGTCAGGACGTGGTGGTCGTCGGCGGTGGCACCAGCGCGATCGGGTTCCTGCTCGAGCTCGACGGCGTCGCCGCGCGGACCCGGTGGTTCACCCGGCGGCCGGTGGTGTGGTCGGAGTCGGCGGCGCTCGACCTCGAGTCCGCGGTGGCGGCGGTCGACGAGCAGGACCGGGCCGCCAGGGCGGGGGAGACCCTGCCGAGCATCGTCTCCGGCACCGGTGTCCCCGTGTCGCGCCGGATCCGTGCCGGGCTCGAGCGGGGTGTGCTGCGGGACTCGCCGATGTTCACCCGGCTCGACGAGACCGGTGTGGTCACGGCAGACGGTGAGCACGTGCACGCCGACGCCGTGATCTGGGCGACCGGGTTCCGTGCGGACCTGCGGCACCTCGCGCCGCTGCACCTGCGGACCGCGGCCGGCGGCATCGTGGTCGAGGACGGTCGGTCGGTGGACGAGCCGCGGTTGTTCCTCGCGGGGTACGGGCCACAGGCGTCGACCATCGGGGCGAACCGTGCCGGTCGGCGGATCGCCCGGCAGGTGATGGACGTGCTCGCGGGTGACGATGCGGGATCGGCGTCGGTGGTCGGGTCCGACTGACCTCGCACGGTGCGACCTCGCCGACGCACGGTGCGAGGTTCCGCGCCCGGTGCGGGGCGCAGGCCGTCCCACGGAGCGCGGAACCTCGCACACTGGCGCCGGCGTCAGGCGGGCAGGGGCTCCTCGACGCCACGACGCCGGCGCGAGGCCAGCAGGAACACCGCGTCGAGCGAGAACCGCCCCGGCCCGGTCAGCGCCACCGCGAGGGACGCCACCGCGAGCACGAGGACGTACTCGAACCCGCCGTCCTGCGAGTAGAACCCCGCGGACGCGTGCGCGAGCAGGCCGGCCACGACCATGTCGACCGCGAGCAGCACGCCCACGATCCGGGTCGCGACGCCGAGCACGAGGAACACCCCGCCGACGAGTTCGAGCCCGGCGACGAGGGGCGCCGCGACCTCGGCGAGGGGGACGCCCATGCCGGAGAAGCCCTGGGACACGGAGCCGATCCCCTGCGCGAACTTCTGGGCGCCGTGGGCGATGAACACCACGCCGAGGACGATGCGGAGCGCGGTCAGGCCGATGGAGGTCGATGTCGTTCGCATGTCGTCGAAGCTAACCGGTGACGCGTCATCATCCACCCCCGTCCGGGGGACTTCCCGGACATCACCAGAACATGCCCAGGCGCGGGTCCGCAGAAGCGCGGACCCGCGTTCAGGAATCGGCGCCGCGCCCGGTCTGCTGCTGCAGGCGGTCGATGTGCTCCGAGGCCTCGGCCTTGGTGAGGTCGGCGGGGAGTTCCTCGCCGGCCTCGCGGGCGAGGGTGTCGAGGTAGCTGCGCTGCGGCCCGGTCATGGGCTCGTCACCGGTGACCCACTGCTCGGGGTCCTTGCTGGCGTCGGTGCTGGGGTCGGGGCGGGCGCCGCCGAGGGTCTCGGGCTGGTCGGTACGGTCGTCGATCGGGTCTGCGTCACTCATGGCGTGGACGCTACGCCGCACCCCCGACCGGAACGCCCACCGTGGCGTCCCCCGGACACACGGCGCCCACGCCCGCGGCAGCGCCCACGGTCAGTCGGCGACCGCGGTGTACCGCACCAGGTCCGGACCGACCGAGCTCACCGCGATCGGGACCGACCGGTCCTCGCGGCGGATCCAGATCGTCGCGGCACGCTCGTCGATCCGCTCGACCTCGTACAGGGTGCCGTCGATCAGGACGGCAGCGCGGACCAGGACGTGCCCGGTGCCTGCGCGCGGCGGCAGCCCCACGACGTCGTCGCCGAAGGCCGGGTACCGACCGGGCGACAGGAACGGCGACACCGGGGTGGTCACGATCTCGAGGCCCTCGTCGACCGCGCGCACCGCCACGAGCCGCACCGCCTGGTCGGTGGGGAGCGGCACGTCGACGACCGGGGCGTCCGCGGAACCCGCCAGTGCGCGGAAGGCGGGCCGACCGTCGGGGGCGAGCCGCGCCTCCAGACCGTCGATCCGGACCCGACCGCGACCGCGCGAATCCGCGTACGTGCCGGGCTCGATGCCGGACCGACGCGCCTCGATCCGGGAGACCACCACGCGGTCCGGGCGGTACCAGTCGCGGAGCGTCGCCGGGTCGACCCAGCCGATGCGGTGCGTCGAGTCCTCGGCCGCCTGCTCGTCGAGCGCACCGAGGGGGTGCGGGCCGCGGACGGCGACGAGTCCCTCGTGCGGGCCGCCGGGCGTCGGCTCGTGGTCGAGCACCTCGACGCGCTTCGAGACCTTGCCGCCGTGCCCGTCGAACGTGGCGAACGTGCGCAGGTCGGAGATCGTCATGACGACAGATGCTACGACGAGCGACCGTCGCTGCGTGGAGGCGACGGGACGAGGACGTGCATCTCACCGGTGCACTGGGTCGGGTCGACGCCCTCGGCGGGACCGGCCGGACGGGTCGCGCGGCGCGGCTGCAGGCTGTTCCGCTGGGCCGACCGGAGCAGCCGGTCGTCCTCGGCGTCGTGCTGGACGACGCCGTGCGGGGAGCGGCGGAGTGCGGGGCGGATCGGCTCGCCGCGGCGCTCCTGACCGGGGAGCGGGCGGGAACGCCGGCCGTACAGGAGTTCGGAGGAGTCGAGCAGCCAGGGCACCAGCGCGACGGTCACGCCGTGCACGAGCAGCAGCTTCTTCCGGATGCGGCGACCGCGGTGGTTGTGGAGGAAGGTCTCCCACCAGTGCCCGACGATGAAGACCGGCGTGTAGACGGTCACGACCTCGGAGCCGTGCTCCATCCGGTGCGCCTTGATGTACTTGATGAGCGGCATCGAGATGTCGCGGTAGGGGCTCGGCACGATGGTCAGAGGGACCTCGATGCCGTACTCCTCCCACTGCGCCCGGAGCCGGGCCGCATCGGCGTCGTCGATCGCGACGTGCAGGGCCTCGAAGCTCGCGTGCTTCGCGGCGATCGCGTAGTCGAGGGCCTTGAGCACGGGCTTCTGCAGCTTGTTGACCAGGACGATCGCGTGGTCGCCGGTCGCACCGAACCGGGTCTCCTCGTCGGCCTCGATCTCGTGCGAGACGTCGCGGTAGTACCGGTTCACGCCGAGCATGAGCACGAACAGGATCGGCATGATCAGGAACACGAGCCAGGCGCCGTGCGTGAACTTCGTGATCGTGACGATGACGAGGACGACGAACGTGAAGGTCGCGCCGGTGGCGTTGATGGCACGGGAGCGCATGACCTGCCCACGGTTGACCGGACCGTCCGCGGTGCCCGCCCGGTCCGCCCGCAGCAACCGCGTCCAGTGCACGATCATCCCGGTCTGCCCGAGCGTGAACGACACGAACACGCCGATGATGTAGAGCTGGATGAGGCTCGTGACGTTCGCCCGGTACACGATCAGCAGCGCCGCCGCGACGAGGGCGAGCACGATCACGCCGTTCGAGTAGATGAGCCGGTCGCCGCGGGTCGACAGGGCCTTCGGTGCGTACGAGTCGCGCGCGAGGATCGACCCCAGCAGCGGGAACCCGTTGAACGCCGTGTTGGCGGCGAGCAGCAGCACCGCCGCGGTGGTCGCCTGGATCACGAAGAAGAGGACCGTGTTGTCGCCGAACGTCGCGGCCGCGATCTGCGCGATCAGGGAACGCTGCGGCGTCGTGGCGCACTGCGCGAAGCCCTGCAGGTCGCACGCGCTCTCGGCGTAGTGCACGCGGGAGATGAGGGCGAGCGTGATGAGACCGACGAACAGCACGATCGCGATCGACCCCATGAACACGAGGGTCATCTGCGCGTTCTTGATCTTCGGGCGGCGGAACGCCTGCACGCCGTTCGCGATCGCCTCGACACCGGTCAGCGCCGAGCAGCCGGACGCGAACGCGCGGAGGAGCAGCAGGATGAACGCGGCCTGCGTCGTGTGCTCGACGTTCTGCACGGTGTAGGCGGCGGACTCCGCGACCGGGGCGTTGCCGGCCGCGGCCCGGACGAGCCCGACGACGACCATCACGAAGACGCTCGCCACGAAGAGGTAGGTCGGCACGGCGAAGGCCTTGCTCGACTCGCGGACACCCCGGAGGTTCGCGGCGGCGAGGAGCACGACGAACACCAGGGCCAGTTCGACCCGGAACTCGTTGAGGAACGGGAGCGCGGAGATGATGTTGTCCACGCCCGACGCGACCGAGACCGCCACCGTCATGACGTAGTCGACGAGCAATGCGGAAGCCACGACGAGCCCCGCCTTCTCGCCGAGGTTCCGGTGTGCCACCTCGTAGTCGCCACCGCCGGACGGGTACGCCTTGATGAGCTGTCGGTAGGACGCGACGACCACGACGAGCAGCAGCACGACGAGGGCGGCGACCCACGGGGCGAACGTCAGGAACGCCATCCCGCCGAGCAGCAGGATCATGAGGAGTTCCTGCGGCGCGTACGCCACGGAGGACAGCGGGTCACTCGCGAAGATCGGCAGTGCCAGGTGCTTCGGGAGGAGCTGTCCCTCGAGCTTCTCGGAGGGGAGGGGATCCCCGATCAGTCGCGCTTTCAACGACCGGATCTCGTTCGTCACGAGCCGCAAACCTACTCATTTCCGGGCGCGAGTCAACACGGCCGACCCCGGTGGTATTCCCCGTCCGTGCCGGTTCGGGTCGGGCGCACCCCGGAAACCCCTTGCGGTTGACGCTGCGTCAACCTCTACCGTGGCCTGCATGAGGGATTCGACAGACACGGCAGCCGCAGCTGCGAAAGCACCGCACGGCATCGCCGACGTGGCGCGTTCCGCCGGTGTGTCGAGCCGCACGCTCCGGCACTACGACGCGATCGGCCTGCTGCCCGCGACCGCGGTCGGCGAGGGCGGGCTCCGACGCTACGACGACCGCGCGCTGGTCCGGCTGCAACGGATCCTCCTGCTGCGCGGGCTCGGACTCGGGCTGGCCGACGTCGGCCGGGTCCTCGACGGCGAGCAGGACGACGTCACGGCCCTCACGGCGCACGTCGCGTGGCTCGAACGCGAGCGCGACCGGCTCGCGCGGCAGCTCGCGGCCGTGCGGACCACCATCACGAGGATCGAGGAAGGACAGGACATGAACGCCACCGACACGTTCGACGGGTTCGACCAGACGCGCTTCCGGCAGGAGGTCGAGGAGCGCTGGGGGCCCGCGGCCTGGGACCGAGGCGCACGCTGGTGGGAGTCGAAGGACCCCGCCGCGAAGGAGGCCTTCCAGGCGGAACAGCGGGCGATCGCGCAGGACGCCGCAGCGCTCGCCGCGTCGGGCGCGGGTCCGGCGTCGGAGGCCGGCACGGCACTCGCGCGGCGCCAGTTCGCCTGGCTCGCCGAGGCGACGCCCCCGGCCGAGCTCACCGCCGACCGGTTCCGCACGCTCGGTGACATGTACGTGCAGGACGAACGGTTCACGCACGCCTACGAGTGGGCGGGCGCGGGTGCCGCGCGGGCCCTGCGGGACGCGATGCACGCCCTGGCCGACCGCGGTCTGTGACGGACGACCCGCGCCTCCTGGCGGACTGCCTGGAGGCGCGGGTCGTCACCGTCTGTCGGCCGCCGCTCGTCAGAGGGACTTGCGCAGCGCCTCCAGGCCGTCGCGCAGACGCGTGACCGTGTCCGGACCGAGCGTGCCGCGGGTCGCCCGACGGCGGAGGTCCGCGCGGACCTGCTGCCGGAACGACGACAGGACCATCTCGACCTCGC
This sequence comes from Curtobacterium sp. NPDC086286, assembly GCF_044746255.1. Taxonomy (NCBI): domain Bacteria; kingdom Bacillati; phylum Actinomycetota; class Actinomycetes; order Micrococcales; family Microbacteriaceae; genus Curtobacterium; species Curtobacterium sp. NPDC086286. Next base: position 210,736 of record NZ_JBIVBW010000002.1, read on the forward strand.
GCAGGGCGCGGGCGCCCTCGGACGGGACGTCCACGGGCTCGTCGGCGGTCCGGCCGCGCGGTGCCTGCGCGCTCGCCGCGAGGTCGGCACGGAGGGACCGCATCGCCTCGCCCACCGAGGCGCGGACGCCGTCGGCCAGGGACTTCACCGAGTCGTTGACGCCGTTCTCGACCGCGGCGATCTCGTCGGCACGGGCGTCGAGCTCGGCACGGCCCGCGTCGGTGATGGCGTAGACGGTCTTCCGGCCGTCCGCGGACTTCGTGACGAGCCCCTCTTCCTCGAGCTTGGCGAGCCGCGGGTACACGGTGCCGGCGCTCGGGACGTAGGTGCCGCCGAAGCGGTCGCCGAGGGCCTGGATGACCTCGTACCCGTGCATCGGGTGGTCCGCCAGCAGCACGAGCAGGTAGAGGCGCAGGTGGCCGTGCGCGAAGACGGGGCTCATTCGGGCACCTCGCCGTCGTTCACCGGGGCCGCGGGCGTGGTCGGTGCAGCCGGCGCGGTCGGCGTCGTCGGTGCCGTCGGCTCCGCGACGGGTGGGGCGTGCAGGACCGCGATGTCGCCGGACACCGAGTTCACCTTGAGGTCGAGCCACTGCCCGGACAGCTCGCCGCCCTGCTTGACGTAGGACCCCCGCACGCCGCGGATCTCCGAGTCGTCGAACTGCAGCTTGCCCGAGGCGGTGCTGACGGTGCACTGGTAGGGCACGCCGTCCTCGAGTCGGACGCTCACCGCACCGGACACCGTGTTGACGCGGGCCTGGTCGGGGGTGCCGTGCAGGTCGAGCACCACGTCGGCGTTCACCCCGTCGGCCGAGAACCGCGGGATCGCCCCGGTCGCCACGACGTCGCCGGACACGGTGTGGACCGTCAGGGCGCCGTCGAGCTCGCGGATGGTCGTCGTGCCGGACACCGCGTTCACGGTGACGTCACCCGCGACGTCGTCGACGACGAGGTCGCCGGACACCGTGTTGAGCGTGGCGCCGCGGTTCGTGCCGGACAGCAGGGCCCCGGCCGAGACGACGCCGAGGGTGACGATGGCGTCGCGGGGCACGAGGACGCTGACGTCGGCGTGGGCCTTGCCGCGGAACGACTTCAGGAAGCCGATCGGGTCGTCCCACCGGACCTGCGGGTGGTCGATCGTGAGCGTGTCGCCGTCGAGCTCGATCTTCATCGGCTTGCCGGACACGCTGTGCACCTCGACGCGGGCGGTCGGCTCGTCGTGCGCGACGACGTCCACCTGTCCTCCGGCGAGGCCCACGCGCAAGCGGCGGACGATCCCGGTGTCGATCACCTTCGGCTCCTCGACGAGCCACTTCTCCTGGGCCATGTTGCCTCCTCGAACTCGCGATGTATCGCGTCTGTGGCAGACACGTTATATCGCGACCTGGCCGCACGCAAGGGCTCTAGGCGACCTCCGAGGCGGCGGCGACCCGCGCCTCCTGGACCGGTGTGGCGGCACGCGTCCGTTCCGGGCTCCACGGGAACCGGCGGAAGACCGGCATGAGCGGCTGCACCATCGGACCGATCGCGAACGCCGCGACCACGGTGCCGGCTCCGACGTCGCCGCCGAGGAACCAGCCGACGATCACGACCGAGACCTCGATGACGGTCCGCGCCACCCACACCGGCCAGCCGAGGCGCTCGTGCAGGCCGACCATCAGGCCGTCACGAGCGCCCGTGCCGAAGCCGGCGCCGATGTAGAACGCGGTGGCGACCGCCAGGAGCACCAGCCCGGCGACGAACAGGAGGACCCGGCCGACGAGTTCCGACGGCGTCGGGACGAGCCAGAGCACGAGGTCGGCGCTCGGTCCGATCGCCAGGGCGTTGAGCAGCGTCCCGATGCCCGGCTTCTGGCGGAGCGGGATCCAGAACAGCAGGATGACGCCGCTCGACACCACGGTGATGACGCCGAAGGACCACGGCACCACGTTCTCGAGCCCCTCCGTGAGGACCGTCCACGACGAGACCCCGACGACCGCACGCACCTGCAGTGCCGTCGAGGCGCCGTAGAGGAACAGGCCCACGAAGAGCTGGACGAAGCGGAGCGTGAGGGCGGTCGAGCGGGGCATGGCTCGATCGTCGTGGAGATTGGACTGCGGGTCGAGAGCCAATTCCGCTACCGTGGATCCATGACCCCGGTCCTGCTCAGTGCCCGATCCGCAGCGCTCCTCCTCACCGACTGGCGCGCCGGTACCGACGCCCCCGCGTACGAGGCGCTGTCCGACGCGCTGCGCGTGCTCGTCATCGACGGCCGGATCCCGCAGGGCGTGCGGCTGCCCGCCGAGCGCGGCCTCGCCACCGCGCTGGGCGTCTCGCGCACCACCGTCGCGAACGCGTACTCGAGGCTCCGGTCCGACGGCTTCGTGGTGTCGCTCCGGGGGTCCGGCAGCGTGGTCCGGCTCCCGGCCGGGCTGATCGGCCGACCGGACCCGGAACGGCTCGGCGGTGTCGTCGACGACGACCTGCTCGACCTCCGCAAGGCCGCACTGCACGCGGCTCCCGGGATCGCCGAGGCGGTCGAGCGCGCGGTGCGGCACGTGCCCGCGGCGCTCGCCGGCATCGGGTACGACACCGTCGGGGACCCCGGGCTGCGCGCGGCGATCGCCGAGCGGTACACCGAACGCGGCCTGCCCACCGACCCGTCCCAGGTCGTCGTGACGATCGGGGCGCAGCACGCGATCGCCCTGCTCGCCCGGGTGCTCGTCCGCCGGGGCGACGCCGTCCTCGTCGAGTCCCCGACCTACCCGCACGCGCACGAGGCCTTCCGCGAGGTCGGCGGTCGACTCGTCGGCGTGCCCGTCGACGCGCGGACCGGGTGGGACGCCACGGCGCTCGAGACCACGATGCGCCGCACGGCGCCGGCGGTCGCGTACGTCATGCCCGAGCTGCACAACCCCACCGGAGCGACGATGTCCGCGTCCACCCGGGAGCTCCTGCTGTCCGTCGCTGCGTCGACCGGGACGACGGTCATCGCGGACGAGACCATGGGCGAGCTGCGGATCGAGGGCTCGCCGTCCCTGCCGCTGGCAGCGGCCGACCCGTCCGGGGCATCGGTCGTGATGATCGGGTCGGCCGACAAGGTGTTCTGGGGCGGCCTGCGGATCGGTTGGATCCGCGCCGCACCGGCGCTCCTGCAGCGGCTGCTCCTCGCCCGGCCGACGGGCGACCTCGGCACGCCCGTGCTCGACCAGTTGGTCGCGCGGGAGCTCGTCCCGCGGACGGCGGCGGTCCTGGAGGCGCGGCGCGAGTACCTGCGCCAGGGTCGCGACGACGTCGTGGGTGCGTTGCGCGCGCGGCTCCCGGAGTGGGACGTGCCGTCGCCGGCGGGCGGGTTGACGACGTGGGTCGGGCTCGGGCGCCCGGTGTCGAGCGCGCTGGTGCTCGCCGCACGCGCCGAGGGCGTCGTGCTGGCGTCCGGCGGGGTCTTCGGGCCGGACGGCGGGTTCGAGCGGTTCCTGCGGGTGCCGTTCACGATGTCCCCGGCCGACCGGGTGCGGCTCGTCGACGTGCTCGAACGGTCGTGGGCGCGGATCGGTGGCGACGCCGCCGGCGTGCGGGGGTCGCTCGCCGCGGTGGTGTGACGCGCCCGCCTCGCTCGGCAGTGTCATCCTCCGGGGTGACGCTCCTCGTGCGATCTGGCTCTGCGGAGTGATGCGTGCGACGCCCGGCCACCGGGATCCTGGTCCCATGGAGACGACCATGCACGCCGGCACGACGGCCCGTCCGGCGCCCGCTCCGACCCACGCGGTGCCCGCCGCCGCCCGGGTCTCGATGGCGCTCACGGGGGCACTGCTCGCCGGGGTGCTGACCTCGTTCGGGCAGGCGGTGCCCGGACTCTCCTCCGTCGCGAACTCCGCCGGACCCTGGTTCGTCGTGGCGGCTGCGCTGTGCCTGCTCGCCGGTGTGCGGTCGGGGCGCTGGGCGTCACCGGCCGCGATGGTGCTCGGCGTCGTGCTCCTCGAGCTCATGCACGTGGGGTACTGGGCGACGACGAACCTGCGCGGCTACCCGGACGTGCTGTCGATCACGAACTTCTGGGTCCTGATGGGCATCCCCGCCGGGGTGCTCGCGGGTGCGGTCGCGGTGGCACTCCGGTCCCGGGACGTCGGGTGGCGTGGGGCAGCGCTCGGGGCGACCGCCGCCGTGCTGGTCGGCGAGGGCGTCCGGGCCCTGCTGCAGGTCGCGGACACCACGGGGCCGGTGACCTGGGTGGTCGAGATCGTCGTCGGCCTGTCGGTCCTCGTCGTGGCGGTCGTGACCGCACGGACCCCGCTCGGCCGGATCGTGGCGCTCGCCACGGGTGTGCTCGGGACCGTGGGCGTGCTCGGCGCGTACCTGCTCCTCGGCGGCTGAGCGCGTCGAGGGACGCCCTGCAAGGATCAGGGTGTGCACCTCCTCTCGGTCTTCAGCCTCCGCAACCGGGCGCTCATCGCGCTCGTCACCGTCGTCGTCGCGGTGTTCGGCGGCATCGCGCTGACGAGCCTCAAGCAGGAGCTCATCCCCAGCGTCCAGTTCCCGCAGGTCGCCATCGTCAGCGCGTACCCCGGCGCCACGCCCGAGGTCGTGTCGAACGACGTGTCGACGAAGATCGAGCAGGCGATCCAGGTCGTGCCGAACCTCGAGTCGACCACCGCGACGTCGTCGACCGGGCAGAGCGTCGTCTCGGCGTCGTTCGACTACGGATCGAACCTCGCCAGCGCCGAGGACAAGATCCAGACCGCGGTGAACGCCCTGTCGCTCCCGGACACCGTGCAGACGCAGATCGTCACCGGCTCCTTCGACGACCTGCCCGTGCTGCAGCTCGCCGTCACGGGGAAGGGCGACCAGGAACAGCTGGTCGACCGGCTGAACGCCACGGCGATCCCCGACATCGAGAAGCTCGACGGGGTCCGGCAGGCCGACGTCTTCGGCAACCCGGGGCGCCGCGTCGTGATCACCCCGGACACCGACGAGCTGGCGTCGCGGGGTCTGAGCACGCAGTCCATCGCGGACGCACTCGACGACAACGGGACGCTCGTGCCCGGTGGCACGATCACCCAGGACGGCACGACGCTGTCGGTGCAGACGGGGGAGCGGATCGCGTCGATCAAGGACATCGAGGGGCTGCCGTTGACCGTCGCGTCGAGCGGCGGGTCCTCGTCCGGGGCGGGATCCTCCGGCAGCTCTGGAGCCGACGGGGCGGGCGCGACCGGGTCGGCGGGCGCGACCGGGTCGGCGGGCGCGACCGGGTCGGCGGGCGCGACCGGGTCGGCGGACGCGACCAGTGGGACGGCGGCGGGCGGTGCGGCGGGGGCGGGCAGCGCCTCCAGTGCGACCGCCGGTGCCGGGGCCGCCGCGACGACGCCGACCACCATCGGCGACGTGGCGAAGGTCGTGATCGAGGAGTCGCCGCGCACCTCGATCAGCCGCGTGAACGGCGAGACGGCACTGACCATCGCGATCACCAAGACGCAGGAAGCGAACACCGTCGACGTCTCGAAGACGGTCCGCGACGCCCTCCCCGGCATCGAGGCGAAGGTCGCCGGCGACCCCCGGTTCACCGTCGTGTTCGACCAGGCGCCCTACATCCAGCAGTCGATCGACTCCCTCGCCGAAGAGGGGCTCCTCGGCCTCGGGTTCGCCGTCGTCGTGATCCTGCTGTTCCTGCTGTCGGTGCGGTCGACGATCGTCACCGCGATCTCGATCCCGACCTCGGTGCTCCTCGCCGCGATCGGCATGCGGGCGACCGGGTACACGCTGAACGTCATCACGCTCGCCGCGCTCACCATCGCGATCGGACGCGTGGTGGACGACTCGATCGTGGTCATCGAGAACATCAAGCGGCACCTGCAACCCGGGGTGGACCGGACCCGGGCGGTGCTCGACGCCGTCCGCGAGGTGGCCGGCGCCGTCACCGCGTCGACCCTCACCACCGTCGCCGTCTTCCTGCCGGTCGCGTTCGTCGCGGAGCTCGTCGGCGAGCTGTTCCGGCCGTTCGCCCTGACCGTCACGATGGCGCTCGTGGCGTCGCTGCTGGTGTCGCTGACGATCGTCCCGGTGCTCGCGTACTGGTTCCTCCGGACACCTGCCGCCGGTGGCGCCGCCGCTGGTGGCGCCGCCGCCCGTGGAGCCGGTGGCGCTGCTGCCGGTGACGCTGCTGCCGGTGGCGCTGCTGCCGACGGGTCCGCTGCGACCACCGCGCTGTCGTCCGCCGAGGACCTGCACGACGCCGGGACGTCCGACCGGCTCCGGCGCGGGTACCAGCCGGTGCTCCGCTGGGCCATCGGCCGTCCGGCGCTCGTGGTGGTCCTGGCGGTCCTCGTGCTCGGCGGCACCGCGGCCGCCGTGCCGTTCGTCAAGACGAACTACCTCGGCGACTCGGGGCAGAACACCTTCACGGTCACGCAGGACCTCGAGCCGGGGACGAGCCTCGACGAGCAGTCCGACGCGGCGCAGGAGGTGGAGCGCGTGCTCCGCGGTGTCCAGGGTGTGCAGACCGTGCAGACCACCATCGGGACGAGCGGGCAGTCGATCCAGGCGGCCTTCGGAGGCGGGGCGTCGGCCTCCGTGCAGTACAACGTGACGACGGACGCCGGCGACGACCAGACCACCATCCAGTCCACCGCGCGCGACCGCATCGACCGGATCGACGGCGTCGGCGAGGTCAGCCTCTCGTCGGCCGGTGGCGGGTTCGGCGGCTCGAGCGACATCGAGGTCGACGTCACCGCGCCGACGCAGGCAGAGCTCCGGACCGCGGCGGCGTCGGTGCTGCGCGAGATGCGGAAGGTCGACGGCACGACCGGCGCGACGAGCAACCTGTCGGCGTCCGAGCCGTACCTCGCCGTCCGGGTCGACCGGCAGGCGGCCGCCGAGCGCGGGCTGACCGAGACGCAGGTCGGCGGGATCGTCGCCGCCGCGGTCTCGCCCCGCGACACCGGCACGATCGAGATCGACGACGCGACGCTCGACGTGTACATCGCCGACCCCGAGCCCCCGATGACCGTCGCAGCACTGCGGTCGCTGTCCGTCCCCACCTCGACCGGGTCGGTGCCGCTGTCCGACCTGGCGACCGTCGAGCAGTCCGAGGGGCCGACGTCCATCACGACGTCGAACGCCGTCCGGACGGCCACGATCACGGTGACCCCGGACTCGACGAACCTCGGCGCCGCCGTGCAGAACGTGACCGCGGCCGTCGACGCGCTCGACCTGCCGCGTGGCGCATCCGCCGAGATCGGCGGTGTCGCCTCGAGCCAGTCGTCGGCGTTCAGCCAGCTCCTGTTGGCCATGCTCGTCGCGGTCCTGATCGTCTACGTGATCATGGTCGCCACGTTCCGGAGCCTGCGGCAGCCGCTGCTGCTGCTCGTGTCGGTGCCGTTCGCGGTCACCGGCGCGCTGCTCCTGCAGATCGTGACGGGGATCCCGCTCGGTGTGGCGTCACTGATCGGCCTGCTCATGCTCGTCGGCATCGTGGTGACGAACGCGATCGTCCTCATCGACCTCGTCAACCAGTACCGGCGCCGGGGGCTCCGCGTGCACGATGCCCTGATCGAGGGTGCGACCAGACGACTCCGGCCGATCCTGATGACCGCCCTGGCGACGATCTTCGCGCTGCTCCCGATGGCCGTCGGGCTGACCGGCCGGTCCGGGTTCATCTCGCAGCCGCTCGCGCTCGTGGTCATCGGCGGGCTGGTGTCGTCGACGCTGCTCACCCTCGTGGTGCTGCCGTCGCTGTACGCCCTCGTCGAGGGGCTCTTCGAGCGGCGGGCCGACCGGCGGGCGGCGCGCGAGGCCGCGGCGGGGGAGGCCACTGCGCGTGAGGCCACTGCGCGTGAGGCCACTGCGGGGGATGCCGCTGCGCGTGAGGCCGCTGCGGGGGATGTCGCGGCGGGGGAGGACTAGCGGCGGTACTCCGCGTCGATCGCCGAGATCGGGTCGACGACGGAGGCTGCCGGCGCCGCCACGGGTGCCTCCTCGCGCTCGACGGCACGGAACCACGACACGAGGACGCACGTCAGCGTCACGAGGAACACCACGCCGGCGCCCTGCGACAGCACGGTCATCCGTCCGGTCACGGCCGCGTACCCGCCGAAGGCAACCGCGGCGGTGAACGACAGACCGAGCAGGAGTTCGGCGAACGTCTGCAGCGAGGAGTGCCGCTCCCAGCGGGAGGCAGTCGCGTGTGCAGGGCGCATCGAGGTGTCGGTCACCCCCGAAGTCTGCGGTGCGCGGGCGCCGGGCGGCAGTCCCGACTCCGGGTGCCACCCGGCCGGGGCACGTGCGGCCGGTGCCGGTGCCGGTGCCCGAGTCTCGGCCCCGCGGACACTTTCGCGTCCGCACCGCCCGAGGAACGTCCGCCGAACCGAGACTCGGGGCCGCGGCGGCCACCAGCCACGCGCGGCCCGCGGCCGCGCCTCAGTCCAGGTGCTCCCGCAGGAAGCTCGCCACGCGCTTGCTCATCGCCTCGTCGAGCTGCGCGATGGAGTGCGCCGACCCCTCGACCGCGACGAACGTCACCGGCACGTCATGTCGTCGGAGCGTCGCCGCGAACTCCTGCGACTCCCACAGCGGGATGAACTCGTCGGTGGAGTGGCCGATGAAGAACGGCGCCGTGTCCGAGGTCACGTGGTACTCCGGCGACGCCCGGGTCGCGGCCGGACAGTCCGAGTAGGTCCGGCAACCGAGGTACAGCAACTGCTTCCGCTGGAACGCGGCGGAGACGCCGTCGGCCTCGGTCGAGCGGGTCGTCAGGTTCGTGGGGCCGCTCAGGTCGACGACGGCCCGGATCCGGTCCCCCTCGGCGTAGGCGGTCGAGTCGTGGTCCGTCACGGCGAGCATCGCCGCGAGGTTCCCACCGGCGCTGCCCCCGAACACCCCGACCCGCTTGCTGTCGACGTCGTAGGTGGACAGCGTCGTCGGACGGAACACCCAGTCGAGTGCCCGTCGGACGTCGTCCAGCCCGGCCGGGAACGGGTCCGTCGGGGCGAGCCGGTAGTCGACGTTGAAGGTGACGAAGCCCTCGGAGGCCAGGTACTTGCACACCGATCGGTACGCCGCGGTGGCCTTGTCGCCGTGGGACCAGCTCCCGCCGTGGATCATCAGGACGGCGGGACGCGTGCCGCTGGCCGCCTCGGCGACGGCAGCGTCGCCGGCACCGGCACCAGCACCAGCACCGGCACCGTTCCCGTCGGCGGCTGCCCCGGCCCCCGCAGCGGCGATGCCGGCCGCGGTAGTCCCGGCAGTCCCGGCACCACTCGCACTCCCGTCCCCGCCCGCGTCGGCCCCGACCTCGTCCGCCGTCGCGGAAGCCGTCCCGCCCGGCGTCGGCGTCGGGGTCCTCGTGGTGTCCGGTGCACTGTCCGCCGGCAGGCACACGTCGAGCCGCTGCAGCGCGTCCGACCCGTACGGCACGTCGGCGACGACGTCGATGCCGTGGTACCGGAGCGACAGCGGGTAGATCACGGGTCCGGCGGTCACCGTGCGGTTCTCGTCACCGACCGGGTCCGTGCTGCACGACGCGACCGCGCCGAGCGCCACGACCGCGGCGACGAGCGCGAGCAGCGTGCGACAGCCTGACCTCATCGGATCAACGGTAACCCGGTCCCCGCACGCCGTCGTCCACCCACGGGAGGAACCGACCGTCCCCTCCTCCGACCCGAGGACCACCGCCGGACGAACCCGTCCGGCGGTGCCAGGATGGTGACGACCCCGCAGGAGGACCCGTGAGCCGTCGCAAGGCCTGGAACGCCGACCCCGAACCACTGCTCCGCGTCGAGGAGGGGTTCCGCCTCGACCGGGTCGACCCCGACGGCACCCCGGGGTTCCCGGGGCGGAAGATCGACGGGCTCGAGGCGCTCGCCGCCGGGGCCTCCCGACTGTCCGCGCTGCAGGAGCGACTCTGGGCGGCCTCGACCGCCGGTGACCAGCGCCGTGTACTCCTCGTCCTCCAGGCGATGGACACCGCGGGCAAGGGCGGGATCGTCTCGCACGTCGTCGGCGCGGTGGACCCGAACGGCGTGCACTACGCCGGCTTCAAGGCGCCGAACGCCGAGGAACGCGAGCACGACTTCCTCTGGCGCATCGAGCGACAGCTCCCGGGCGCCGGCCAGCTCGGCGTCTTCGACCGCTCCCACTACGAGGACGTCCTCATCCAGAAGGTCCGCGCGTTCGCCCCGCCGGAGGAGATCGAGCGCCGCTACGGAGCCATCGTCGACTTCGAGGACGAGCTCGCCGCGTCTGGTACGAGCCTCGTCAAGGTCATGCTCCACATCTCGAAGGACGAGCAGCGCGAACGACTCGGTGAGCGCCTCGACCGACCCGACAAGCACTGGAAGTTCAACCCCGGCGACATCGACGAGCGCCTGCTCTGGGACGACTACCAGGACGCGTACCAGACGGTGTTCGACCGCACCTCGACCGCGACGAACCCCTGGTACGTCATCCCGGCGAACCGCAAGTGGTACGCCCGGCTCGCCGTGCAGCAGCTCCTGCTCCGCACGCTCGAGGACATGCAGCTCACCTGGCCCGCAGCGGACTTCGACGTGGCCGAGCAGCGGCAGCGGCTCGCCGAGTCCTGACCCGCGAACGGTCCAGGAGGCACGGATCGCCCCCGTCTCGCAGCCCCGGCCCGGCGGTGGGCTGGCCAGCGACGGTCCGATCGCGTAGACTCACTCGGTCGGCCTTCGACGCCGTGACATTGCGATCACGGAGTTTTCGTTTGGGTGTGTGTTGCTCGAGGGCTGGATTCACGTCGATCCGCGACGGGAAGAACCCCCTCTCCGCACGCAAGCCCCCGCCGATGTCGCTGCCGGGCGCTGCGGTACGTCTGCACCCCGAGAAAGTAGCCATGGCCCCGTACAACAAGGGCGGCGCGGACAACCGCGCCTCCGACCGTGTCCGTCACCCGAACGGCACCCCCGCCGCTCGCAGCAGCAAGCACCGCGGTTTCCGCGCCGCCGACCCGTCCGCTCCGCGGCAGAAGCAGCGTTGGGACGCCGAGGAGCGTCGCGGCCGTGCGGCGCAGGGCGAGCGCCCGAGCCGTCCGAACTGGGAGCCGCGCGACGGTGGCCAGGGCCGCCCGCAGCGTGATGACCGTGGCGGCCGTCGCTTCGACCGCGATGACCGCGCTCCCCGTCGCTTCGACCGCGACGACCGTGCGCCCCGTCGTGACAACAACGACGACCGTCCGCGTCGCTCGTTCGACCGCGACGACCGTGCCCCGCGTCGCTTCGACCGCGACGACCGTGCCCCGCGTCGCTTCGACCGCGACGATCGTGCCCCGCGTCGCTTCGACCGCGACGACCGCGCTCCCCGTCGTGACGACGACCGCGCTCCGCGCCGGTTCGACCGTGACGACCGTGCGCCCCGCCGGTTCGACCGCGACGATCGTGCGCCCCGCCGTGACGACGACCGCGCCCCGCGCCGGTTCGACCGTGACGACCGTGCGCCCCGTCGCTTCGACCGCGACGATCGTGCGCCCCGCCGTGACGACGACCGCGCCCCGCGCCGGTTCGACCGTGACGACCGTGCGCCCCGCCGGTTCGACCGCGACGACCGCGCTCCCCGTCGCTTCGACCGCGACGACCGCGCTCCCCGCCGTGACGCCGACGACCGTCCGCGCCGGAACTTCGACCGTGACGACCGCGCCCCGCGCCGGTTCGACCGCGACGACCGCGCCCCGCGCCGCTTCGACCGCGACGACACCGAGCGCAAGCCTTTCGTCCCCGCCGACGACGTCAAGCTCGAGAAGCTCCAGGCCGAGGCGACCCTCGCGGCCGACGTCGAGGGCGTGACCTTCGCCGACCTCGGCATCGGCGGCAACATCTCCCGCGCCCTGGCCGAACTCGGCGCCACGAGCCCGTTCCCGATCCAGGCAGCGACGATCCCCGACGTGATCGCGGGCAAGGACGTGCTCGGCCGTGGCCGCACGGGCTCCGGCAAGACCATCGCCTTCGGCGCCCCGCTCGTCGAGAAGCTCATGGAGAACGGCGGCGGCACGAAGCGCAAGATGGGCCGCGCCCCGCGTGCGCTCATCCTCGCGCCGACGCGTGAGCTCGCCCTGCAGATCGACCGCACCGTGCAGCCGATCGCCCGCTCGGTGGGCCTCTTCACGACGCAGATCTACGGCGGTGTCCCGTACGGCCGCCAGGTCGGTGCGCTCGAGCGCGGCGTCGACATCATCGTCGGCACCCCGGGGCGCGTGCAGGACCTCATGAACAAGGGGACGCTCGACCTCAGTGAGGTCGTCATCTCCGTGCTCGACGAGGCCGACCACATGTGCGACCTCGGGTTCCTCGAGCCGGTGCAGGAGATCCTCTCCGCCACGGCCGAGGTCACCCCCGAGGGCAACCGCGCCCAGAAGCTCCTGTTCAGCGCGACGCTCGACGCCCAGGTCGCGTCGCTCGTCGAGCAGTTCCTGCACGAGCCGTCCGTCCACGAGGTCGCCGGTGAGGACCAGGCCTCGTCGACGATCGACCACCGCGTGCTCGTGGTCGAGCAGCGCCAGAAGGACCAGCTCCTCGAGGAGCTCGTCGCCGGCGCCGGCAAGACCATCGTGTTCGCCCGCACCCGCGCCTACGCCGAGCGGCTCGCCGACCAGTTCGAGGACGCCGGCATCCGCGCGACCTCGCTCCACGGCGATCTGAACCAGTCGCGCCGGCAGCGGAACCTGCAGCTCCTCACGAGCGGCCGCGTGAACGTGCTCGTCGCGACCGACGTCGCCGCCCGTGGCATCCACGTGGACGACGTGTCGCTCGTCGTGCAGGCCGATGCGCCCGACGACTACAAGGCGTACATGCACCGCTCGGGCCGCACGGGTCGTGCCGGCAAGGAGGGCACCGTCGTCACGATCGTCCCGCGCAGCCGTCGCCGCAAGATCGAGGGCATCCTCGAGCACGCGGAGATCGAGGCGGACCTCGTCGACGCCGCCCCCGGTGACGGGATCGTCGCGGAGCTCGCCGCGCGGTAGTCGCGAGCCGACGCAGGACGGGAGGCGGGGGGGCCGCGGGGCCCCCCCCCCCCCGCCGGCGCCCCCCCCCCCCCGCGCGCCCCCCCCCGCCCCGCCCCCCCCGGGGGGGCGGCGGGTGTGGG
>NZ_JBIVBW010000002.1:223809-315901 GCF_044746255.1 Curtobacterium sp. NPDC086286
GGCTTAACTTTGTTCAAAAGGGCCTGCCACAGATCCCGGGGCCTGGGACCGGGCGGGGGGGGTGGGGGGCCCCCGCCCCCCCCCCCCCCGGGGGGGGGGGGGGGGGCCCCGCGGCCCCCGCGCCTCCCGTCCGTCACGACCGCGTCAGCGGTTGAAGAAGAGCAACCCGCGCACGTACCCGGCCTGCCCGGCGTGCTGCGTGCAGTCGTCGAGGATGCTGACGAGTCGCGCGCCCCGCGTGACGGGCGGGTCCCACGCGTCGTCGACCACCGGGTCGAAGTCCGCCGGCGCGAGCGTGCCGACGTAGGCGACCGTGCGGTCGTGCACCGCGCGGAGGTAGCCGACCAGCAGGTCCGCCGAGGCACGGACGCGTCCGACGTCGTCCCGCGACATGCCGTAGCCGAGCGCCTCGGCGGGGAACGGCAGTCCGAACCGCTCCACCCAGCCGTCCGCCGTCCACACCTGCTCGGTGCCCGCGAGGTCCGCGATCTGGGCGTCCTGCCCGCGCGCGATGTGCCACGCGAGCCAGGCGAGGGTGTTCGCACCGGCGGCCGGACGTGCGGCCAGCTGGTCCTCCGACAGCCCGCTGACGGCGCGCTCGACCGTGGCGGGGACGCGGGAGAACGCTTCGATGAGGAGTTCTGAGGGGGTCATGCCGGCAACGCTACGCGCGGTGTCCGACACCGTTCGTCACGGCTGCAGGCCGGCGATCGTCCCCGCGACGGAGACCGATCGCGAGTGGCGTTCGAGCGCAGCGCCGAGCCGGTCGAAGGCGTCGGCGAGGCCGGCGCGGTCGCCGGGGGAGATGACCTCGCGGAACGCCGACGAGTAGACGGCGCCGATCTCGCGCGCCACCTCGGACCCGGACGGGGTGAGGTGGAGGAGGATGCTGCGGCGGTCGTCGGGGTTCGGGCGACGCTCGATGTGGTCGCGCTTCTCGAGCCGGTCGATCAGGCTCGTCATGGCACCCGTGGAGAGCTCGAGGTACTCGCCGGCCTGCTTCGGCGTGATCCCCTCGCCGTCGGCGGACGCGAGGAAGAACACGAACCGGGCGTCCGTGGCGTTCAGCCCGCGGGTGGAGCTCTCGTGGTGCAGGACGCGCGCGTGCTGCATCTGCAGCACGCGGAACGCCGTCATCAGCGTCGCGACGTCGCCGTCCGGGTCGACCTCGGGGATGCTGACGGTCGGCGACACGGGGGCAGGGGGGAGCTGCGCGGCGTCGAGGGGTCGCGCGAGCGCGGTGGTGGTGTCCGTCATCGGGCGGCTCTTCTCGGGAGGGTGATCGCCTGCGCGATCGGCGGGACGGCACGGGTATGCCGTCGTGCTGCTCATTGAACAAGTATCTCACCGATTGAAGTACCCCCAACTGTGGGGGTGTAGCTTCCCTTGTGAGCCACACGGCGCTCAAGTAGCTTGATCGTCGTAGCAACCACGGCGCCGTCGCGACCAACCACCGCGGAACCCCGGCGCCCCTTTGGATCAGGAGCTCCGTCATGTCCCGTGTCACCCCGCGCGCTGCGCGTCTCGCCGCCTGGATCGCCATCCCCGCCGCTCTCGTGGCCTCGGGTGTCGTCGTCTCGACCGCGTCCTACTCGGCCTTCTCGGCCACCACGGTCAACCCGACCAGCAACTGGACGGCCGGCAGCGTCGCGCTCACCGACGACGACAACAACACCGCGCTGTTCAACGCGACCGGCCTCAAGCCCGGCTCGACCGGTGCGAACTGCATCACGGTCACCTCGACCGGCACGCTGCCCTCGACCGTGAAGCTCTACGGCACGAACGCGGCCACGACGAACGCCCTCGCGTCGAACATCAACCTCACCGTCGAGCAGGGCACGGGCGGCGGCTTCGGCTCCTGCACCGGCTTCACCGCGGCGTCGACCAACGGCACGCTCTACAGCGGTACCGTCGCGGGCTTCGGCACGGCCTCGACCAACTTCGCCACGGGTGTCGGCAGCTGGGCCCCGACCGGCAGCGGCTCGGAGTCGCGCGTCTACCGCTTCACCTACACCGTCTCGAGCACCGCACCGAACACCGTGCAGGGCGGCACCGCGGCCCTCGGCTTCACCTGGGAAGCCCAGAACAGCTGAGCCGGCGACACGGGAGCGTGATCGACGCTCCCGTGTCCTCCGCGTGACGTCCGGGACCGAGCCCGATGCGGGCCCGTCCGTCACCGTCCGACAACGCGCCCCCGGTCGAAGGCAGTCATGGTCAGCATCGAAGTGCACGGCGGTCCCACGCCGCACGACGTGCTCCGTGACGCCGTCGACTGGGGGCGCATCGTCGTGGCCACGATCGCCCGCGGCGTCGTCGCGACCTTGCTCGGGCTCGCGCTCTGGGCGGCTGCTCCCGCCGTCATCGGTTGGCAGCCGACGACGGTGATGACCGGATCGATGGAGCCGCGGCTCACCCCCGGCGACGTCGTGGTCTCCCGCCCGGTGTCGGCCGGTGACGTCCGGATGGGCAAGGTCCTGCTCGTCGACGACCCGGACCAGCCCGGGCACCTCCGCATGCACCGCTACGTCGAGGACGGTCCGCGCGGCACGATCGTCACGAAGGGCGATGCCAACCCCCGGCAGGACTCCACGCCCGTCGAACCCTCGGCCGTCCACGGAGTCGCGTTCCTGCGGGTCCCGTTCGTCGGTGCGCCGATCGTCTGGCTCCGCGCGGGGGAGTGGGGCAAGGTCGGGATGCTGGCACTCGGTCTGGTCGCGGTGCTCGCGCTCTGCACGGTCGACGGATCGCTGCGGCGGTTGGTCGGTCCGGCGGGGCGCTCGTCGGACGACGATGCGGCGCGCGACGGGGGTGGCGGGCCGGACGGTGGCGCTGGCGGCGTGCGTGTCCGTGACGGTGGCGGTATCGGCGTGGGCGTCGGCGTGGGTGACAGCGCCGGTGCCGGTGACGGCCAGGAGGCGGGGGTCGACTCCGTCCCGCGCGTCGCCACGGCCCCCACCGTCGTCGTGAGCCGCCGTACCCGCCGCCGCGCGGACCGCCGAGCGCGTCGGTTCCGCCGTCTCGGCGGCGCCGCCGCCGTCCTCGTGCTCGCGGGCGGGGCCGGGTTCCTCCTGCCGGCAGAGGCCGTCGCCGGGCCGTGGTCGCGGACCACCGTCACGTCCACCTCGTTCGGCGCCGCGACCGCGACGAGCGTCGCGACCCTCACGTGCACGCAGCTGAACAGCAACACCGTCACCATCGCGTGGACGTACACCGGCGTCACGCCCAACTCGTTCGACCTCGTCTACCAGACCACACAGGTCGCGACGGTCGCGGGGACCGAGCGGTCGCTGCCCTA
The DNA here is from genome assembly GCF_044746255.1 of Curtobacterium sp. NPDC086286. Lineage (NCBI taxonomy): Bacteria > Bacillati > Actinomycetota > Actinomycetes > Micrococcales > Microbacteriaceae > Curtobacterium > Curtobacterium sp. NPDC086286. The sequence goes on from NZ_JBIVBW010000002.1 coordinate 227,105, forward strand.
CAGCGGTGGCGGCCTGCTCGACCTGGGGACGACGTACACGGTGAACCTCCGCACGAACCTCGGGGGGACCTGGACCGCACTGAGCACCCCGACCGTCAAGGTGAAGGTCACGTCACTGCTCGGCATCTCCTCCGCGACCTGCGCGCCCTGAGTTCTCCACAGGTCGCCGCGGGGCACCCGGCGATGTCCCCGGCCGGCGCTACCGTGACCGCATGCGCATCCTGCACACCGGCGACTGGCACCTCGGCCGCACACTGCTGGGTGCCGACCTGCTCGAGCACCAGGCGGCCTTCCTCGACTGGCTCGTCGACCAGGCACGGGCGCGTGCGGTCGACCTCGTCGTCGTCGCCGGGGACGTCTACGACCGTGCCATCCCGCCGGTCGACGCCGTCCGGATGCTGTCCCGGGTGCTCGAACGGCTGGCCGAGACGGCCACGGTCGTCATCACCCCGGGCAACCACGACTCCGCCGCACGACTCGGCTTCGGTGCCGGCGTGATGGACCCGCGGGTGCGGATCCTCGCCGAACCCGCAGGCATCGCCACCCCGGTCCTCATCGACGACGCCGACGGGCCCGTCGCGGTGTACGGCATCCCGTACCTGCACCCCGACCTCACCCGGTACGCCCTCGCGGCGGTGCCCGACGAGCCGCTCGCCCGCTCGCACCAGGCCGTCGTCGGTGCGGCGATGGACCGCGTCCGCGCCGATCTCGCCCAGCGACCCGGTACGCGCAGCGTCGTCGTGGCCCACGCGTTCGTCGGCGGGACCGAACCGAGCGACAGTGAGCAGGACATCCGCGTCGGCGGGGTCGACCGGGTGGCGCGTGCCGTGTTCGACGGCATCGACTACGTCGCGCTCGGGCACCTGCACGGGCCGCAGCGCGTGGGGGACGGCGACCGCGTGCGGTATGCGGGCTCGCCGCTCGCGTTCTCGTTCGGCGAGCGGCACCAGCAGAAGTCCGTCACGGTCGTCGACCTCGACGACTCCGGGCAGGTGACGGCCGAGCTCGTGCCGGCGCCCGTGCCGCGGCGGCTCGTCGACGTCCGGGCCACGATCGACGAGATCGAGTCCGGGGCGCACCGGTCGGCGGCGGACGCCTGGGTCCGCGTCGCCGTGACGGACACCGTCCACCCGGAACGGATGTACGCCCGGGTGAAGGACCACTTCCCCCACGCCCTCGCCATCACGCACGAGCCGGCCGACCGCTCCGAGCGTGCCGCCGCCCATGCGGTCACGGCGACGTCCGACCCGGTCGAGGTGGCAGCCGACTTCGTGTCGTTCGCCACCGGCACCGTGCCGGACGACGACGACCGCGCGATCCTGACCGAGGCGTACGAAGCTGCTGCCCTGGCCCTCCAGCGTGAGGGGGACCGCTGATGTACCTGCATCGGCTCGAACTCCGCGCGATCGGCCCCTACCCGGACCTCGTGTCGATCGACTTCGCCGCGCTCGCCGCCTCCGGGGTGTTCCTGCTCGAAGGGCCGACGGGTTCCGGCAAGTCGACGATCATCGACGCCGTGGTGTTCGCCCTCTACGGCGGACTGGCCGGTGCCGACGCGAGCGACGACCGGTTGCACAGCCAGCACGCCGACCCCTCGGTGGAGCCCTTCGTCGAGCTCGTGTTCGAGACCGGTGCCGGTGTCTACCGCATCCGACGCACGCCGCAGTACCAGCGCCCGAAGCAGCGGGGGACCGGCACCGTGAAGCAGCAGGCCTCCGCGCAGTTGTTCCGCCTCGCCGGGCCGGCCGACGTGGCCGGTGAGCCGATGTCCTCGCGCATCCCCGAGGTCGCGGTCGAGATTGCCCGGATCATCGGCCTCGACAAGGCGCAGTTCCTGCAGACCGTCGTCCTGCCCCAGGGCGAGTTCGCCCGGTTCCTGCGGTCTCCCGGCGAAGACCGCCGCAAGCTGCTGCAGTCGTTGTTCGGCACGCAGGTCTACGACCGGACGGCCGACGAACTCGCTGTCCGCCGTCGCGCCGTCCTGGCCGAGGTCGAGGGCGCCGACGCCCGGGTCCGCGACGCCCTGAACCGGTTCGCCCAGGCTGCGGGTGTCGACGAGCCGGACGAGTCCGACGTCCCCGCGACCGTCGCGGCACTCCGAGCGACCGCCGACGCTGCCGAGTCCGCTCGCGCCACCGCGTCGCACGCGGCCGCTTCTGCGGCGGCGCACGAGCAGTCGGTCACTGCTCGTGCAGCCGCACTCGACCGCCGCGCCGTCCTCGTCGCACGTCGTGCGGAACTCGACGCGGGTGCCGACGGGGTCGCCGCGGCCCGCGTGCGCCTGGCGTCGGGCGAACGCGCTGCCCGCGTCGCGGTCGTCGCCGACGGGCTCGACGCCGCACGCGCCCGCTCCGACCACGCCACCGCGGCGGCGGACGCCCTCCGCGCACTGCACGGCGTGACGACCGACCGAGACGCCCTCGCCCACCAGCGGACCGCCGTGACCGAGTGCCTCGCCGCGGTCCGGCACCGCATCGACCTCGAGCGAGCGCTCCCCGGCAGGCGTCGGGCGATCACCGACGCCGTCGCTCGCGGAACCCTGCTCACCGAACGCCTCGCCGAGCTCGACACCGCGCTCGATGCCCGCCCCGGCGAACGCGCCCGCATCGTCGAGGACGCCCGGGCCGCCGCTGCGCTGGCCGCCGGGTCCGAGGCCGCGCGGCTCGAGGTCGAGCGTGTGCGTGCACTCCGGGCCGACCTCGTCGCCCGGGCCGCGTCCGAACGGCGCGTGCAGGGTGCCGAGCAGACCGTCGTCGCCGCCCGCGCCACCGCCCACGAGCTCGTGCGGGTCGAGCAGCAGTTGCGGGAGCGCCGCATCGCCGGACTCGCCGGAGAGCTCGGCGCCGCACTCCTGCCGGGCGACCCGTGCCCGGTGTGCGGGGCGACGGAGCACCCGGTCGTCGCGACACCGCAGGACGACCACCCCACGACCGAAGCGATCGAGGCCGCGGCCGAACGTGCCCGGCGTGCCGAGCGCGCCCTCGGTGACGCCGCGACGGCCCTCGCACTCGAACGGGCCGAACTCACCCGGCTCGTGCAGGTCCTCGGTGACGTCGACGACGACACCGTCGACGCCCTCGCGGCTGCGGCCGACGCAGCCGTCACGGCGGCGCACGACGCGGCCGTCCGCGTGCGCGACCTCGAACAGCAGCGGGCCGCACACGACGAGGGAACGCGCACCCTCGAACGGCAGCGGAACGAGGTCGACGCCGAACGCGCCGTACTCGCCGGAGCAGCCGCAGCAGATGCCGAGCGCCTCGAGCAGGACGAGTCGGCGGTGTCGGCCGCGATCGAACGCGTGGCCGAACACCTCGACGGTGCGCCGGAGACCCTGCGCCAGGGGGTCGAGTCGCTCGACGCGCTCGTCGGTCGACTCGACGCAGTGCTCCAGGCCGACAGCCGCGCGGACTCGGCAGCAGCAGACGTCCGCGAACGTGCGGCCGAGGTGGACCGGGTCCTCGCCGAGCAGGGGTTCGACGACGTCGCCTCCGCCCGCGCCGGGGTCCTCGACCGAGCGGACGCCGAAGCACTCCGGGCCGAGGTCGCCCGGGCCGACCAGGCACGGGCGGTCGTCGACGCGGGACTCGCCGAACCGGCGGTCGTCGCTGCGGCCGACGACGACCCGGCAGCGCTCGACCTCGACGGAGCCCGCGCAGCACGGGACGCCACCGCAGCCGCGGCCGAGGCAGCCGTCCGCGCTGCCACGTCGGCGGTCGACCAGGCCGTCGCGTCCGAACGGTGCGCAGCCGAGCTGGACGCCGCGGTTCGTGCCCGCGACGACACCTCTGCGCGCAGCCGGGCCGTGGTGCGGCTCGCCGACGTCGCGGCAGGGGTCGCAGCAGCCAACCCCACCGGGATCACCCTCGGCACCTACGTGCTCATGCGCCGGTTCGAGGACGTCGTCGCCGCAGCCAACGACCGGTTGCGGGCGATGCTCGCGGGCCGGTTCACGCTCGAGACCTCCGACGAGCGGGAGTCCGGCTCACGTGCACGGCGCACGGGCCTCGCGCTCGCCGTGCACGACCAGACGACCGACACCGTGCGCGACCCCCGCAGCCTGTCCGGCGGCGAGACCTTCACGGTGTCGCTGTGCCTCGCGCTCGGTCTCGCCGACGTCGTCCAGGCCGAGGCGGGCGGGGTCTCCCTCGGCACGCTGTTCGTCGACGAGGGGTTCGGCACGCTCGACCCCGAGACGCTCGACGACGTGATCGGGCAGTTGTCGCGCCTGACGGCGGGCGGCCGTCAGGTCGGGATCGTCAGCCACGTCGAGGAGCTCAAGCAGCGGATCCCGGAGCGCATCGCCGTGCGGCGCACGTCCGACGGCGGATCCCGGGTGACGACCACGGTCTGACGAGCCCGCGCCCGCGCCCGTGCCCGCGCCCGCGCCCGTGCCCGTGCCCGTGCCCGCGCCCGCGCACGAACGCGCCCCCGCGCACGCACCCGCCCCCGCCCCCGCCACCGTGCGGGGTCCCGCGCTCGGTGCGAGGCCCCCGACGTCCCACCGTCAGCGAAACCTCGCACGGTGCGGATCCAGGACGCTGCGCAACCCCGCGCGTCAGGGCGACGGCGACACGTCCACCGTGCCGTCCGGCGGCGGCAGGATGTCCGCAGCGACCCACGGGAACACGAACGTGAACAGGACCCACACGATCGCCGCGAGGAGCACGAGCAACTCGATCACCTTGAGCGCCGCGGGGCCGGGCAGGATGCGCCAGACGAACGGGAAGATCACTTCGACGTCTCCGAGAGTTCCTTCGGGGTGCCCTCCGACGCGGGCATCCAGTAGTCGAGCTTGGCGTGCGTGACGTACCGCTCCTTCGCCGACCACATCGGGTGGCACGCGGTCAGGGTCAGCCAGCGGTCGTCGGCCGTCGGCTCGACCCCGGGCTTGTTCGGCACCGGGGCGATGGTCTCGACGTGGTCGGGCGTGACGATCTGCGAGTCGGTGACCTTGTAGACGTACCAGACGTCGAACTTCGTCTTCGCATCGGTCACACGCACCACGACGTCGTCGCCGGTCTTGAGCTCGGCGATCTGGTTGAGCGGCTTGCCGTAGGTCACCCGGTGCCCGGCGACGGCGAAGTTGCCCTCGGCGCCCGGCATCGCGGTGTCCTGGTAGTGCCCGAGGCCGATCGTGTTGAGGACCTTCTCACGGTCGGTGCCCTCGCCGATCGGGCGCTCGTAGTCCTTGCCGAACCGGGGGATCTGCATCGTGCCGAAGACGTCGGTGACGTTCGGCGGCTCGGCGAGCACGGGAGCGGGCCCGCGGTGCTCGGTGCCGGTCCCCGAGACGTCCTTCTGCCCGAGGCCGTCGACGAGCTTCGTCTGCTCGTTGACCGCGACGACGTCCGTCCACCACGCCGTCCACACCACGTACAGCCCGGTGCCGGCGCCCGCGATGATGAGCAGCTCGGCGATGAGCGAGACGATGGCGCCACCCACGGTCTGGCGGCGACGCGGTGCCCGTCGTGCAGCACCGGCCGCGCCGTCGCGGCGGTCTCGGCGCGACGGGAGTGTCTCGTGTGCGGTCACGGGGCTCCTGATCCGGATGGGGTGGTCGGACAGGTCTATCAGATCACGACGACGACCCCGTGACGAGGTTGTCCACAGCACCGTTACGGTGAAGTGATGCAGCACCTCCTCCGCCGGTTCGACCCGGCCGACACCGAAGCCGTCGTCGCCCTGTGGCAGGCCTGCGGTCTCGTCCGGCCGTGGAACGACCCCCGCCGCGACATCGCCCGGAAGCTGACCGTGCAGCCCGAGCTGTTCCTGGTCGCCGAGGACGCCGAGGACCCCGCCCACCCGGTCGTCGGAGCGGGCATGGCCGGGTTCGACGGGCACCGCGGCTGGGTGAACTACCTGGCGGTGCAGCCGGACCTGCAGGGCTCGGGGCTCGGGCGCGCGTTCATGGCGGAGTTCGAGCGACTGCTGACGGACCTCGGCTCCCCGAAGCTCAACCTGCAGGTCCGGGCCGGCAACGAGCAGGTCATCGGCTTCTACGAGGCACTCGGCTACACCGACGACCGCACGGTCTCGCTCGGCAAGCGGCTCATCCCCGACGCCTGACGCCCGCTCCGGCCGCCCCGAGTCTCGGCTCCGCGGACAGTTTCGCGGCTCTGCGAGCACGAAACTGTCCGCGCAGGCGAGACTCGCCCAGTGCGGCGCTGCGCCCGACCTACGCGAGCGCCAGCCCCACCGCGGCGCCGAACGCCAGCACGATCCCGGCCCACTGCACGGCCGTCAGCCGCTCCCGGAGCACGATCCCGGCGAGCACGACCGTCCCGATCGGGTACAGCGCGTTGAGCACGCTCACCACGGGCAGGGTCGCCGGGTCCTCACTCGAGTGCAGCCCCGCTTGGATGAACACGTTCGCTGCGGCGTCGAGGACGCCGCAGGCGACCACCGTCCACACCAGGCGGGCCGGCCAGCGTCCGCCACCACGGATGCCGGGAGGCGCGGCAGACCCCGGAGCGTCGGCCGACCTCGCGGGGTCTGCCGCGCCTCCCGGGCCCCGCCCCGCGGCCCGCCCCGCGGCCCGCCCCGCGACCGCGGCCCGCCGCGGCACCACGACCGCCGCCGTCCCGAGCAGCACCGCCTGCAGCACCCGCGACACGACCAACGGCGCCACCCCCGCGTCCGAGGGCGTCATGTCGTACGCGAGCACGATCCCGCCGAAGCCGCACCCTGCGACGGCCGCCGTCACGAGCCCCACCGCGGTCACCCGCGCACCCGACGTGTCCCGCACCGCCGCCACCAGGACCACCGCGACCACCGCGACGACCAGCGCGACGACCGCGAGGCCGGACAGCGCCGTCCCGCGCAGCACCGCCACCAGGACGGGCACGACGGCGGCGAAGACGGCGGTCAGCGGCGAGAGCACGCTCATCGGGCCGATCGCCAGCGCGCGGTAGAGGAGGAGGACGCCGACGCCTCCGGACGCCCCCGCGACCGCGCCCCACAGGACGGACTCCGCACCGAACGCACCCCCGACCACGACGAGCCCGACCAGCAGGGGCACGATCCCGACCGCCGCGGCGACGGCGGCGACGGTCACCGCACGGACACGACGTGACGCGAGGCCGCCGAGGAAGTCGGCGAACCCGTAGACGAGCGCGCCGGACAGGCCGAGGAGGACGGTGAGCACGGCTCCCATCCTGCCCGGCCCGGTAGCCTGCGTGGCGTGAGCGTTCCCTACCACCGCCTGCCCCGCGTCGACGCACGCTGGAGGTGGTGGCGCCCGCTCGTGGCGCTGGCATTCCTCGCCGGCTGGTACTTCGTCTCGCAGGTGATCATCGCCGTCGCGTACTTCGTGCCGATCGGCGCGACCCAGGGGCCACAGGCGCTCATCGACTTGCAGAACGACCTCGCGAGCGGGGCGCTCGACCCCACCGACCCGGTGGTGCTGTCGCTGTCGCTCGTGTCCCTCGTGGTCCTGCTGCCGGGCATCCTGCTCGCGGTGAAGATCGCGCGCGTCGGTCCCGCCGGGATCCTGTCGTCCACGCGGTTCCGGGTGCGCTGGGGCTGGACGGCCTGGTGCCTCATCCCGACGCTCGTCGTCGCGGCGATCATGTTCGTCGTGCAGACCGGGCTCTTCTGGGACGGCGGGATGATCACGACGGACGGTGGCTTCGCCTGGAACCACGCCGCGATCGGCCAGTCGACGGTGTCCCTCGGCACGCTGACCACGACGCTCGTGCTCGTCATCGTGCTCGTGCCGTTCCAGGGCGCAGCGGAGGAGTACATCTTCCGCGGCTTCCTCATGCAGACCATCGGCTCGTGGATCCCGGTCCGCATCGTGGGCACGGTCCTCGCCGTCGCGGTGTCGACCGTCGTGTTCGCCCTGCTGCACATCCCGAACGGCTACAACGTCTGGGGCATCCTCGACGTCGGGTCGTTCGGCCTCATCGCCGCGATCATCGTGCTGCGGACCGGCGGCCTCGAGGCGACCGTGCTGCAGCACGCCTTCAACAACATCATGATCTTCGTGCTGCAGGCGCCGGGCTGGTCGAGGATCGACCTCTCGTCGCAGGACGCCAACGGGACCATCGGCGGCTGGCTCGTCACGCTCGGTACCTCGCTGCTCTACTGGGGCATGGTCGAGGTGCTCGCGCGGTGGCGCCACCTCGACCGCCGGTTCGCGGGCGCGGCCGCACCGCGGTTCCGTGGTCCGACACCGGTCTGGGCGGGTGGCGGGCGCTGGTTCGGTCCAGGAGGCACGGGCTGGGCGAGCGCCCCGGCCCACCTCGACGAGACGGCCGGCTCGGCCGACGGGGCGGACGCAGCACCTGTGGACAACGCCGTGGGTGTCGCCGGTCGGCCGTAGGCTCGTGGCATGAGCACCACGCCCGCGCCCGCCGCCGTGTCTGCTTCCCGAGCCGCCGCGCTCGACGTCCTGCACCGCGTGTGGGGGTACGACGACTTCCGGGGCGAACAGGCCTCGATCATCGACCAGATCGTCACCGGGGGCGACGCACTCGTCCTCATGCCGACCGGCGGTGGCAAGTCGCTCTGCTACCAGGTGCCGGCGCTCGTGCGGGACGGCGTCGGCGTGGTCGTGTCGCCGCTCATCGCGCTCATGCAGGACCAGGTCGACGCCCTCGCGGCGAACGGCGTCAAGGCCGCGTTCCTCAACTCCACGCAGGGGCCGGACGAACGTGCCCGAGTCGAACGCGCCGTGGTCTCGGGCGAGGTCGACATGCTCTACCTCGCGCCCGAGCGGCTCCGGCTCGAGTCCACGCGCGCACTGCTCGACCGCGCGCAGATCGCCCTGTTCGCCATCGACGAGGCGCACTGCGTCGCCCAGTGGGGCCACGACTTCCGGCCGGACTACCTCGAACTGAGCGTCCTGCACGAGCGCTGGCCGACCGTGCCGCGCATCGCCCTGACCGCCACCGCGACGCCGCAGACCCACCGCGAGATCTCCGCCCGCCTCGGCCTCGACGACGCCGCGCACTTCGTCGCCGACTTCGACCGGCCGAACATCCAGTACCGCATCGAACCGAAGACCGGGGCGCTGCAGCAGCTCCTCACCTTCATCCGCACCGAGCACAGCGGCGACGCGGGCATCGTGTACTGCCTCTCCCGCAACTCGGTCGAGCGCACCGCGGCCGCGCTGTCCGAGCAGGGGATCCCGGCGCTGCCCTACCACGCCGGTCTCGACGCCAAGGTGCGGGAACGGAACCAGTCCGCCTTCCTGCGCGAGGACGGCGTCGTGATGGTCGCCACCATCGCGTTCGGCATGGGGATCGACAAGCCGGACGTCCGGTTCGTGGCACACCTCGACCTGCCGAAGTCGGTCGAGGGCTACTACCAGGAGACCGGTCGTGCCGGGCGCGACGGGCTCCCATCGACCGCCTGGCTGGCGTACGGCCTGAACGACGTCGTGCAGCAGCGCCGGATGATCGACCAGTCCGAGGGCGACGCCGCGCACCGTCGGCAGCTCAGCGCGCACCTCGACGCGATGCTCGCCCTGTGCGAGACCATCGAGTGCCGGCGCGTCCGGCTGCTCGCGTACTTCGGGCAGGAGAGCACAGCGTGCGGCAACTGCGACACGTGCATCGCCCCGCCCGAGTCGTGGGACGGCACGGTCCCGGCGCAGAAGTTCCTCTCCACCGTGGTCCGGCTCGACCGTGAGCGCGGCCAGCGGTACGGCGTCTCGCACCTCGTGGACATCCTCGTCGGCAAGCAGTCGCCCCGCGTGCAGGAGCTCCGGCACGAGTCCCTCGCCACGTTCGGCATCGGCAGCGACCTGGGCGAGGCAGAGTGGCGCACCGTCGCCCGACAGCTCCTCGCGCAGGGCTACGCGGCAGTGTCCGGCGACGGGTTCGGCACGGTCGTCCTGAGCCCGACGAGCGCCGACGTCCTCGGCGGCCGCGTGCAGGTCCGGATGCGGCGCGACCCGGTGAAGGCACCCCGGGCCTCCCGCAACCGCCGGACCGTCGTGACGGACATGCCGCAAGAAGCCCTCGGGCTGTTCGAGGCCCTGCGCGCCTGGCGTGCGGCCCAGGCCCGCGAACAGGGCGTCCCGGCGTACGTGGTCTTCAACGACGCGACGCTGCGGGGCATCGCGGCGGTGAAGCCGTCGGACGAAGACCAGCTCGCCGAGATCTCCGGCGTCGGCGGGGCGAAGCTCGAGCGCTACGGCCGTGCGGTGCTCGGCGTCGTCGCCGCGGCCGAGTGATCGCGACACATTCCGTGGCGGGCATGCGATCGGGGTCGTGATCACTACACTCGGAGACTCCCGTCACGAGGAGGCCCGTGTGTCCGGATCGTCGAAGTACACCACGCTGAGCCGTGCCTTCGTGGCGCCGCTCGCTCGCATGATCTGGCGGCCGCGGATCATCGGTCGGAAGAACATCCCGAAGCGTGGCCCGGTGATCCTCGCGAGCAACCACCGCTCGTTCATCGACTCCCCGACGATCGGCCTCCTCGCCCCGCGGAAGGTGTTCTTCCTCGCGAAGAAGGAGTACTTCACGGGTAAGGGCTTCCGGGGCTCGGTGACGCGGGGCTTCTTCGAGGGCATCGGCGCGATCGGTGTCGAGCGGGGTGCGGGCTCGGCGGCGCAGGAGGCCCTCGACCTCGGGCTCGAGCGGCTCCGGGCCGGCGATGCGTTCGCGATCTACCCCGAGGGCACCCGGTCCCTCGACGGCCGCCTCTACCGGGGCCGCACCGGAGTGGCCTGGCTGGCCCTGACGAGTGGTGCACCCGTGGTGCCCGTCGCCCTCACCGGCACCCAGGACGTCCAGCCGGTGGGGTCGCGCGTCCCGAAGCTCGCGAAGGTCACGGTCGAGTTCGGGACGCCGCTCGACCTCTCCGGCTTCGGAGAGGCCTCGTCCGGCCGGGCTCGTCGCCACGCGACGGACGCAGTGATGGCGGCGATCCAGGAGCTCAGCGGACAGGAACCCGCGAACGCCTACAACAACCCGCCGGCGACGATCGTCGAACGGGTGCGGCAGGTCCTCCGACGCGACGACCCGACGGCTGCGGTCGAGCCCGACTGACGAGCGCATACACGAAACATGCTATTGCACATCTGAAATACTGGTGGTTGAATGGAGTCGTGCCCAGGGGCACACTCCGACCGCGTCCCGCCCGAGAACGGGACGCCCGACCACCTGATCGGAAGGCAAGCAGCATGTCCTCCACGCCGCTCTTCGACTCCATCGCCCGCCGTGCCGAACGGCCGACCCCGCTCCGGCGGCACCGGCAGCTCCGAGCGCGCCGACCATCTCCCGGGCCACGTTCGCCCCCGCGCCGACCTCGCCGATGACCGCCCCGGCCGAGCCGCAGGGCCCCGTGTTCGTCCCGGCGTCGCTCGTCGCCGCGATCGAGGCCATCCCGACGCGCGTGGTCGCCGCGACGACCGCCCACGCGGTGGCTCCGGAGCAGCTCGTCCTGGTCGAGGCCGTCGCTGACGCGATCACCCGCGCCGTGGTGGACGCCGTCGTGACCGAGCTCGACCGCATCGCCCGCGACGGCGTCGTCCGCGCCTGAGCCGGCCCTCGACGAAGCCGATGTCCACGACGACGGACCGCCTGCCGATGCGCCCGCGGGGCGCCGCTCGCCACGCGGCGAACGCCCCGGCCGGGGTCGAGCCGCTCCCCACCCGTCGTGCTCGCCGTGCGGAAGAACGTGCGGCGGCGGACCCGACCTCCGTGACCGGCACCGGCACCGGCACCGGCGCCACGCCGCTGCGCGACGCCGCTCCGAGCATCGAGACGCCGGGCGCCGACGTTCCGGGCGCCGCCAGCCTCCGGCATCCCGACGTCCCCGCGGCGTCGCCGGCGCCGACACCCCCGGCGTCCGAGCCGTCGACCCCGCCGGCAGCCAGACCGTCGGCCCGCCGGGCTGCGTCGGCCCCGCCGGCCGTCCCGGTCGTGTCCCCGACCGTGACGACCGGAGCCGTCACCCACTCGACCACCGGGGCGGCGGTGTCCCCTCCCGCCGCCCCGGTCTCCACCAGCGCAGGGAACCCCCAACCCCTGCCGTCGCGACGGACGCTGCGCACGGACCAGCCCGCGATCCGCCCCACTGCCCTCGGGCATGCCGTCACCCAGGCGATCACGCTGCCGCTCCGCTCGATCGGCTCCGCCTTCGCGTCCGCGCGGGCCGTCCCGCTCACCGCGACCGCCGTCGCCGCGTGCCTGTTCGTCACCGTCGCCACACCGCAGACGGCGACCGCAGCGAGCGCGACGTCGGTGCTCCCCGCGCTCGACGTGCAGGAGTACACGACCTCGGCGACGTCGACCGCCCGCGCCGAGCGGGACGGCTTCGCGATCGGCCGGGCACCCGAGCGTCGGGCGGCAGCGGCTCCGACGTCCGAGCCAGCTCCCGGCGCCTCGGCGGCCAGGCCCGTCGCGGGGACGATCCCGGCAGCGGGCGGCTTCGGCTCCCGGTGGGTCAGCGGCTGCGGTGCGTGTTCGACGAACCACCAGGGGCTCGACTTCGCCGCGCGCGAGGGGACGGCCGTCGTCGCGGCGATGTCCGGACGCGTGGTGTCCGCCGGGGTCGTCGGCGGGTACGGCAACCAGGTCCTGCTGCAGCACGCCGACGGCTCCCAGACCCGGTACGGGCACCTCTCCCAGATCGGTGTCCGGGTGGGTCAGACCGTGACGGCGGGGCAGCGCATCGGCGCCGTGGGGAACACCGGCGTCTCGACCGGGTCGCACCTGCACTTCGAGGTCCTCCACGGTGGGGTGGCGGTCGACCCGGCGGTGTGGCTCCGGGACCGCGGACTGCTCTGACCGACGGCGCGTACCGTCGAACGGGCGACCGCACGGTGCGGCGCAGGGACGGAGACGCGCGTGCGGGTGACGGTACTGGGGACCGGGGCGATGGGTGCCGGGGTGGCTGGGTCGCTGCTCCGCGAGGGCCACACGGTGACCGTGTGGAACCGGAGCGCCGACAAGGCCGCTCCGCTGGGTGAGCAGGGTGCGACCGTGGCGGACGACCCCGGTGCAGCGGTGGCCGATGCCGAGGTCGTGCTGCTCACGCTCTTCGACACGGACGCGGTGGTGGACGTCCTCGAGGCCTCCGCGGGCGAGGCCCCGACCGACGCCGTGTGGGTGCAGTGCTCCACGATCGGCGTCGCCGGCACCGAGACCGTCGTGCAGCTCGCCGCGAAGTACGGGATCACCCTCGTCGAGGCGATGATGCTCGGCACGAAGGCACCCGCTGAACAGGGCACCCTGACGATGCTCGCCGCCGGACCCTCGGACGTGCTCGACCGCATCGACCCGGTGCTCGACGCGATCGGCGCGAAGACCGTGCGTGCGGGGGACCAGGTCGGTGCCGGGACCGCGCTCAAGCTCGCGGCGAACGCCTGGATCGCGTCGATCACGGCCGCGACCGGGCAGTCGCTCGCGGTCGCGAAGTCGCTCGGGCTGGACCCGGCGCTCTTCCTCGAGGCGATCGACGGCAGCGCCAGCGACTCGGCCTACGCGCACGCCAAGGGCGGGTCGATCATCGAGGGATCGTTCCCGGCGCAGTTCGCGCTCGACGGTCTCCGGAAGGACATCGGCCTCATCACCGACGCCGCGCGCAGCACGGGGGTGTCGACGGTCCTGCTCGACGCACTGGGCCGGGTCTACGCCGACGCCAGCGCTGCGGGACACGGCGGCGACGACATCGCTGCCGTCGGCACGGCGTTCTAGCGCAGGTCGTCACGCGGGGCCGTGCGGCGCCCGTCCCGTCCGAGGAACCGTCGGAGCGCGTTCGTCAGGCGACCCACGGTCTCGTCGTTCATCGTGTTGGCGAGGTCGAACGCCTCGCGCGCGGGATCGGCCCCGGCCTGGATCCGACGGAGTGCGGCGTCCGCGCGGGCCCGGGCGTCGAGCTCCGCCAGGGGCATGTCGTCCTCGGGGTCGTGCGGCACGGGAGTCGCGGTGCCGTCGGTGCCCGTGTCTGCCATGCCAGCAGGCTACGCGGACCGGCTGACGCGGTGCCCACGACCGGCGACGTCGACGCCGTCCACGACGCGGACCATCTCGTCGAGGAACGACACGATGACGGCCATGTCGTCGGTCGACAGGTGCTCGGTCGCCTCGACCGCGCGGGAGTCGAGCTGGTCGATCACCCGGAGCACCTGGCGCATCGAGCCACCGGACGCGGTGAGGATGACGCCGCGACGGTCGTTCGGGTCCGGGTGGCGTTCGACGTGCCCGCTCCGCACGAGCCGGTCGACGAGTGCCGACGTCGACGCCGGGGTGATGTCGAGGTGTTCGGCGAGGTCCTTCGCGTTGACCGTGCGGCCGGCCTCTTCCGCGTCGAGGAGTGCGCGGAGGGCGAGCAGGGCGTTCTCGCCGATGCCCAGTGCCTCACGCGCGCGTCGCTGTGCCGCGCTCTCGGCGCTCCGGTACCTGCGGAGTGCGTTCAGCACGTCCACCGCGTCGACCCGGGAATCCTCGCCGTACCAGAACCCCGCGGCGCTCGTCGTCACCTCGGTACTCATGGTCACAATGCTAGACGCTCTAGTTAGATTGTCTAGCGAGCGCGGAGAGTGGACCGGGGACGCACGCCGGACGTCCAGGATCGGACCCGGCGCACGGGCGCACCAGCGGGGTCCGCGCCGAGCCGCAACACCCGTGACGCGGCGACGAAACACCCTCGCAATCCCCGGTCAGTAGGTTCACGGCATGCAGGAGCCGACGTGCTGAGCCGACTCGCGGGGAGCGTGTTCCACGTCGGGAGCGCCGTGGAACGGGCCGAGGTCGTCGCGCGCATGCTCGACGTGTACGTCGCCCGCGGTGAGCCCGCCGGGGTCGAGCACGACCGGGCGGTCGCCGCCGAGCTCCGGGCGGTCGTGGGGGCCGCGGGACCGGCGAACGACCCGGACCGGGCCTCGACGATCGACTCCCTCGCCCTCGACCGGCACGAACCGGCGTCCATCGCATCGGCCGTCGCGGTCGCGCGGGACAACGCCCGGCGTGCCCGTGAGGTCGTCTCCACCGAACTGTGGGACTGCCTCAACGTCACCCGGTCGCGGATGCCCCGCAAGGTCGCACCTGATCGCGCCCACGGGTTCCTGGCGTGGGTGCGGGAGCGCAGCGCCCTGGCGATCGGGGTCGTCGAGGCCGATGCGAGTCACGACGAGGTCTGGGAGTTCTTCACGCTCGGCCGTGCGCTGCAGCGGTGTTCGGCCACGGCGCGCCTGCTCGCGTCGGGGCTGCTCGACCCGGAGTCGGGTGCGTCCTGGACGACGGCGCTCCGGGCGTGCGGCGCCGGCGAGGCGTTCCAGCGCGGCCGCGACCACCACACGCCCGGGCCGGAGGACGCCGCGGCGTTCCTGCTCCTGGACGAGCACAGTCCGCGGTCGCTGCGGTTCCTCGCGCGGCGGGCGGACGAGTGCCTCGCCGACGTGGCGCCGTCGTGCATCGCCGACGAGGTGCGTGCGTTCGCGGACACCCGGGCGGGCCTCGAGTCGGTGTCCGACGACGGCGCGGTGCTGGCAGCCCGCGCCGCGGGGGAGCGGCTCGCGGCGGCGGCGGACCTGGTGGTGCAGGCCCTTGACGAACGCGTCTTCGCCGCGCCCGAACCCGCGCGCTGAGCCGTGCTGAACGCGCGCGCTCAGCCGCGCCCGAACTCGCGTGCCCGACTGCGCCCTGGACCGACGTGACGACGGACGGGAGGCGCGGTGCGGGGCCGACCCGCGCCTCCCGTCCGTCAGGCGGTCACGTCAGACCGCGCTGGACCGGTCCGCGACCGCCTCGTCGCGCTCCAGGTCCTGCCGCAGCGCCGCGCGCGACGCGCGGGTCCCCACGACCGGCACCGCGTGCGTGATCGCCAGGTGCAGCCGCGTGTCCGCGTCGTACCGCACCCGGAAGCGCTCGTACCGGATGAGCCACACGAGCGCGATCGCCAGGGCAACGAACCCCGATGCCGCGCCGACGGCGATGGCCCAGCGTGGACCCCACGCGTCGGCGACGGCGCCGACGATGGGGGCGCCGATGGGGGTGCCGCCCGCGAAGATCGCCATGTAGAGGGCCATCACCCGTCCGCGCATCGCGGGCTTCGTGGTGGTCTGGACGAGGGCGTTCGCGGTCGTCATGAACGTCAGCGACGCGAGCCCGACGAACACCAGGACGATCGCGAACGACCAGTACGTCGGGGCGACGGCGGCCGCGACGCATGCCAGGCCGAACCCGGCGGAGGCGACGACGAGCGTGCGCATCCGCGGGCGGTCGCGGCGTGCGGACAGCAGGGCGCCGGCGACCGAGCCGATCGCCATGACCGAGTTGAGCAGGCCGAACTCGCCCGCCCCCTTGTGGAACTCGACGCGGGCCATGGTCGAGGTGAAGATCGGGAAGTTCACGCCGAAGGTCCCGACGACGAAGATCATGCAGAGCACGACGATGATGTCCGGCCGCGTCCGCACGTACTGGAAGCCCGCGAGGATCTGCCCCTTGCCGCGCTTCGGTCGGATCCGCTCGGCGAGCTGTGCGGGGTCGACGAAGCGGAGCGCGATGAGCACGGCCAGGAACGAGGCGGCGTTGATGACGAACACCCAGCCGGAGCCGATCGCCGCGATGAGCACACCGGCGACCGCGGGGCCGATCAGCCTGGCAGCGTTGAAGGAGGCCGAGTTGAGCGCCACGGCGTTGGCGACGTTCTCGCCCTGCACGACGTCGGACACGAAGGCCTGGCGGATCGGGGTGTCGAACGCGGCGACGATGCCGAGCGCGAGGGCGAACCCGTAGAGCGACCAGATCGTGGCGGTGTCGGTCAACACCATGATGCCGAGCCCCAGGCCGAGGGCGCCCATCAACCCCTGCGTCAGCATGAGCATCTTGCGCCGGTCGAACCGGTCGGCGGCGAGCCCGGTCAGGGGCAGGAGGAGCAGCTGCGGACCGAACTGCAGGGCCATCGTGATGCCGACCGTGATGGCGTCGTTGTCGGACAGCTTCGTCAGGACGATCCAGTCCTGGGCGGTGCGCTGCATCCAGGTGCCGACGTTGGACACCAGGGCGCCGGCGAACCAGACGCGGTAGTTGCGGCCGGACAGGGAGCGGAACATGGCGGTCACTGCTGGGCCAGCCTCCTCATGATCTCGGTGGCGTCCGCGAGGGTCCGCCGTTCTGCGTCGGTGAGCTCGGCGAGCCGCGGGGTGAGCCAGCCGTCCCGACGACGACGGGTCTCCTCGACGAACGCGGCACCGGCACCGGTCGCCCCGAGCAGGACCTTGCGGCGGTCGTCGCCGTGGTCGCCCTTCGAGACGAGGCCGCGCTCGACGAGGACGGCGATCGTCTTCGTCATCGACGGTGGGGTGACGCCGTCCTGCCGGCTGAGTTCGGCGAGGGTCATCGGGCCGTCGCGGTGCAGTCGGGCGAGCGCGGAGAACTGGGCATCGCTGACGGTGGTGTCGGCCTTCTGCGCACGGAGCGTGCGGGAGAGGCGGTTCACCGCGATGCGGAGGTCGGTGGCGTCGGTCACAGGTCGTTAGCCTAGCAAATTAGTTCAGCGAACGAACTGGTTTTCGGGTGTATCGTGCTGTTGAACAACAGGTGTTGTCCAGAGAGAAGGAATCATGTCCGAGTTCGAGGGCAAGGTCGCCATCGTCACCGGTGGCGGCAGCGGCATCGGCGAGGCCGTCGCGAAGGAGCTCGCCGCTGCGGGCGCGACGGTCGTCGTCACCGACATCAAGCTCGACTCCGCACAGCGGGTCGTGACGTCGATCGAGGAAGCCGGCGGGACCGCGAGTGCGTTCGAGGCCAACTCGGCCGTCGCCGCCGACAACGAGCGCATGGTGCAGTTCGCCGTGGACACGTACGGAGCCCTGCACCTCGCCGTGAACAACGCCGGCATCGGCGCCGCACCGCAGTCCATCGGCGAGTACGACGTCGCCGCGTGGGACCGCGTGCGTGCGGTGGACCTCGACGGGGTGTTCTACGGCCTCCGCTACGAGATCCCCGCGATGGTCGCCGCCGGCGGTGGCGCGATCGTGAACATGTCGTCGGTGCTCGGCTCGGTCGGCATCGCGCAGAACGCCGCCTACGTGGCGTCGAAGCACGCGCTGGTCGGCCTGACGAAGGTCGCCGCCCTCGAGTACACGGCGCAGGGCGTCCGGACGAACGCGGTCGGCCCGGGCTTCATCGACACGCCGCTCGTGCGCGCGTCGCTCTCGCCCGAGGCGCTCACCGCGCTCGAGGCCGAGCACGCGGCGCAGCGACTCGGCACCGATGCCGAGGTCGCGGCCCTGGTGCTGTTCCTGCTCAGCGACAAGGCGTCCTTCATCAGCGGCAGCTACCACCTGGTCGACGGCGGCTACAGCGCCCACTGAGGCGCTGCGTCCGTGCGCCGGCGCGCGCGCCGGCGCGCGCGCGGGCGCCGCATGGTGAGCAGAAATGGTCGGGTCCGGCGTGCGGACCCGACCATTTCTGCTCACCGAGTGCGCGCCTGGGCGCGCCTGCGGGGTGCGCGGGCGTTCGCGCGCCCCGCGCCGTCGGACGGGAGGCGCGACGGGCGTGAGCGGGTCTGCCCACGCGAGCCGCGCCTCCCGTCACGCATGGTGAGCAGAAATGGTCGGGTCCGGCGTGCGGACCCGACCATTTCTGCTCACCGAGCGCGCGCCTGGGCGCGCCTGCGGGGTGCGCGGGCGTCCGCGCGCCCCGGGCCGTCGGACGGGAGGCGCGGCGGGCGTGAGCGGGTCTGCCCACGCGAGCCGCGCCTCCCGTCACGCATGGTGAGCAGAAACGGTCGGGTCCAGCGTGCGGACCCGACCTTTTCTGCTCACCAAGCGCGCGCGCCCGCGCGCCCGCGCGCCCGCGCGGCGCTCAGTGGAACTGCGGGATCGTCATCCAGATGCCGAAGAGCACGGCAGCGATGCAGACCGCGAAGCACAGCCCGGCACCCGCCAGCGCGAGCGGGGGCGTGTGGCCGGACCGCGGGGTCTCCTGCGCGTACTGGGTGTGCTCGCCGCCGGCGTCGATCGGTTGGCCGGTGCCGAGCAGCCGCAGCCCGAGCGTGTAGAGGAGCACCACGCCGACCGCGGCCACGAAGCCGACCCCCGCGACGGTGCCGATGCTGGTGAAGTCGATGTCCATCGTCGTCCCCTTCAGTTCCGGGCCGCGACGGGCTCGCGCTCGGCCTCGTCCGCGGTGATGTCCTCGTGCGAGACCGGGCGCCGCTTGGCGAGGGCGTAGAACGTGAGGCCTGCGGCCAGGGCGAGCACCGCGACCAGGACGAGCCCGATGGTCGACGTCGACGCGACCCAGGTGGCGAGGGCACCGACGACCGCGGCCGCGGGCAGCGTGATCACCCACGCGACGACGATGCGACCGACGACCGACCAGTGCACGTCGGCGAGCTTCTTGCCGAGGCCGGAGCCGATCACCGAGCCGCTCGTGACGTGGGTGGTCGAGAGCGCGAAGCCGAGGTGCGAGGACACGAGGATCGTCGCCGCCGAGCTGGTCTCCGCCGCGAAGCCCTGCGGGGACTGCACGTCGGAGATCTTCTTGCCGACGGTCTGCATGATCCGCCAGCCGCCCATGTAGGTGCCGAGGCCGATCGCGAGGCCGCACGCCAGGATCACCCAGAGCGCCGGTCCGGTGCCGGCGGACTGGTAGTTCGCGGCGATGAGCGTGAGCGTGATGACGCCCATCGTCTTCTGCGCGTCGTTCGTCCCGTGGGCGAGCGACACGAGCGACGCCGAGATCGTCTGGCCGTGCCGGAAGCCCGTCGCCGCACCGTGGGTGGTCGCGTTCTTCGTCAGCGTGTAGGCGATGTACGTCGCGACGAGGGCGATGACGCCCGCGATGACCGGGGAGAGCAGGGCCGGCAGGACGACCTTCGAGACGACCGTCGCCCAGTCGACCGAGTTCAGGCCCGCGCCGATGATCGACGCGCCGATGAGCCCGCCGAACAGCGCGTGCGTCGAGGACGACGGGAGGCCGAAGTACCAGGTGGCGAGGTTCCAGAGGACGGCGCCGACGAGTCCCGCGAAGATCATGGTCGGCGAGATGTGGATGCCGTCCTGCCCCTCGCGGATGATGCCCTGCGAGACGGTCTTCGCGACCTCGGTGGACAGGAACGCGCCGACCACGTTGAGGACGGCGGAGATGAGCACGGCGGTGCGGGGCTTGAGGGCACCCGTGGCGACCGAGGTGGCCATGGCGTTCGCGGTGTCGTGGAAGCCGTTCGTGAAGTCGAACACGAGGGCCACCACTATCACCAGCACGACGGTGACGAGGACGTCCATGCGCGAGACGCTAGGCCTGCTCCGAACCCGCTGCGTGAACGCCGGGTGAACACCGGCGGCCACCTGGCTGCGTCCGACCCGTCTGCGAGGATGCTCACGTGCCAACCTTCTCCGCAGCGCGAGGCGACGCCTCGTTCACCGACGCGCACGGCGTCGAGATCGTCTACTCGACCTGGCGTGCGGCGCGTCCGAAGGGCATCGTGCAGATCGCGCACGGGGTCGGCGAGCACGGACTCCGCTACGAGCCGCTCGCGCAGGACCTCGTCCGCGCGGGCTGGACCGTGCACGCGAACGACCACCGCGGGCACGGTCGGACCGGCCTCGCGCAGTGGGACGGCGACCACGCCAAGCTCGGACGGCTCGGCCCCGGGGGCCTGCGGGCCGCGATCGCGGCCGTCGAGCAGATGAGCGCCGTCGCGCGCGAGGACACCCCCGGCGTCCCGCTCGTGCTGCTCGGCCACTCGTGGGGCTCGCTCATGGCCCAGCGGATCGTGAACACGTCGTCCGGCTCCTACGACGGGGTCGTCCTCTCCGCGAGCGCGTACCGGTTGCCGGGGTGGATGAACAGCGGCGACCTGAACGCCCGGCACGCGGGCTCGGGGCCGACGAAGTTCGAGTGGCTCACCCGGGACCGGGCGGTCATCGAGGCCGTCGCGGCCGACCCGCTCGCGGTCGAGGCAGACGTCATCGGCCTCTTCGGGCTGCGGGACGCCCTCCGGCTCCTCGGGGTCCCGCGTCGGGGCATCGCGCACGACCTGCCGATGCTGCTGCAGGTCGGCTCCGAGGATTCGCTCGGCGGCCCGCGGTCGGTCGAGCGCCTCGCGCAGGCGTACCGGCGGCGCGGGGGCCTCTCCGACGTCACCGTGCGGGTGTACGAGGGGGCGCGGCACGAGGTCTACAACGAGACCAACCGCGACGAGGTCGTCGCGGACCTGGTCGCGTGGCTGGACCGGGCGGTCGCGCGCACGTCCTGAGACGGTACCGGCTGACGGCCAGGAGGCGCGGAGCGGCGCCGCCCCGCGCCTCCCGTCCGACGCGGCGTAGGCTCGTGGTGTGCACGGTGAGTACAAGGTCCCGGGAGGCAAGCTGGTCGTCGTCGACCTCGAGGTCGTCGACGGGGTGATCGACCAGTTCCGTCTCGCCGGGGACTTCTTCCTCGAACCGGACGACGCGCTGCCGCTCATCGACGCCGCCGTGGACGGTCTGCCGGCCACGACCGATGCCGCGGGCATCGCCGCCGCCGTGCGTGCCGCCCTGCCGGAGGACGCCGTCCTGCTCGGCTTCACGCCCGAGTCCGTCGGGGTCGCCGTCCGCCGTGCCCTCTCGCGAGCGTCGACCTGGCGTGAGTACGACTGGGAGATCATCCACGAGGGGCCGATCAGCCCGAACGAGCACCTCGCGCTCGACCAGGTCCTCACGGAAGAGGTCGGGGCCGGACGCCGCGGCCCGACCCTGCGCATCTGGGAGTGGGACCAGCCAGCGGTCGTCATCGGGTCGTTCCAGTCCCTCAAGAACGAGGTCGACCCCGAGGGTGCCGCGAAGTACGGCGTCGAGGTCGTCCGTCGGATCTCCGGCGGCGGCGCGATGTTCATGGACGCGGGCGCGATCATCTCGTACTCGCTGTACGTGCCGACCGACCTCGTGCAGGGCATGACCTTCGCCGACTCGTACGCCTACCTCGACGAGTGGGTGATCGAGGCGCTGAAGTCCCTCGGCATCGAGGCCTACTACCAGCCGCTCAACGACATCTCGTCGACCAAGGGCAAGATCGGCGGCGCAGCACAGAAGCGGCTCGGCACCGGATCGCTCCTGCACCACGCCACCATGAGCTACGACATGGACGGCGAGAAGATGGTGCAGGTGCTCCGCATCGGTCGCGAGAAGATGAGCGACAAGGGGACGACCTCGGCTGCGAAGCGGGTCGATCCGCTGCGCTCGCAGACCGGCCTCACCCGTGCGGAGATCATCGACCGGCTCATCGCGACCTTCACGAAGCTGTACGGGGCGCACGAGGGGCACGTGACCGCGGACGAGCGGCGGCGGGCGCAGGAGCTCGTGGCGTCGAAGTTCGCGACGCGGGAGTGGCTCGAGCGCGTCCCCTGATCGGGCGGCTGTCGACCACGCGCGGCACCCCCTAGGGTCGGCAGGTGCGCAGATCACCCCGTCCGTTGTCGGTACTCGTCGGAGTCGGCCTCGTCGCGACCGCCCTCGCGGGGTGCTCGGACGGTGCGCCGGACGACGCCTCGAGCGACGCACAGTCCGGGCTGCAGCGGTGGACGTCGCTGATGGAGACAGCGATCACCGACCCCGAGCACGGTCGCGGTGGGGCCGGGGGTTCCGGCGAGGGCATGGTGACCCTCGAGAACGTCCCGGCCGGCGACTGGGACCTGCTGCTCGCGTGCAACGGTGTCGACGGCGAGTACTTCCGCGCGACGGCCGGGGCCGACGTCGCGGACGTGCTCGGGCGGACGGACGCTCCGTGCGGGGCCACGACGCGGATGTCGATCACCGTGCCGGAGCCCGGCGGACTGACGCTCCGGGCGCGACCGCTCAGCGATGCGCCGGAGGCGGTCCGGCGTGGTGACGTGGTGACGTACTGGTACGTGGGCGTCGTGCCGAAGGGGTTCGAAGCCGGACAGCGGACCTACGACCTGGGCTGATCGTCGTCGTCGTCGTCGGCGTCGTCGTCGTCGGCGGGGGCGCGGAGGACGAGGTCGATGCCTCCCGACGACTGGCCCGGGCGGAGGAAGGCCTGGTTCACGGGCGCGACGTACGAGCCACTGAAGGTGACCTCGTGCTCGGCGTCGTCCTCCTCGTCGTCGTCGGGCTCGTCGATGTCGTCGGTGTCGTCGTCGGAGCGCGTGCCGAGCAGCTTCCGGGTCAGGGCGCTCCGCTCGGTGAGCAGCGAGTCGAGCGCTGCACGCAGGTCGACGTCGGCGGGCTCGGCACCGCGCAGGGCCGCACCGAGGACGCTCCGACGCATGAGCTCCTTGGCGAAGGAGCCCGTCGTGCCCTCGGCACGCTCGGCCGCCTCGGCGAGGGCGGCCTCGGAGAAGGGCAGTGAACCGGCGTACCGGCGGAAGAGCCGGACGCGCTCGGGCAGGGCGGGGAGCGGGATCTCCACGGCGAGGTCGACCCGGCCGGGACGGTCCGCGAGGGCGCGTTCGAGCACGGACACCCGGTTCGTGGTCATCACGAAGGCGACGTCCGCGTCGCCGTCGAGCCCGTCGAGGGCGTCGAGCACCTCGAACAGCAGCGGCTGCGGGGAGCTGTGGCGTTCCATCGCGACGAGGTCGATGTCCTCCATCACGACGAGTGACGGCTGGAACGTCCGGGCGATCTCGGCCGCGGCACCGATCGCCGCGATGCTCGAGCCGGTGAGCAGGATCGCGGTGACCCCGGTCGTCCGAGTGAGGAGGTGCCGGATCGTGAGCGTCTTGCCCGTCCCGGGAGGGCCGTAGAGGAGCACACCGCGCTTGAGGTGCTGTCCGGCCGCGAGGAGGGCCGCACGCTGCTCGCCGATCCCCACGACGTGGTCGACCACCTCGTCGAGCACGCCCGCGCCGAGGACGACGTCGTCGGCGTCGACCTCGGGTCGGCGGAGGAACGTCGCCCCGGCATCGGACCCGTACTCGGACTGCACGAACGAGAGGACCTGCCCGCGCAGGACGCTCCGCTCGATCATCAGGGCACGGAGGCGGAGGAGGAACGCGGTGGCGGCGTCCTGGTCGGGGGAGAGGATCTCGAGGCTGGCGCGGCCACGGCCGTACTCCTGTTTGGCGGACCGCTGCACGACCGCGACCGGAGCGCCGTCGAAGGTGAGGAACCGGAGGCCGAACGACACGACCCGACGGGTGGTGTCGGCACCGGTGGCCCGGGTGGCGTAGCTCACGGGGCCGGGCGCCCACCGCATGTGGGGGTTCGCGATGAACTCGCTGACCGAGCTGTGGAACCGGCTGTCGTCGCCCGCGATGCCGACGAGGGCGTCGGGGTCGGTGCCGGCGAGCTCCTCGAGGGCGATGTCGGCGTCGACGAGGCGGTGGTCGGGGAACTCCTCGGTCACCACGGGGACGGACTGCGGGTCGACGCCGAGGTGGGCGCCGATCCGTTCACCGATCGGTGTGGTCACCGCCTGCTGTTCGGCGGCGGCGAGTTCGTTCGCCTTCTCGATGTAGCGGGCGAACGCCCGCATGAGGTCCCGGTCTGCGTCGTCGAGCACGTAGCCATCCTGGCACGCAGCGCTGGAACGCGTCCGGCCGCCCGGTCCGCACGTGGTCGGCCGCCCGGGCGGTCGGGGGCACTGTGGGGTTCCTGCCGCACGTGGTCGGCCGCCCGGAGAGGGGGGTTCCGGGCGGCCGCAGGACCAGTGTGGGTGTCGTCCTGAAGAACGAGCCATGTGGATCGTGAGAATCCTCCGCGCGGCGGATGTCCCCGTCCGATCGCCGACGTAGCGTCGTGTGCGTGAACTGGTTGATCCTCCTGGGGGCGGTGGCCGCCGCGGCCGTCGTGATGTGGATCGCCGATCGCGTGGGGTGGATCGACCTGTCGAACAAGGCCACGCGCAGCGGCGGATCCGGCGGTGTGGTCTCGATGATGGACGAGGTGTTCGCGCCGACCCGTCACGAGACGCAAGCGGAGTACGAACGGCAGTCGCGCCTCCCGAAGGAGGCACCGACGCCGGCGGACGACGACCACGACCTGCTCAGCGGGAGTGTCCTCATCAAGGTGCCGGCGGTGCGCAGCGCCGGTCGACACGCGGTGCGGGCCGGGACGCACGACCGGTCGTACTGACGACTCGTCCTGGCGGGAGCCGGCAACGCGCGGGCCGCGTCAGCGGGTCGTGAGCTCCTGGTAGTCCGGGTGCCGCTCGATCCAAGCCGCGACGTAGCTGCACTGCGGGACGACCCGACGCGAGGACCCCGAGCGGACGTCGTCCAGCGCGTGCTCGACGAGGATCGAGGCGTGACCACCGCCGCGGTGCGCGGGGTCCACCTCGGTGTGGACGAAGCGGATCTCGTCGCCGTCGACCTCGTACGCCGCGAAGCCGATCACCTCGCCGTCCTCGACGAGGGAGTACTGCTGCTTGTCGGTGTCGTTCCGGACCTCGGGTGTCGCCATGGAGCAGACGCTACGCCCCTCCCGAAGAAGGGCCTGTGTGCGCGCTGGACGCCGGGCTAGGGTCTGATCGTGCAGCACGAGACGACCCCGCCGTTCCGCTTCCGGACGCCTCCCGGGTGGCCGACACCCTTCGATGAGTGGGTGGAACTGCACCAGGCCGCCGAGCCCGCACCGGGGTGGTCGCCCGCACCGGGGATCCCGCCCGCACCCGAGGACTGGCGCTTCTGGGCCCCGGTCCCGCGGTCGTTCCGGGGCTTCGTGCCGGCCACAGCCCGCCGCCTCCGCGTCGCCCAGTGGATCGGCCTCGTGGTGGCGCTCCTCGCGCTCGCCGCGGTCATCGTCGTCGCGGCGCTCGGTGGTCTGGCCGTGGTCGGACTCCTGCCGCTCGTGGCCGGGATCGCGGTGCTGGTGGTGTGCTCCGCGCGGGCGGGCGAGCTCGCTGACCGGACCGCGGCCTCGATCCGGGACGATGCGGCGGTGTGGCGGCGGACGGAGGTCCCGGCGCGGGCACGGGCGGCGTTCCCGGAGCTCGACGAGGACGCAGCCGTGGCTGCCTGGGAGGCGGCGGCGTGGGGGCTGCCCACCGTGCGGCCGTTCGCCGTGGCGGACACAGCACCGAAGCGTTCGCCGTTGCGCCACCGCACCCGTACGGTCGTCGCCGTGACGGCCGGTGCCGCCGCGCTCCTGCTCGTCGTCGGCGCGACGACGGCCGTCGACCCGGTCGTCCGTGCGCTGCAGAGCGACGGACAGACGCTCGCGTACGGGCTCCAGGACACCGCACCCGACGGCAGCGTCCCGGACGACAGCAGCCCGGACGACGACGCACCGGACCAGGACGCACCGGACGCGGGGGACCAGGCACCGTGGACCTCGGACGACGGCACGGTCACCGCGTCGTTCATCGGCGACGACGAGACGTGGGATGCGACCTGCGGAGCGATCGACTTCGCGGACGGCTGCTGGTCGTGGCAGATCGACAGCGAGTGCGACGGGCCGGCCCGGGTCACGGTCGGGTTCTCCGCCACCGAGGGCGGTGACGACGTGCGCACCGACACCCGCACGGTCGTGCTGACCTCCGGGCGACCGCTCGTCCTCACCGAGCAGGGGTCCGAGGAGTGGGGCGGCATCCGCGACGTCACCTGCTCCACCGCACCGGAGCACGCCGTGGCGCTGACCCGGAGCCCGCTCGACTCCGACGCCGAGGACGCCGACGGCTCGTGGCCGGACGGCTGCGTCGACTACGGTTGCGCCGGGTGGGAGGTCACCCCCGAGGCGTCCTGCGACTCGGCGACCGTGCAGTTCTCCGTGGATGAGGAGGTCGCGACGCTGCCCGGTCCGCACGACCTCGTGGTGGCGACGCCACTGCGCGCGGGTGAACCGGTGGACGTCTGGGCGGGCGGCGCGTGGCTGCCGGAGGACGACGCGACGATCTCCCAGGTGACCTGCGGCTGAGCCCGGACCGCGGGCTCCGCGGGGACGGGACGCCGCGTGGACCAGAATGGTCCCGTGCACAGCGGCGACGATCGAGGACCGGACCGGGTGGTCCTCGGCGACAACCTCGACGTCCTGCCGACCCTGGCGGACGGCTCGTTCACGCTCGTGTACCTCGACCCGCCGTTCAACACCGGCCGCTACCAGCGTCGGCACGCGAGCGCCGCGGTCCGCGAGCCGACGGTCGGCGACGAGGCCACAGCTGCCGATCGCCGACGTGAGCGGGTGACGGGCTTCCGGGGGAGCTCCTACGAGCGCGTCCGCGGCGACCTCATGCGCTTCGACGACCGGTTCGAGGACTACTGGTCGTTCCTCGAACCGCGGCTGCTCGAGGCGTGGCGGCTCCTCGCCGAGGACGGCACCCTCTACCTCCACCTCGACTACCGCGAGTCGCACTACGCCAAGGTCCTGCTCGACGCCCTGTTCGGCCGGGAGTCCTTCCTCAACGAGATCGTCTGGGCGTACGACTTCGGTGCGAAGTCCCGGTCACGGTGGCCGACGAAGCACGACACGATCCTCGTCTACGTGAAGGACCCGTCACGGTACTGGTTCGACTCCGAGGCGGTCGACCGTGAGCCCTACATGGCGCCGGGACTCGTCACACCCGAGAAGCGCGAGCGCGGCAAGCTCCCGACGGACGTGTGGTGGCACACGATCGTGTCCCCGACCGGCAAGGAGAAGACCGGCTACCCGACGCAGAAGCCCGAGGGCGTGCTCCGCCGCATCGTGCAGGCGTCCTCCCGCGAGGGTGACTGGATCCTCGACTTCTTCGCCGGCAGCGGGACGACAGGCGCGGTGGCCCGCGCGCTCGGCCGGCGGTTCGTGCTCGTGGACGACAACCCGGTCGCGGTCGACGTGATGCGCCGACGACTGCCGGGGGCGTCGTTCGACGTGGTCAGCCCGTCGGACGCATCGACGGGCTGACCACGTCGCTACTCGGCTGAGTGACGCCCGTGCCCGTGCTCGTCGGGCCTGGAGGCGCGGCTCGCCTCCGCAGCGTCGCCGCCGGTGGTGTCCGTGGTCGCGTCCGTTGCGGCGTGCGCGGCTCGGGTACGGATCGCGCCCGTGGTGGTGGGCGGCTCGTCGACCGGCGCGGCGGCGGAGTGCGCGCCGTGCGTGGTCGCGTCGGGCAGCGGTGCGCGGGTGCCGTCGAGGGAGACGGTGGAGGCACCGCCGGCTGCTCCGCCCGACCGGGTCGTCGACTGCCCGACACCGACACCGACACCGACCGCGGAACCGGCCGAGCGCGGCTGCGAGACCACGTCCGGCGAGGTCGGCACGACCGCCATCGAGCCGGTGTCCGGCGAGACGAGCGATCCCGTCCGGGCGGCTGCGTGCTGGGCGTCCACGGTCAGGCGGTCCGCGTCGGCGGTCGCCCGCTCGTTGTCCGCGCGCTCGGTGTTCGCCTGCTCCTGCAGTGCCGAGACCTTGCGGAGCGGCGGCACGCGGAAGAACCAGGTGAGCACGAAGGCGAGCAGGATCACGGCGAGGCCGACGTAGTAGACGACCACGGCGGAGTCGCTGAACCCGACGAGGAACGGCCGGGTGAGGCGCTTGTCCGCGCCGTTCAGGAACGACGTGTCGCTCGTCGACGAGCTGGTCGAGGAACTCGCGCTCGAGTCACCGCTCTTGAGCTGCTTGACGAGCGTCGGAGCAACCTCGTCGACGACGTTCTGGCGCTGGTCGGCGTTCGAGTAGTCCACCTGCAGCGTGCCGTCCACGACCTCGGCGTTCGCCTTCGACGCGGCGGTCTCGAGTGCCTGCTGCTCGGCGGCGGGCTTCGCGGCGGCGACCTGCTGGGCGATGACCGTGTCCGCCGAGGCCTCGGGGACCGTGCCGGCCGCGACCTGCTGCTGGACGGCAGCGGTGACCTGCTTCGTGACGGCGGCGTCCGCGGCCTCCTTGGCCTGGGCGGCACCCTTGTCGAGACTGTCCTGGACGTTCTGCTGCACCGGGTCGACGATCTTGTTCCAGATCTGGTCCATCACGCCCTTGTTGTCCGACGCGTTCGCGACCGACGGGGTGAGTGCGGCGTTCAGGGCGCTCTTCAGGTCGCCCTCGTTCTGCATCGCCGTCGTGATGTTCGTCGGCATGAGCGTGAACAGGACGGACAGCAGCACGGCGGTGCCCATGGTGCCGCCGATCTGGCGGAAGAACGTGGCGGCGCTCGTCGCGACGCCGATGTCCCGCGGGCTGACCGAGTTCTGCGCCGCCAGGGTCAGGGTCTGCATGAGCTGCCCGAGCCCGAGGCCGATGCCGAACATGCCGAGCATCAGGAACCAGAGCGGGCGATCGGCGGTGAGGAACGTCAGGACGGTGAACCCGATGGCCGTGAACGCCGTGCCGGTGATCGGGAAGACCTGGTAGTTGCCGGTCCGCGAGATGATCTGGCCCGAGGCGATCGACGAGATCATCAGACCGAGCACCATCGGGAGCATCGCGAACCCGGACTCGGTCGGCGTGACGCCCTTCACGATCTGCAGGTACAGCGGGATGGTGAGCATCGCGCCGAACATGCCGAAGCCGACGAGGACCGACAGGATCGCCGACATCGAGAACACCCGCGAGCCGAACAGCTTCAGCGGCAGGATCGCGTCGTCGCCCATCGCGCGTTCGACGATGATGAACGCGATGAGCCCGAGCGCACCGATCGCGTAGCAGGCGAAGGCGCCGGGGGAGTCCCAGCCCCACTCGCGGCCCTGCTCGGCGATGAGGAGCAGCGGCACCAGGGTCACGATGACGAGCGTCGCGCCCCACCAGTCGATCCGGGGCTTGCCGCGGTCGCCGAACTTCGGCAGGTGCAGGAAGGTCAGCACCATGAAGAGCGCGATGATGCCGATCGGCACGTTGATCAGGAACACCCAGCGCCACCCGGCGATGAACAGCAGCTGGTCCGCCCCGGCGAAGACACCGCCGACGAGCGGGCCGATGACGCTCGAGATGCCGAAGACCGCCAGGAAGTAGCCCTGGTACTTGGCGCGCTCGCGCGGGGCGAGCATGTCGCCCATGATGGCGAGCGGCAGGGACATCAGGCCGCCGGCGCCGAGGCCCTGCAGCGCGCGGAAGCCGGCGAGCATGAGCATCGAGGTCGAGAACGACGCGGCGAACGACCCGACGATGAAGATGCCGATCGCCGTGAGGAACAGCGGCCGCCGGCCGAAGATGTCGGACAGCTTGCCGTAGATCGGCGTCGTGATCGTCGACGCGATGAGGTAGCCGGTCGTCACCCAGGCCTGCTGGTCGAGGCCGTGCAGGTCGTCGCCGATCGTGCGGATCGCGGTACCGACGATCGTCTGGTCGAGGGCGCCGAGGAACATCCCCGCCATCAGGCCGTAGATGACCAGCAGGATCTGCCGGTGGTTCATCACGGCGTTGGACGAGGTGGTGGGTGCCGCGGGTGCGGTCGCGGTCTGGGTCATGTGCAGGGTCTCCCGGAAACTTTGCGCTGGCTGCAAAGTTACATCTGCCGCAAGGTGAAGGGTCGCGCCGGAGTGGGTTCCTGAGTGGATCGGCAGCACCGGCACCGGTTTCGGTGGTGCCTGTCGGAACGCCCTCGTGAGCGCTCCCGACGCCGTCACAGTACGCCCGAGCGTGGCGAGCGGTGCGTCAGGACGCTGCGGCGGCCTGTTCGAGGGCTTCTTGGAACCGCTCGTCCACCTCGATGCGCATCGCGCCCGTCTCGTCGTCGAAGCCGGACACCGCGCTGACCCGGCCGTGGCGCGAGAAGTACAGCAGGGGGCTCAGCACCCCGCCGGGCAGGCCGTGCTCGCCGTCCGTGAGCACCTGCACGACCAGGCCGGCGAGCATCTGCACCGAGGTGATGCTCGACGCGTCACGGATCGGGGCGGCGAGCAGGAGGTGCCGGTGCGGGATCGCGAACACCGTGCCGAACCCGGCGGCACCGAAGAGCGCCGGGAGGTTGACCGCCTTCGACGCGACGAACAGGGACTCGCCCTCCACGATGAACACCCCGGGGGCGATCTCGGCGTGCTCGTCCACCGGTTCGTCGTCGGTGCCCAGCTGCCCGAAGGCGAAGAGTTCGTCGATGCCGAGGGCGAGCCGCGGCAGGGTCGGACCCGACAGCGTGCTCACCATCGTCGGGTAGTCGACGCACAGCCCGAGCACCAACCCGGGAGCGAACGGTCGGGCGTAGTCGAGGTCGGTGGGGTCGGACGGGCCGGCGCCGAGGCCCGTGCCGCCGTCCGCGCTGGGGTCCGGCAGGATCCGCAGTCGGATGCGCTGCCGCAGCTCGTCGGCGCCGAGCTCCTCGGGTGCCGGCTCGCTGTACGCCTGGATCATCCGGTCGAAGTGCTCGGCGACCATGTCGGCCTGCACGTCCGGGGTCTCGCCGTGCACCTGCGCCGCGAGGTTCTCGAGCAGGAAGACCCGGCCGTCGGTACCGACCAGGCGAGCCTGCTCACCGGCCGGCACCTCGACCGTGGTCTCCATGCCGCGCTCGGCGAAGGCTCGTTGCGCGAGCACCACGAGCGTCGGGGCGGGCTCGTCGTGCCGATCGTCCTGCTTCCGGCCGAACCACCCCATCCGCGCGGGACCTCAGGCCCCGAGTGCGGCGTCGACGATCTCCTTGGCTTCGCGCTGCACCTGTTCGAGGTGCTCCTGCCCGACGAAGCTCTCGGCGTAGATCTTGTAGACGTCCTCGGTGCCGGACGGGCGGGCCGCGAACCACGCCTTGTCGGTGACGACCTTCACGCCGCCGACGGCTGCGTCGTTGCCCGGAGCCTTCGACAGCTTCGCCGTGATCGGGTCGCCCGCGAGGGTCTCGGCGGTGATGGCGTCACCGTCGAGCTTCGACAGGCGGGCCTTCTGCTCCTTGCTCGCGGCGGCGTCGACACGCTGGTAGACCGGGGCGCCGAAGCGTTCGGTCAGCTCGTCGTAGAGCTGCGACGGGGTCTTGCCGGTGACCGCGATGATCTCCGACGCCAGGAGAGCCAGGATGATGCCGTCCTTGTCGGTGGTCCACGCGGTGCCGTCCTTGCGGAGGAACGACGCGCCCGCCGACTCCTCGCCGCCGAAGGCCACGGAACCGTCGATCAGGCCCGGGACGAACCACTTGAAGCCGACCGGGACCTCCCACAGGCGACGACCGAGGGACTCGGCCACGCGGTCGATGATGCTCGACGACACGAGGGTCTTGCCGATCGCGGCGTCGTCGCGCCAGGCGGGACGGTGCGCGTAGAGGTACTCGATCGCCACGGCGAGGTAGTGGTTCGGGTTCATCAGGCCGCCGTCGGGCGTGACGATGCCGTGCCGGTCGGAGTCGGCGTCGTTGCCGGTGAGGACGTCGTAGTCGTCCTTGCGCGCGACGACCGAGGCCATCGCGCTCGGGCTCGACGGGTCCATCCGGATCTTGCCGTCCCAGTCGAGCGTCATGAACGACCAGGTGGGGTCGACGTCGGGGTTGACCACCGTGAGGTCGAGCCCGTAGTGGTCGCGGATGCGGTTCCAGTAGGGGAGCGACGCACCACCGAGCGGGTCGGCGCCGATCTTCACGCCGGCACGCTTGATCGCGTCGATGTCGATGATGTTCTCGAGGTCGGCGACGTAGGCGCCGAGGAAGTCGTAGCGGTCGGGCGAGGCATGCTCGGTGCGCTGGACCTCGGCGTTGCCGCCGGCGATGATCGCGTTCGCGCGCTCGGCGATCCAGCTCGTCGCATCGCTGTCGGCCGGGCCACCGTGCGGCGGGTTGTACTTGAAGCCGCCGTCGCGGGGCGGGTTGTGGCTGGGCGTGATGACGATGCCGTCCGCCGTGTCCGCGTTGCCGGCACGGTTGTACGCGATGATCGCGTGGCTGAGCGCCGGGGTGGGGACGTAGCCGTTCTCGCTGTCGGCGAGCACGTGCACGCCGTTGGCGGCGAGGACCTCGAGCGCGGTGCGTTCGGCGGGGCCGGACAGCGCGTGCGTGTCACGGCCGATGAAGAGCGGGCCGTCGGTGCCCTGCGACGTGCGGTACTCGACGATCGCCTGCGTGATCGCGGCGATGTGGGTGTCGTTGAACGCGGAGTCCAGCGAGGAGCCGCGGTGGCCCGAGGTGCCGAAGACGACCTTCTGCTCGGGGACGGAGACGTCCGGGACGCGCTCGTGGTACGCGGCGATGAGGGCGTCGAGGTCGACGAGGTCGTCTGCAGTGGCAGGGGTGCCGGCGCGGTCGTTCATGCGTCCATCCTGGCATCGCGCGGGTCGGCACGCCCAGGAACGTCGCGCCTGTGGACGACGAGCGCGCCTGTGGACGAGGAGCGAGCGGCCGTCCGCACCGGGGAGAAAGGGGGACACCCCGGGTGGACGACCGCTCGCGGTACGGGGACGGCGTCAGGCCGTGCGGAACGAGCCCGTCGCGGTCCGCAGCGAACCGGTGGCCGTGCGCGTCGAGGACGTCGCGGTGCCGGGCCGACGGGACTGCGTGTCGACGAAGCGGCCGAGCGCACGCCCGATCCCGGTTCCGGTGTAGGTGCCGATCGGTCGCCAGGCGGCGTCCACCGCGTAGGCGCCGAGTTCGTCACGGTTCTCGAGGCCGGTCACGTACGCGCCGCCCAGGGGGTTCTGACGGTTCTGCATGGATGCTCCTCGTCGTCGTGCCGAGGGTCGTCGGTCACCGGGCCGGCGACCGCGACGCCGTCGGCTTGATGACCACCACACTACCTCCTTCTTTTGCATGACACAAAAGAAGGTATGCTCAGGCGAGCAGCTCGCAGAAGGTCCGGCCCTCGGCGGTCCAGCTCTGCTTCGCCACGAGGCCGACCGTCTCGGCGTGGTCGAGCAGGGCGTCGACGCCCACCTCGGCCCACGGGAAGCCCGCGCTCTGGTGGCCGTCGGCGTCCACCACGCGGGCGGTGTACACCCGGTCGGCGGTGCGGTCGACGTGGGTCTCGACGACCACGCGGCCGCCGACGCGCACGATCTCGCGGCACCGGGCGAGCAGGGCCGCCGGGTCGCCGCCGATGCCGATGTTCCCGTCGATCACGAGCGCCGTGTCCCAGTGCCCCTCGTCGGGGACCGGGTCGAAGACCGAGCCCTGGATCGCCGTCCCGCCGGAGCGTCGGGCGATCGCCACGGCGTCGGCGGAGACGTCCACGCCGAGCGACGGGATGCCGAGGGTGCTCGCGGCGACGAGCATCCGCCCCGGCCCGCAGCCGATGTCGATCACCGGCCCGTCCGCACCGTCGAGGAGCGACCGGTCGATGCGGTCCGCCGCGGCGCTCCAGCGGCCGACGTCGAGCGTGACCGCCCGGTCCGGTCGGGAGGTGTCCGTCAGCCGGATGCGACCGTCGGTGCGGAGCGCACGCGCGTACGGTTCGCCACCGCCGGCCCCGAAGGAGACGGGTGCTTCCATGGTCATCGGAGTGCCCCCGTGGTCTCGGCCTGCAGTGCGGCGGCGAACGCGGAGTCGGGCACGAGATCGGCGACGCGCTCGGCATCCGGCACGGTGTCGACGTCGAGCAGGACCCCGAGAGTGCCCGCGTCGAGCCCGGCGTCGGTCAGGCGGGCGAACTGGACCGCACCGGTGTCGTCCTGCGACATCGGCACGCCGCGGAGCAGGTCGCCGTCCGGGTCGCGCAGGTAGAGGGACCAGAAGCCGCCGTCCTCGGCCGGGCCGAACCACGCGTCGCGCTGCGGCTCGTCGAACACCGGCGCGACGTCGGCCGGGCCGAACTGCGGCGTGTCCATGCCGACGAGCAGCGTCGGGCCGTCGACGGTGTCGAACAGTGCACCGAGCCGCTCGTCGAGGCCGCCCGTGGTCTGGTGGATGACGTCGAAGCCCTCGGCGCCGGTCGGCAGCACCGTGCCGTCGTAGAACAGCACCCGTCGGGCGGCGGGCAGCGCACGGACGGTCGCCATCGTGTCCGCGAGGCTCGCGGCGGCGACCCGCGCGGCACCCTCGGGGGTGAGCGCCGGCGTCAGGCGGGTCTTGACCCGGCCGGGCAGGCACTCCTTCGCGACCACCGCGACGGTGATGTCGGTCGTCATGAGTGGACCTCCTCGGAGTGGGTGGGACCGGCCACGTGGCGGACCGGAGCGGGTGCGACGACGGTGGGTCGCGCCTCCCGGCGGTACTCGCGCAGCAGACGCGACATGTCCTTGACGGCGTTGACGGTGCCGCGGAGCGTGCCGGTGACCTTGCTGTCGCCGATGCGCTGCGCGTACCCGATGTCGGACTCGTCGACGCGCCATCCGGCGGCGTGCGCCGCGAGGACCATCTCGAGCGGGTAGCCGCTGCGGCGATCCCGCAGGTCGAGGGAGACCAGGTCCGCGCGGCGCATCACGCGCATCGGGCCGAGGTCGCGCAGCCGGTACCCGGTCGCGCGACGCATGAGGACCGCGAGGACGCGGTTCGCGAACCGGGCGTGCGGTGCCCAGGCGCCGGGCGTGGTCGGCACGCGGCGTCCGAGGGCGAGGTCGGTGTGTCCCGTGGCCACGCGGGCGACGAGCGGGACGAGCTCGGCCGGGTCCATCGAGGCGTCGGCGTCGCAGAAGGCGACGTACTCGGCCGTGGCGGCGGCGACCCCGGCGGCGCAGGCCGAGCCGAAGCCCTTCACCGGTTCGGTCACGACCAGGGCGCCGTGGGCCCGGGCGACGTCGGCGGAGCCGTCGGTCGAGCCGTTGTCGACGACGATCGCGCGGTAGCCGCGCGGGAGTCGGCCCAGGACCTCGGGGAGGGCATCGGCCTCGTCGAGACAGGGGAGGATGACGTCGACGTTCATGTCGCCCATTCGGTGCGGAGCGTCGGAACGACTGGTGTCGGCTCCCGCCGCGCGCGTCGGCGGGGCGGGGCGGTCGGTCTCGTGGGCCGGCTGTCGTTCCATGCCTACGACACAACACGTTACGAGCGGTCGGGGTACAGGATCGGCGTCCCCCGATGGACGTTCCGCGCACTCTCGGTGGCGGGCCACCCCTGATCGGGGGACACGCAGGTGGGGCGTCGGGCGGACGCGTCACGCGGTGGGGGTGCCGGCCTGGAGGCGCGGGGGGGGGGGGGGGGGGCCGCCCCCCCCCCCCCCCCGGGGGGGGGGGGGCCCCGGTGGCCGCCCGGCGGGGGGGGCGCCCGCCCGCCCCCCCCGGGGGGGGCCCGCCCCCGCGGGGGGGGGGGGGCCCCCCGGGGGGGGGGGGGCGGGGGGGGGGGGGGGGGGGGGGGCGGGGGGGGGGGGGGGGGGGCGGGCGGGGGGGGGGGGGGGGGGGGGGGGGGCCCCGGCCCCCCCGCCTCCAGGCGGTCGCGCTCCTGCCCGTTGGCCCGCGTGCCTGCGTGCCCGCCTGCCTGCCCGCCCGGTCGCCTGCCCGCCCGCCTGGTCGCCGAGCGGGCACGAAACGTCGCGTTCGCGGCCGCTGTGCGGCCGGTTCCGCCCGCTCGCCGAACGCGAGCGGCGAGTCGTGCCCGCTCGACCGCTCAGCCCGGGCGACGCATTCCGCCCGCTCGCGGGCGCGCCCGATCGCGGCCGCGCCCGCTGGCGGCGGCGCGGCCTACTGCACCGCGGCGCGCAGCGGCGCCGTCGCGAACTCCCGCATACCGCGCTCGAAGTCGACCTCGGCACGCCACCCGAGCTCGGCGGCGATCCGGTCCGACGACGCCGTCACGTGCCGGACGTCCCCGAGGCGGTACTCGCCCGTGACGATCGGTCGCGGCCCCTCGGGACCGGCGATCGCGGCCGCCATCTCGCCGATGGTGTGCACGACGCCGGAGCCGACGTTGTACGCACGGAAGGTCTCCACCGGGAGCTCCGCCGTCGCGGCGATCGACGCGGCGTTCGCGCCGGCGACGTCGTCGACGTGCACGAAGTCGCGACGCTGGCGGCCGTCCTCGAAGACGCGGGGGGCCTCGCCACGAGCGAGCGCCGAGCGGAACAGCGAGGCGACCCCGGCGTACGGCGTGTTCGCGGGCATGCCCGGCCCGTAGACGTTGTGGTACCGCAGGGCGATCGCGCGGCCTCCGGTGGCGCGCGCCCACGACGACGCGAGGTGCTCTTGCGCGACCTTCGTCTGCGCGTACACGTTGCGGGGGTCGAGCGCGGCGGACTCGTCGATCAGGCCGGGCAGGAGCGGCGTGCCGTCCGGCCCGATCGGGTCGAACTCACCGGCGTCGAGGTCGGCGCGGCGACGTGCGGGTGGGCGCACGGGCTCGCCGGCGGCGGTCGTGTACGCCCCCTCGCCGTAGACGACCATCGAGCTCGCGACCACGAGCCGGCCGATGCCGTGGCGGTCCATGCCGGCGAGGACGTGGGCCGTGCCTGCGTCGTTCGTCGAGACGTAGTCCGGGGCGTCCTGGAAGTCGACGCCGAGGCCGACCTTGGCGGCCTGGTGGCACACCACGTCCACGCCGTCGAGGGCCGCGTCGAGGGCGACCCGGTCGCGGACGTCGCCGTGCACGAACTCGATGCCCTGCTGCTGGTGGGCGGTGACGACCTCGGCGGGGTCGCCGTGCACGTCGTCGCGGAGGGAGTCGAGCACGCGCACCTCGTGGCCCTCGGCCCGGGCGCGGCGGACGATGGCGGAGCCGATGAAGCCGGCGCCGCCGGTCACGAGCAGGCGGGTCACGCGGTGGCTCCCGTGGTCGCTGCTGCAGGCCGTGCGCTCGTCATGGCGCTCGCGCTCGCCTCGGCCGGGACGAGCTCGCGCGGGGTGTAGTCGTCCGGGATCGCCGCCACGATCGAGCCGATCGCGCGGACGATCACCTCGTTCGCACGGGCCAGGCGCTCCATCACCATGCCGTGCGTGACCGGGGCCTCGCCGGTTCCGGCGGCTGCCTGCGCTTCCGCCTCGGCCTCGGACGGGGCCAGGCCGGCGTCGGCGTCGGTCACGAACGAGAGGTTCACCGTCCCGATGCCGAGCTCGGCCGCGAGGGGCACCTCCGGCGTCATCGTCATGTTGATCGTGTGGCCGCCGGCCTCGCGCATCCAGACGGACTCCGCACGCGTCGAGAACCGCGGCCCCTGGATCACCACGCACGTGCCCGTCGGGCGGAACGGCACGTCGAGGCGCTCGATCGCACCGATCGCGACGCGTCGGAGCACCGGGTCGAACGGGTCTGCGAAGGAGAGGTGCTGCACGGCGTCCTCGAAGAACGTGTCCGCGCGGCCCCACGTGCGGTCGATGAGCTGGTCGGTCACGACGAAGGTCCCCGGTGCGTAGTCGGGGTGCAGCCCGCCGACGGCGCTCGACGACACCACAGCGCGGACCCCGAGCGACCGCAGTGCCCACAGGTTCGCGCGGTGGTTGATCCGGTGCGGGGCGACGGAGTGCGCGCGGCCGTGCCGGGTGAGGAACGCGACGCGCTTGCCGGCCATCGTGCCGATGCTGATCGGGCTCGACGTGGCGCCGAACGGGGTGTCGACGTCGATCTCGTCCGCGGTGCCGGGTTCGAACAGCTCGTAGAGGCCCGAACCGCCGATCACCCCGATGCGCGTCTCGTCCACAGCCCCGGTCGTGGTCACGTCGTTCTCCACAGGTCCTCCGAATGGTCCTCGGCGCGTTCTGCGCGCTCGTTACGCTACTGGGACCGCCCCCGGCCGGACCGGGAGCGGGCACACTTCTCACCTGTTCGGAGGCGCACGTGCGAACGATCGGTCAGCACCGTGACGAGATCACGGCCCTGGTCGCGCCGGTCCTGTCCGCCAGGCGCTCCGCGGTCCCGGAGGCACGGGACATCGACGACCTCGCCACCGGTGCCGGCGGCGGACGGGGGCACCGCGTGCTCGCACGTGCCGTCGTCGCACCCGTGCCGCTCCCACCGTTCGACAACAGCCAGATGGACGGCTTCGCCGTCCGTGCCGCCGACGCCGGTCGCGTGCTGCGGGTGGTCGCCCCGATCCCGGCGGGGACGATGCCCCCGTCGCTGGACCCCGGGACCGCTGCGCCGATCATGACGGGGGCGCGCATCCCGCTCGGCGCCGACGCGGTGTTCCCGGTCGAGGCCACCGACCTCGGGGCGTTCCCCGCGGCGCTGGCCTTGGCCGAGGTCACGGTGCCGGACGACCTCGCCCCCGGGACCTTCGTCCGGGCGACGGGCACCGACCTGTCGAGCGGGGGCGAGCTGGCTCCTGCCGGTGCTGCCGTGACACCCGCGGTGCTCGGGACGCTCGCCGCGGCCGGGGTCTCGACGGTCGACGTCGTCCGGCAGCTCCGGGTCCTCGTCGTGTCCACCGGCTCCGAACTCCAGGGCGCCGGTGACGCCACGATCGGCGACGCCAACGGGATCGCACTGCGGGCGGCGCTCGCCGAGGTCGGAGTGGCCTCGCGGTCGGTGCGGGTGCCGGACGACGAATCGACCTTCGTCGCGGCCCTCGACGATGCGGTGGGGGACTGGGCCGACCTCGTGGTCACCACGGGGGGCATCAGCGCCGGGGCGTACGAGGTCGTGCGGCAGGCCCTCGAACCGCGGGGTCTCGCCGTCACCCCCGTCGCGATGCAGCCCGGCGGCCCCCAGGCGTTCGGTACCGTCGAACTCGCCGGGCGTCCGGTCCCCGTGGTGTCCTTCCCCGGCAACCCCGTGTCGGCGCTCGTCTCGTTCGAGGTCTTCCTCCGCCCGCTCCTGGCGGCGGACGCCGGGATCCCCGACGACCGCGTCGCCGCGGTGCTGCCCGCGGCGGACACCGCGACCTCGCCGGAGGGCAAGCACCAGGTCCGGCGCGGCCGGGTCGAGGACGGCCGCGTGCACTTCGTCGGGGGTCCCAGCTCGCACCTGCTCGCGCACTACGCCACCGCCACGCACCTCGTCCACGTCCCGATCGGCACCGCCACGGTGGCGCCCGGTGACCCGCTGACCGTCTGGAGTCTCCGTTGACCGAACCAGCACCCGCCGCCAACGAACTCTCGCACGTCCGCGCCGACGGCACCGCCCACATGGTCGACGTCTCCGAGAAGGACGTCACCGCGCGGTCCGCCACCGCGACCGCGACCCTCGTCACCCGCCCCGACGTCGTCGCCCGCATCCTCGACGGCTCGCTGCCCAAGGGCGAGGTGATCGGCACCGCCCGCATCGCGGCGATCATGGCGGTGAAGAAGACCTCCGACCTCATCCCGCTCTGCCACCCGCTGCCGATCGCCGGGGTCGAGGTTGACATCACCGGCGACGACGACCGCGTCCTCGTCGAGGTGTCCGTGCGGACGACCTCACGGACCGGCGTCGAGATGGAAGCGCTGACCGGCGCGAGCATCGCGGCCCTGACCGTGTACGACATGGTGAAGGCCGTCGACCGCACGGCCACGATCACGGACGTCCGGGTGCTCGAGAAGCACGGCGGACGCTCGGGGGACTGGAGCAACCGATGACCTCGCAGCCGACCAAGGGCCGGGCGGCCGTCGTGGTGGTGTCGACCCAGGCGTCCGTCGACCCCGCGCTCGACCGGACCGGTCCCGTCATCGCAGGCTGGCTCCGCGAGCGAGCCTTCACCGTGGCCGAGCCGGTCATCGTGCCCGACGGCGGCCCGATCGCCGAGACGGTCTCCGCCGAGCTCCTGTCGGACGCCCGGGTCGTGATCACCACGGGCGGGACCGGCGTCACCCCCACCGACCGCACGCCCGAGGCGATCGCACCGCTCATCGACCTCGAGCTCCCCGGCATCACCGAGGAGATCCGGCGCCGCGGACTCGCCGGAGCAGGACCGACCGCGCTGCTCAGTCGTGGCATCGCGGGGATCGCCGGCGGCGGCACCCTGATCGTCACGCTCCCCGGGTCCCGCGGCGGTGTCGCCGACGGACTCGCGGTCCTCGACGGCCTGCTCGACCACGTCCTCGCCCAGGTCTCGGGCGAGGGCCACGCCCCGCGGAGCGCCTCGTGACGGACGCTGCGACGGTCGGCGACCGGGTCGTGGTGGCCGACGTCGTGGACCGCTCGATCACCGTCGACGAGGTCTCGGCCGTCGTCGCCACCGATCAGGACGGCGCCGTCGTCACCTTCGCCGGGGTCGTCCGCGACCACGACGGCGGCAAGGGCGTGACCGCGCTCGAGTACGAACGGCACCCGAGCGCCGGCGACGTCATCGCCGAGGTGGCCCGGACCATCGCCGACGCCCACCCCGAGGTCCGCATCGCCGTGCTGCACCGCGTGGGCGCGCTCGGCATCGGGGACGTGGCGCTCGCCGCAGCCGTGTCGTCCCCGCACCGGGCCGAGGCGTTCGCTGCCTGCGGTGCGCTCGTCGACCTCGTGAAGGAGCGGGTGCCGATCTGGAAGCACCAGCGGTTCACCGACGGCTCCGACGAGTGGGTCGCCGCCCTCTGACGGATCCTCAGTCGATCTGGTTGCATCGGGGGCGATGACCGACACCGCAGCACGGGCCGCGTCCCGGTGGGCGCTGGCCGAGGAACGCGCACGGCTCGTGCTCGACTCGCAGCCGCCGCGCCGCCTGCCCATCGCCACGCTGACCGTCGCGTTCGCAGCAGCGGTCCTCGCGCTGATCGC
The DNA here is from genome assembly GCF_044746255.1 of Curtobacterium sp. NPDC086286. Taxonomy (NCBI): domain Bacteria; kingdom Bacillati; phylum Actinomycetota; class Actinomycetes; order Micrococcales; family Microbacteriaceae; genus Curtobacterium; species Curtobacterium sp. NPDC086286. The sequence continues at coordinate 268,309 of NZ_JBIVBW010000002.1, forward strand.
CGCTGCACTCGTGTTCGCACCGGACTCAGACGGACGCTGGGTGGCGGCGACCGTCGGCGTCGGCGTCGGCTTCGCGGTCGTCATCCTCGACTCGAGCCGGACGTTCCGATCGAGCCGACACCCCGAGCGACTCCCCGTGACCCGGTCGCTGTCCGGCCGTGAGCGGCACGCCGTCGACCGGGCGATCCGGGGACGTGTGGACGCTCCCGAGGAACGGGTGGACGTGGTGCGCGCGACCGCGGTGCAGTCGAGCAGCGGCCGCGCCCTGCTGTCCACCGGCGGCGGGCTCGTCCTCCTGACCTCGGTCGCGGTCTCGAACATCCTCTTCTGGCCGCTCTACCTCGCCGCCGCGATCGCCGCCGCCGTCGCGGTCGGGTTCGGGTTCCGCGACGTCGTCGTCGCACGTCGGTACCTCGCCGGCGACCCTGTGGATCCCCGCAGCGGACCGTTGCCGGATCGCAATCGCGGCACGCGTTCGGGGCGTAGCGCCGGTTCCTAGCCGATCCATAGAATCCGAGACCACGAGCGTGCTGTTGTACGGGGCCGGCGTGGTCCTGCTGGTCTTCGCCCTGATCGACATCCTGACGAAGACCGACGACCAGATCCGTGGGCTCCCGAAGTTCGCCTGGGTGCTCCTCGTGGTCCTCGTCCCCGTCGTCGGCAGCATCGTCTGGTTCGCCGTCGGACACGACTGGGCGCCGGGCGAGCGGAACCACGGCCGGTACCTCGAGCCGGCTCGCCACGAAGACCGGTACGCCACGCTCGGCGATGCCCGCAACGCACACGGCGACAAGCGGGTGAGCGGCACGGAGCAGGAGCTCGCCGAGCTCGAGCGCGAGATCGAGTACTGGGAGGCGCAGGCGCGCCTCAAGCGGGCGAAGGAAGCCGCCGGCGAGGGCGAGCCGACCACCGGGACCTGACCCGCGCCTCCCGACCCGCGCCGCACCGCTGACGGACGCACGGTGCGAAGTCCCGCCCTCCGTGCGACCCTCAGCCCGTCGCACGGAGCGAGGAACCTCGCACGCTGCGGAACGCCCCCCGCACCGACCACCCGGTCACGCCGCCTACCCTTGACAGGTGGCTCATCTCCTCGGCGCCGAGAACCTGCATCTCGAGTTCCCCACCAAGGTCGTCTTCGACAACGTCACCCTCGGCATCGACGAGGGCGACCGCATCGGCGTGGTCGGCCGGAACGGCGACGGCAAGTCGACCCTCCTCGCCCTGCTGTCCCAGCGCCTCGAACCGGACGGCGGCCGCGTCACGCACCGCCGTGGCCTGACCGTCGGGTACCTCGACCAGCGCGACATCCTGCCCGCGGGCGAGACCGTCGGCACCGTCGTCGTGGGGGACCTCGCAGAGCACGAGTGGGCCGGTGACCCGAAGATCCGCGACATCATCGGCGGCCTCGTGTCGGACATCCCGTGGGACGTGTCGGTGGACGAGCTGAGCGGTGGCCAGCGCCGCCGTGTCGCCCTCGCGCGCCTGCTCGTCGGCGACTGGGACGTCCTGTTCCTCGACGAGCCGACGAACCACCTCGACGTCGAGGGCATCCAGTGGCTCGCCGAGCACATCAACCGCCGGTGGTCCGCGAACCAGGGCGGCATGGTGGTCGTGACGCACGACCGGTGGTTCCTCGACGCGGTGTCGACCGACACGTGGGAGGTCCACGACGGCGTCGTCGACCCGTTCGAGGGCGGCTACGCGGCGTACATCCTCCAGCGCGTCGAGCGTGACCGGCAGGCCGCCGCGAGCGAGCAGCGCCGGCAGAACCTGGCCCGCAAGGAGCTCGCATGGCTCCGCCGCGGCGCCCCGGCCCGCACGAGCAAGCCGAAGTTCCGCATCGACGCGGCGAACGCCCTCATCGACGACGTGCCGCCGATCCGCGACACGGTCGCCCTCGCGAAGACCGCGACCGCGCGCCTCGGCAAGGACGTCGTCGACCTGCTCGACGTGAGCGTCTCGTTCGACGGCACCGAGATCCTCGACCGCATCGAGTGGCGGATCGCGCCGGGGGAGCGCACCGGCATCCTCGGCCCGAACGGCGCCGGCAAGTCGACGCTCCTCAGCCTCGTTTCCGGACGCCTGCAGCCGACGAGCGGCCGCGTGAAGACCGGCAAGACCGTTCAGGTCGCCGTCCTCGACCAGCAGCTCGCCGATCTCGCGCAGTTCGCCGACGACCGCGTCCGCGAGGTCGTCGCCCGCAAGAAGACGAGCTACGTCGCCGACGGCAAGGAGATGACGCCGTCCCAGCTGCTCGAGCGGCTCGGCTTCACCTCGGCGCAGCTCTCCACGCCGGTGAAGGACCTCAGCGGTGGCCAGAAGCGTCGCCTGCAGCTCATGCTCATCCTGCTCGACGAGCCGAACGTGCTGATCCTCGACGAGCCCACGAACGACCTCGACACCGACATGCTCGCCGCCATGGAGGACCTGCTCGACACCTGGCCCGGCACCCTCCTCGTCGTGAGCCACGACCGGTACCTGCTCGAGCGCGTGACCGACCAGCAGTACGCCGTGCTCGGCGGGCACCTGCGGCACCTGCCGGGCGGCGTCGACGAGTACATGCGGCTCCGTGCGGCCGGCACCGGTGGCGGGACCGCGTCAGCGGCTGCCGCCGCGTCTGCCGGGAGGCCCGACACGGCTGGCGGGACCGGCTCGGCCGGTGCCGTGGCCGGGTCCACCGCCGCGGCCGGTCCCGGCGCGTCGGCCGGGGCCGCCTCGGGCTTGTCGGGCGCGGAGCGTCGGACGGCCGAGAAGGAGATGTCGGCGCTCGACCGCAAGATCGCGAAGGTCGGTGCCGACCGGAAGCAGCTGCTCGACCAGTTCGCGACGCACGACCAGTCGGACTACGCGGGTCTCGGGGAGCTGCAGTCTCGCCTGGCCGGTCTGGAATCCGAGGTCGAGCAGCTCGAGGAGCGCTGGCTCGAGGTCGCGGAGCAGCTCGGGGTCTGAGCGGGTCTACTCCGCTGGCTTCGCGTCCTCGGGGGCCCCGCCGCCGGGGTTCGCGACGACCTCCCACAGGTGTCCGTCTGGGTCTTGGAAGAACCCGGACCACATGCCCCACGGCCGCGTGTACGGCGGCGCGAGCATCGTCGCGCCGGCGGCCCGCGCGCGGTCGAGGAACGCCTCGGCGTCGGCCTGGCTGTCCACGAAGTGCCCGATCGCGCTGCTCGGCGCGGTCGCCAGGGAGACCCCGGAGTCCTTCGCCATGTCGTCGCGGCCGTACACGCTGACGATGAGTCCGTCGTCGAGCGTGAACATCGCCGTGGTGCCGCCCGCCTCGGTGTCGGTCGCGGGGTACTCGGTGCCGATCACCCCGCTGCCGTCGATCCCGAGCAGGGCGCGGTAGAACTCCGCCGAGCGTGCGACGTCGGCGACGGCCAGGGTGATCGCGTGCATGGGCCGGAGGCTACCCCTGCAGCGCCGGAGCGTGTCCGCCGCACCGCCACAACGCCGCTGCCAGGGCGTCGATCTCCTTCCGCGCGCCCGGGTCGCTCGTGCCCTCGGCGAAGACCGTGAACACGATGCGGTCCCCGCCGACCTCGTCGGTCACCCCGGTCAGGCCGTACATGTCGTCGAGCGTCCCGGTCTTGCCGCGGACGTGCCCGCGGGCGTCCGCTGCGGCGCCGGTGAAGCGGCCGTCGTCGCCGAGCGTGCCCGTCCGTCCCGCGACCGCGAGTCCGGCGTCGACCGGGCCGAGGCCGTCCTGCTTCGCAGCGACGGCGCGCATCAGCGTGGTGAGTGCCGAGGCGGGTACCCGGTTGTCCGGGCTGAGGCCCGAGCCGTCGACGAGGCGCAGGCCTCCGGTCGGCACCCCGTAGCGCACCAGGGCCTTCGTGCTCCCGGCCTGCACGGCGTCGAAGGAGCGGCCGGCACCCTCGGCGATGGCGACGTGGCGGGCGAGCACCTCGGCGAGGGTGTCGTCGGAGTCCGTGAGCAGCATCCCGACCAGTTCCGACACCGTCGCCGACCGCACGGTCCCGAGCACCTGCGCGCCGGACGGCGCCGGCACCGAGGTCGTGTCCACCCGGACGTCCGGCCCGAGGAGTGCCGCGAACGCCGTCGCAGCGCGCGCGACCGCCCCGGCGCTCCGCAGCGAGTACGACTCGGTCGGGTCGTCGCGGTCGCCGTCGACCATGAGCGACGTGATGTTCGAGACGCTGCCGCTGGTCCGGGCGCTCTCCGGCCAGCTCGGGTGCCACGCCGGCCCGTCGAACAGGCTGGTGTCGACCTGCACCGAGGTCACCGGCCGCCCTGCACGAGCCTCGAGCACCTGCCGCGCCAGGTCGTCGAGGTGCGGTGCGTGCGGGTAGACGCTGTCCTGACCGGACGGCAGTCGGCTCAGGGTCGGGTCACCGCCGCCGACCAGCACGACCGCGCCCGGATCGGTGCCCGCGACGACCCGGGTCGTGAACCGGTGGTCGGGTCCCAGCGCGGACACCGCCGCGGCTGCCGTGACGACCTTCATCGTGCTGCCGGTCTGCGTCGGCTCGTCACCCCGGTGCGTCAGGACCGTCTTCCCAGTCCGGGCCGATCGCGCGTCGAGGAACAGCGCACCGTGGTGCCAGCGGGCGGCCAGGCCGTCCGCGGTGCAGAGCTCGCCCGCCGCCTTCGCCTGGCGCTGCGCACCGATGGCCGAGGTCGTGGCCGTGATGCCCGCCGCCAGCAGCAGGAGCACCAGCACGAAGAGCAGGGTGGAGCGGCGGCGACGGATGAGGGCGCGGAGTCTGGGCACGTCGATCATCGTGGCCGGAGCCGGCTTCGTCGCACATCGACCCGACGACCGAAGCCCGGCCCGTGGACTCGGCCGAACGGATGAAGCCGCTCGGCGGTCGGGTCAGTCGCCGAGCCCGAGGATGAGTCGTCGGAGCAACCCCGACAGCTGGTCCTGCTCGGTGTCGGACACCCCCGCGAGGATGGCCCGCTCGGCGGCGAGCAGGTCCGCGATCGCGGCGTCGACCGCTGTGCGCCCGTCGGCGGTCAACGACACGAGGATGCCCCGGCCGTCCTTCGGGTCGGTCCGACGCGCGACGAGCCCTCGGGCAGCCAACCGGTCCACCCGGTTCGTCATCGTGCCGCTCGACACGAGCGTCTGCTGGAGGAGCGTCTTCGGGCTCAGCTCGTACGGCTCACCCGCCCGCCGCAGTGCCGACAGGACGTCGAACTCCCACGGCTCGACGTCGCTCGCGTCGAACGCCGCACGCCGTGCACGGTCGAGGTGTCGGGCGAGCCGGTCGACGCGGGACAGGACCTCGAGCGGGCCGAAGTCCAGGTCGGCGCGCTCGCGACCCCACGCCGCGACGATGCGGTCGACCTCGTCCTCCTGCGGCATCCCACCATCTTGGCGGAAGCAGGGGCTACACGGCCAGCCGCCGCGGCCCGTGCCCGGGGATCAGTCGAACGCGAGCACGATCTTGTCCCGGGTCTCGCCCGACTCGAGGAGCCGGTGCGCCTCGCGGGCTTCCCGGACCGGCAGCGTCAGGCGTCGCTTGAGGCGGAGCGCTCCGGACGCGAGCAACGGCATCGTGACCGCCAGCGCGTCCGGCGCACGGTCGGGGCTCGGGTGGGACAGGAGCGCTCCGGACGAGGCGACCTCCGGGCCCCCGACGAGGGTGACGACCCTGCCGGGGTCACCGACCACGGACACCGCCTCGGCCAGGCCGCCGCGACCGGCCGCGTCGATGACCGCGTCCACCGTCGTGTCGACGTGGTCGAAGACACCGGGACCGGACGCGACGAACTCGCCGCCGAGGTCGCGGACGAGCGCGGCGTCGTGTTCCCTCGCGACGCCGATCACCCGGATGCCCCGGGTCCGCGCCAGTTGCACGACCATGCTCCCGACCGCGCCGGCGGCACCGAGCACGACGAGCGTCCCTCCGGGCTCGATCCCGACGGCGCGCATCGTGCCGACGGCGGCGTCGGCCGAGGCGGGCAAGGCGGCCGCGGCGTCCCACGGCACCGAAGCGGGCTTCGGGTACCAGACCGGGGTGGCGACGAGCTCGCCGTACCCGCCCTGGGCCGGCAACAGCGCGGCGACCTCGTCCCCGACGCGCGCATCGGCCCCGGCTCCGACCTCCTCCACGACACCGGCCGCCTCGAATCCCAGGACGTCGCCGGGGCGCTGCGGGAAGACCGACGTGAGGTTGCCGGCGCGGATGTGCAGGTCGGTCGGGCCGACCGCCGCCGTCCGGACACGGAGGAGGACCTCGCCCGGCCGGACCACCGGCGGCTGCACTGAGCGCCACTGCAGGACCTCCGGACCTCCGAAGGCTGAGATCACGATCGCGTTCGACATGGTGCTTCCGTTCCTGTGGCCGGCGAGGACTGCTTCCCCGTCCCTGCACCGTAGGCAGTTCTCGGGAGGCCGAGCGTGTCCATGGCGCGGACACCCTGCCCAGGAGTGCGCCGTCGGACTCGTCGGTCGTGGGAGGATGGCCGGGCGCCTCCGTGCGCGTTCCGCCTTGGTGTAATGGCAGCACGACGGCCTTTGGTGCCGTTAGGTCCGGGTTCGAATCCTGGAGGCGGAGCTCGGCTCGATCAGAACATCGTGTTCGCGTTGGCCGCTTGCTCCGGTACCTGCTGCATCACGTCCCAGTGCTCGACGATGCGTCCGTCCTCGAGCCGCCACAAGTCCGCGACGGCCATGCCGCGGTCGCCCGGTGCGAGGTGGAACGCACTGTGGGTGACGACGAGGTCGCCCTCGGCGACGGTCCGCTTGACGTCCACGTGGAGTCCGGGGAACCGTGTGCGCATGGAGTGCACGTAGGCGATGAATGCCTCCGCACCGTCAGGGGCCGAGGGGTTGTGCTGCACGTAGCTCGTGCCGAGGGCGCGCGATGCCGCGGCCTCGGGCTCGCCGTCGTTGAACGACTGCGTGTAGAAGCCCACGACGGTCTCGGTGTTCTCGGCGGTCGACATGGGTGTTCCTCTCCGCGGTGCGCCCTCTGCGTTCCGCTGACCAGATCTTCGCCGGTCGCGCGGCCCGGCAGCCTGCCCCCGACCGGGACACGCTCCCGGGCCGTCGCCTCCGTACGGTCGCTGGCACCAACCGAACGGAGATCCGATGCCCGCTGTGCAGTTCACCCGCGAGTCACCCGAGGTCGGACGCGTGGTCGTCTCCGATCCACCCGTCGGCCTGATGACGGGGGCGACCGTTCACGGCCTGGCCGACGTCGTCGCGGGGCTCGCGGGCGACTCGGACCTCAAGGTGCTCGTCTTCGAGAGCAGCACCGACGACTTCTTCCTCAACCACTTCGACCTCGCGCGGATCGACGACTTCCCCGGAGGTGCGGCCTGGCTCGATCTCGTCGTCGCGCTGTCGGAGGCCCGGTACATCACGATCGCGGTGATCCGTGGGCGCACGCGCGGCGGCGGCAACGAGCTCGCGCTCGCACTGGATCTGCGGTACGCGAGCCGGCAGCGCGCCCGCTTCGGACAGCCCGAGGTCGGCACGGCGGTCGTCCCTGGTGGTGGCGGGACGGAGCGACTACCCCGACAGATCGGACGTGACCGAGCGCTGGAGGTCATCCTGACCAGCGCGGACTACGACGCAGACACCGCCGAGCGCTGGGGGTGGGTGACGCGTGCGCTCGACGACGACCAGCTCGACGAGTACGTGGCCGGCGTCATCGGGCGCCTCGCTTCCTTCGACGGCGACGCGCTCGCGACCGCGAAGGCGATGGTCAACCGTGCCACCCTCCCGCCGAAGGCCGACCTCGAGTCCGCCTACCGCACCTTCGAGGAACGCATGGCGAGCCCGTCGTACCGCGCACGGGCGGCGGCCGGTGCTGCGCGTCTCGATGACGACCAGCTGCTCGCCCTGGAACTCGAACTCGGTGAGTTCATCGGAGCGGCCGCTCGACGTCGGGTCGCCGACGCGTGAGACGGCGGACGGGAGGCGCGGTGCGGGCCCGACCCGCGCCTCCCGTCCGATCTGCGGTCGCGACGGGAATACCTGACGCGTCAGGTAGTTGTAGCCGCTGTGCAACAGCGACTGAGCGAGCGACAACTGGCCACGTGGCAACGGCTCCAGGTGGTGACGGAGCGGCTGCGCCGCCGTGTCGGCGCCGACCTGCGCGACGGAGCCGACCTGTCGGAGGCGGAGTTCACGGTGCTCGCGCACCTGGTCGACATGGGCGGCGACGCCCGGCCGACGACGTGCGCCGCGGCGATCGGCTGGGACTCCAGTCGCCTCGCCCACCAGCTGCGCCGGCTCGAGCGACGAGGACTGGTCGAACGGCGCGGAGGCCTCCGGGACGCGCGCGGATCGTCGATCGTGATCACCGACTCCGGGCGGTCCGCCCACCGGGCCGCCGTCGGGTCGCACCTCCGTGCTGCGGCGACGTGGTTCGGCGACGCGCTCGACGACGCAGCACTGGCAGGGCTCGACGGCGCACTGCGCGCGCTCGAGGAGCACATGCGCCGATTGGACGGCGACGGACCGGACGACGGACGTCCGGAAGCAGACGAACACGAGGAGCACGGACGATGAGCACCATCGACACATGGACGACACCCACTGCGGACCTGACAGGACGGACGGTCGTCGTGGTCGGCGGCAGCGGCGGCGTGGGGGAGGGCGTGGTCCGGTCGATGCTCGCCGCGGGCGCGACCGTGATCGCGACCGGACGGGACGGCGCGCGACTCGCTGCCGTCGCGGCACGGCTCGCGACGGCCGGGCTCCCCGGCACCCTGCACACGAGGGTGCTCGACGCGATGAACCCCGGGCTGGACGACGACGTGACCGCGATGGCGCAGGAGTTCGGGGCGTTCGACGGCGTGGTCGTGTCGCTCGCATCCTGGGGCGACCAGGGCCGGAAGCCGGCGCTGGCGCTCGACGACGACGAGTGGCAGCGCCTGCTGGACGGCAACCTGACGAGTGTCTTCCGGGTCTTCCGGGCGTTCCTGCCGCGGATCACCGGGACCGGAGTGCTCATGCAGTTGAACGGCATGAGCGCGGACATCCCGTTCCCCGGGAGTGCCGGGGTCGCGCTGAGCGCCGCGGCGACGAAGTCCCTCTCCCTGACGCTGGACGCCGAGCTCGGCGGACGCGGTCCACGCGTCGCGCAGCTCGTGCTCGGGGTGGTCCGGACCCGCGCCCGGCAGGCCGCCGGGATCGACGACCCGCGGTGGATCGACGCGACCCAGGTCGGCGACCACGTCGCGCACCTGGTCGCCGGGAGCAGCCCGCTCGCCCGCACCGCCCTGCAGTACTTCACCGATCGAGCCGAGGGCCCGCGTCCCGGGTCCACCGTGCGCTGAACCGAGGAACCATGGACATCGTCCGACCCAGCGACACCGGGTACGCCGCACTGCAGCACGTCTACTCGAGCACCGGCCGACCGGGATCGATCCTGCTCCCGCGCACGACGACCGAGGTCGCCGAGGCGCTCGCGATCGTGCGCGCGTCGGGGCGCCCGTTCGCGGTGCGCAGCGGCGGGCACGGCATCAGCAGCATCGCCACCAACACCGGTGGCGACGTGATCGACCTCCGTGCCCTCGCGTCCGTCGAGCCCCGGGGCGGCCGGTCGGTCCGCGTCGGGCCCGGCGCGCGCTGGGGCGCCGTGGCGTGGGCGCTCGCCCCGCACGGCCTCGCGATCAGCTCCGGCGATTCCGGTGACGTCGGGGTCGGCGGCCTCGCCACGACCGGTGGCATCGGCCTGATGGGCCGTGCGCACGGCCTCACCATCGACCGCCTGCGAGGCGCGGAGATCGTCACGGCGGACGGGACCGCACGGCGCGTCTCCGGCGACGAGGAACCAGACCTGTTCTGGGCGATCCGTGGCGCCGGCGCGAACTTCGGGATCGTCACGGCGTTCGACTTCGAGGCCTCGGAGACCGCCGACGTCGTGCAGACCACCGCGGTGTACCAGCCGATCGACCTCGCTGCGTTCCTGCAAGCCTGGGGCCGGACGGTGGAGACCGCGGCGCGTCCGGTGTCAGCCTTCCTCTACCTGGGGGCGGGGCCGACGCCGTTCGCGCAGGCGACCATCGTGTACGCCGGCGACGACCTGGCGGCGGCGGCCCCGGAGATCGAACGCTTCCTGCGGATCCCGGGCCTGGCCGGGCAGCGGGCCGCCGTGACGCCGTACGCGGCGGTACCGCTGACGAGCGGTGCGCCGCACACCGGGCAGCAGCGTGCTGCCACCCACACCGGGCTGGCCGTGCACCTCGACCAAGACCTGTCCGACCGGATCGCGGTGTTGCTCCGCAGCGCCGGCGTGGACATGGTCCAGATCCGCTCGGTCGGCGGCGCGATCAACGACGTCGACCCGGCGGCGACCGCCTACGCGCACCGGCACCAGAACTTCTCGGTGACTGCGGTGTCGGTCCGGGGCGGCGACGCGTTCCACGACGCGTGGGAGTCCGTGCACCCTCGGATGGACGGCATGTACCTGAGCTTCGAGACCGATCACGCACCGAGCGCCGTGGCCGAGGCGTTCCCGCCGGCGACGCTCGCGCGGCTGCGGGACCTCAAGGCCCGGTGGGACCCCGACGACCTGTTCGACCAGAACTTCGACGTGTCGCGGACATCGGCGGAGCTCAGCTGAGGGCGACGGCGCCCGCGATGCGGTCCGCGAGGTCCGCGAGCGCGGCGGCGCTGTCGGACCCCGGCACGGCGTGGTACGCGCAGAGCAGGTACCCCGGTGTGTTCGGGACCACGAACGTCTGGTGGCGGAGCGTGATCTGTCCGTACCCGTCGACCGAGGGCCGGACATCCCCGTCGTAGTACGGGTCGACCTCGTGGCGCTCCCAGAGCCGGCGGAACACCGGGTCCGCCTCGGCGAGCCTCGCCGCGGTCTCGTGGAGCCGGGGGTCGTACGGGTGCCCGTAGAACCGCATGCGGCGTGCGGTCCGGTCGGCGAGCGCCGGCCAGGTCGGCAGCGCTCGGACCTCCGGGAAGGTGAAGACCACCTCGGGGATGCTCCTGCCGACCTCGAGCCCGAGCGGGACCACCCACCGCGCGAGGGCGTTCGAGAGCACGACCTCGTGGCGGGAGTTGATGATGTACGCGGGTGTGTTCGGCCAGGAGTCGAGGATGGCGGACATCGCCTCGATCGAGACCGCGGCCTCGGCCGCCGCCACGTCCAGCGGCTGCACCGTGCTGAGCCGCAGCAGGTGCTGGACGCCGGCATCGTCGAGCAGCAGTGCCCGGGCCAACGCGTGGAGGACCTGTTCGGACGGTGCGCGGTCGCGACCCTGCTCCAGCCGCATGTAGTACTCCTGGCTGATCCCCGCGAGCCCGGCGACCTCGTCGCGACGGAGCCCCGGGACCCGGCGGCGCGTGTGCGACCGTACGTCGACGTCCTCGGGGCGGGTCGCCGCTCGACGCGCTCGGAGGTAGTCGCCGAGCGGTGTCCCTGTCGCGATCACGACCCGTCCTCCCTCCCTGCCGGCGCGTCCGGCGCCGTGGTTCCTCCATCCTGGCGCAGTCCCGGTCCCGGGATGCGCCAGGTGTCCCCGACGGGGACACCCTCGCGCCTGCTCGGACCCGTACCGTCGGCGCAGTGCGAAGGGAGTGCCGTGCACGATCCACCGGTCCGCCGGGCGCACGTCACCGTCGCCGCCCGTTTCGACTGCTCGCCGAGCGCGACGTGGTCCCGCTTCGTCGACTTCGCCGACGGGCACGTCGGTCCCGACGGTGCGACCGAGCTCCTCGCGCCCGGTACGAGTCGCTGGATCCGGCGGCTCCCTGGCGACCTGGGCGTCGTCGAGGAGCGTTCCCGCACCGAGGACGGCGTCGTCGCCTATCGCGCTCGCGTCCCCGGCGGTTCGGCAGTCGACGACGTGGACGGCGTCGTCCGCGTGTCCCAGGAGGCAGAGGGGAGCCTCGTCACGTGGACGACCGAGGCGGTCACCGCCCCGTCCGCGTCCGAGCGCGAGCGCGTCCGGCAGTGGCTGGCGGATCGGCTCCGGACCGCGGGGGGCACGGTCCTCGCCCCCCTCACCATGGACGTGTGGCTCGGCGGCTACCGGGACGTCGCCCGCACCGGTCTCGACGGCACGGGCACCGCGACGTGGTCGCCCACGACGGCGACCCTGGTCTCCGGCGAACACGACGCCGTCCTCGTCGACGCCCTGATGACGGCGGACGAGGCCGACGCCCTGGTCGAGTGGATCCGAGGCAGCGGGAAACGGCTCCGGACCGTCGTGGTCACCCAGGGCCAGGCAGACCACTTCTTCGGCCTCGGTCGCGTCCTGCGGGCGTTCCCCGACGCGGTCGCGACGGCCGTCGCCGACGTCGCCACGCGTGCGCTCGACCAGACGGCGCCCGCGCACCGTTCCCGGTGGGAGTCGTTGTTCCCCGGACGGCTCCCCGGATCCCTCACCGCTCCGACCCCCGACCCGGCCGGGGTCGTCGACCTCGAGGGCCATGCACTGCAGCTGTTCGACGTGGGACGGATCGGCGACCGGCCGACGAGCCTGGTGTCGGTCCGGCACCTCGACGCGGTGATCGGCGGCGACCTCGTCTACAACCGCGTGCACCCGTGGCTCGTCGGCACGGACGCGGATTCCCGACGGAGCTGGGCACGGGCACTCGACCTCGTCGAGGCGCTGCGTCCGGCATGGGTGATCGCGAGTCACCGGCACCCGGCTTCCCGTTCCGACGCCGCTCGACCGCAGGTCGCCGCGCTCCGCAGGTACCTCGGCGACGTCGAGACGGTGCTCGCGGACCACGGTGATGCCGGTGGGTTCGTCGGTGAGATGCTCCGGCGGTGGCCGCGGTTCGGCAACCGATCGACGTTGGAGGCCTCCGCGGTGGCCCTGTACACGATGGGCCCCCCGCCATCGGAGGCCGAGTTGCCGGACCTGCTCCCGCGTCGTCCGCAGGACGAGGCGGACGAGCCGACGGACCTCGTCTGAGACGCGACTCAGGTTACGCTGTCCCCGACCGGGAGGAGCGTCGTGGGCGACACGGACCTCGCAGCGCGGCTCCGGACACTCCGGCTCGCAGCCGGCATGACGCTCGAGACTCTCGCGGAACGATCGGGCGTGAGCGTCCGGGGCATCAGCGACATCGAGCGCGGCCGCAGTCGCCACCCGCAGCCCCGCACGATCGAGGCGCTGGTCTCCGGACTCGGGCTCGACGACGCGGCACGTCGATGGCTCCGGGCGCCGCTGGTGGGCGCGGGGCCGGACACCGGACGCACCGATTTCCGCCCGCCACGCGTGGCGGACTTCACCGGGCGCTCGGGTGAACTCGACCGGCTCGTCGCGGACCTCGACCGGCCGTCGGGCCCGCCGGTCGTCGTCGTCTCCGGGCCACCCGGCATCGGGAAGACCGCGCTCGTGACGGAGGCGATCGGACGAGCGTCCGCCGCCGAGCGCCGCGTGTTCGTGGACCTCGCCGGACACGGCCGACCGGCGACGACCGCGTTGGAGGTGCTCCAACGCGTCCTCCGACAGTGCGACCCGGACGATCCGCCCGGCACGTTGGCGGCAGCGAGGGCGCGGTGGTCGGAGCTGTGCTCGGCCGAACGGGTGCTGGTGCACCTCGACAACGTCTCAGGCGAGGACCAGGTCCGACCCGTGCTCGTCGAAGGACGGTCGACCGTCGTCGCGACCTCGCGTCGGACGCTCGCGGGTCTCGACGCGGACCGGATCGTCCTCGACGTGCTCGGACCGGAGGACGGTCGTCGCCTGCTCGAACGCATCGTGCCGGCCGAGCAGCGCGATCCTGCTGCGGTCGACGAGCTCATCGCGCTGTGCGACGGATTCCCCCTCGCGCTCCGCGTCGCCGCCAACCGCATCGCGAGCCGTCCGGCCACGAGCGTGGCGGACCTCGTCGCCCGCATGCGGTCGACCGATCGCCGACTCACGCTGCTCGTGGCCGGCGATGTCTCGGTCGCGGCGGCGATCGCGGTTTCCTACGACGACCTCGACCCGGCGACGGCCGCCGTGTTCCGGGCGACCGCGGCACTCGACGGCGTCACGTTCGGCGCCGACGTCGTCGCGGCGGCGGTCGGCGCGAGCCCAGACGAGACCGAGGCCCGACTCGAGGGACTGGTCGACCTCGGCCTGGTCGAACCCCGGGGCACGCGGTACCGCGTGCACGACATCATCCGGCTGTTCGCGCTCGAGCGGCTCCGCGAAGACGCCCGGACCGAGGCAGCTGCACGCGAGCGGCTCACCCGGTGGTTGCTCGACCGGCTCCTCGCGGCCGGGTCCGCGTTCGTGGTGCCCGGCCGTGCCCCCGTCGCACAACCGGACGCCGATCAGGACGTCGCCCGCGACTGGATCATCGGAGAGGTCGACCACTGGTGGCCGGCCTTCCGTCGGGCCGCCGCGCTCGGGTGGCACGAGATCGTGGTCGCACTCACGACCGTGCTGCAGTGGTTCGGGAACCTCTGGCCGGACTGGGGACGGTGGTACGAGCTCGACCTCGTGGCACAGCGAGCAGCGGACGAGCTCGCGGACGACGCCGCGCGTTCACGAGTGGCGGGACATCTCGCCTGGGCCGCGCACGTCGAACGAGCCGACCACGGACTGGCCACGCAGCACGCGGACGAGGCGCTCGCCGCGGCGGAACGTACCGGTGCCGTCGATCTGATCGCATGGGGGCACTACCACGTCGCCTGGAGCGCACTCGACCGCGGGGATCCGGTCACCGCCGAAGTACACGCACTCGCTGCGGTCGCGGGGTTCGAGAGCGAGGACGACCCGGTCTTCCTGCACCAGGCGCGGGGCATGTTGGGCCTCGCCCTGCAGGCACAGGGTCGGTACGACGAAGCGGTCGCCGCGCTCCGAGCGGCGGTCGACGGCATCGTGGAGGGGCTCGACCCCGTCGACGAACGCGTTCGGTACGCGCAGGCGCTGGCCCGCGCGGCGCTCGCCACCACGCTCCTCGAGTCCGGTGCGCCGAGCGAAGCGCTCGACGTCCTCGACGCCGGGCTCCGGACGCTGCCGGACGACACCGGGACGTCCATCGGGCTGCTGCTCCGTTCGCGGGCGGCGGTGCTGGTGGAGCTCGGACGACCCACCGAGGCGCTGGCCGACGTGGACCGCGCGCTCCGCGCCTTGCCGGCACGCGTTCGTCCCGCCCGCCTGGACGCCCTGCAACGGGAGTTGGCGGCGCTCCGCGACTCGCTCACCGGCCCGAGCGGCTGAGGGCCCGCGGGACGAGGGCGTCGCCCGGCGGTCAGACCTCGACGGCGCGTCGTCCAGGAGCGGTCGTGACCTCGTCTCGCAGCGCCGCCAGCGCCCGCGCACCGTCCGTGCCGTCCGCCGCGTGGAAGGCGGTGAGCACGTACCGCTGCGGGCCCGGGACCTCGAGCGTCTGGCACGTGAGGGTCACCCGGCCGTGGCCGTGCACGTCCTGGTCGATCGAGCCGTTGAGGTACGGGCGGGCGTCGTGCCGTGCCCAGAGCCGCCGGAAATCCGGGTCCCGGACGGACAGGGTGCCGATGATCTCCTGCAGCCGCCGATCGCGGGGATCGCTCCCGTACCGCAGCGTCGCCGCGGTCCGGGCGGCGGCCTCCGGCCAGTCCTCCATCACCGCGCGGCCGAACGGCGAGAACACCGCCAGCGGCAGGTTCACCCCGGGTGTCAGCCCGCCGCCCGTCATCGCCCGTGCCAGCGGGTTCACGACCAGGACGTCCTGGTTGCCGTCCATGATGTACGCCGGCGTCCCGGTCCACTGGTCGAGGAGGCCGCTCAGCGTGTCCATGACGCGAGCCGGCGTCGTGTGGTCGTCGGAACGAGCCTCGCCGGTCTGGATCCGGACGAGGCGGTCCATGTGGTCCACCGCGTCCTGGTCCAGGCGGAGCGCACGGCCGAGGGCGTGCAGCACCTGGTCCGACGGTTGGCGGTCGCGGCCCTGCTCGAGTCGGAGGTAGTACTCCTGACTGATCCCGGCGCGGCGGGCCACCTCGTCCCGTCGCAGCCCGACGACCCGCCTCGGCGTCGACGACACGATGCCGACGTCCTGCGGCTGCACGAGTGCTCGTCGTGCGCGGAGGTACTCACCCAGAGGCGTGATCGCAGTCGGCATGGCATCGCTCCCGCTCGTCCTCGCTGCACCGTCGTGAACGGTGCTGCATGATGTCGGGTACCAGCCCACCAGGCACCCGGCGTCGGCACCATGCAGAACGCAGGCAGGAATCGAGGAGCACGTGCAGGAACGACCCGACGGCGAGCTCCTCCGGCGGCTGCGCACCACGGCGGGCCGGACGCTGGCCGACCTCGCCGACGCCGCCCACGTCGGCGTGCGGACCCTCAGCGACATCGAGCGAGGGGTCGCGCGGCGCCCGCAGCGCGCGACGATCGAGGCGATCGCGGCGGCACTCGGCGTGACGTCGGCAGAACGGGACGCGCTGCTGTCGATCGGTCGGGCCCGTCCGTCGACGCCGGCGAGCGCCCCGGACCTCGTCGGCGACTTCACCGGACGCGACCGCGAACTCGGCAGGGTGCTCGACCGCCTCCGGGGCGCACACACGGGAGCGGTGATCGTGTCCGGCGGCCCCGGTGTCGGCAAGAGCACCTTCGCTGCCGAGGCGCTCCGCGTCCGCGGTGTCCCGTGGATCCACGTCGACCTCGGTGGGCAGACAGCCGCCCCGCTGTCGGCGCTCGACGTCCTCCGCCGTCTCGTCTCCCTCGCCACCGACGGCACGGAAGAGGCACCGGCGGTCTTCGACGCGGCGGCAGCACGGTGGCGCGAACTCAGCGCCGACCACCGGCACGCGGTCCTGCTCGACGATGCCGGCAGCGAGGCGCAGGTGCGTCCGGTGGTCGACGCGGCGGGACCGGGGGTGCCGGTGGTCGTGACGAGCCGGAGTCCGCTGGCCGGACTCGACGCCGGACTCCGCCTCCAGGTCGAGCCGATGCCGCTCGCCGATGGCCTCGCGTTGCTCGAGCGGATCGTGCCCGACGCGGCGAGCGAGCCGGCCCTGGCGGCGGTGGCCGAGCACTGCGCGGGGATCCCGCTGGCGCTGCGGATCGCCGGGAGCCGCATCGCGGCACGGACGGACGACGTCGACGGCTTCCTCGGTGCCATGCGCGCCGAGGAGCAACGGCTCGGCGCCCTCCGGCACGGTGACCGCTCGGTCGAGGCCGCGTTCGCCGTCTCCTACGAGCGGCTCCCGTCCGTCACGGCGCAGGTGTTCCGCTCGCTCGCGGTGATCGACGGGACGAGCTTCGATGCACGGACCGGCGGCGCTCCCCTCGGACTCGACGACGTGACCGCCGAGGACGCCCTCGAGGAGTTGGTGGACCTCGGTCTCGTCGAGCCACGCGGTGGGAACCGGTACCACGTGCATGACCTGCTCCGGGCGTTCGGCGCCGATCGGATCGACGCCGAGGACGGTCCCGGCGCGTCCCGTGCGCTGCGGGAGCGACTGCACCGGTCGGTCCTCTCGTCCCTCGATCGAGCGGCACGGCGGTTCGCTCCCGAGTCCGCCCGCCGTGACCAGGCCGATCCGGAGTTCGCCGACCCGGCAGCGGCGAAGCGGTGGATCACCGGTGAGGTCGACCACTGGTGGGCGGCGTTCCGCGCCGCGGTGTCGGACGGGCTGCACGGCGACGTGATCCGGACCGCGGCCGGTCTCGAGTGGTTCTCCAACCTGTGGCCGGCATGGGGGCACTGGTACGAGCTGTTCGGCGACGCGGTCGACGCCGCGCACGCGGCCGACGACCGAGCGTCGGCAGCGCGGCTCCTCGGTCTGCAGACGTGGGCTGCCCTCATGGAGCGCGGCGACCGGACCGGTGCGCTCGAGCTCGCCACGAGGGGTCTGGCGGACGCCCGTGCGGCAGACGACGACGCCGTGTCCGCGAGCGCCGAGTACCACGTTGCGTGGGCACACCTGGCGCTCCGACAGCCGGAGCTCGCGCTGCCGCACATCGACGCCGCGATCGACGGGAACACGAGGACCGGGGACGACGCCGCGCTCGTCCAGTGTCGCTCGATGGCGGGCGCAGCACTCCACCTGCTCGGCCGGCACGCCGAGGCGATCGCGTCCTTCCGAGCGGTCCTCCGCGACCTCGAGCGGGTCGGGGAGGGCGACCCAGGGGCGGTGTTCACCCGGGTGGTCGCGCTGGAGGAGATCGCGAAGTCGGCCAACGCGCTGGGGCGATGGGACGACGCCCGGGACGCGGCGGACGCGGGGTTCGGTGCGGCGTCGGCGCTGTCGTGGGACACGGGTGCTGCTCGCGCGCTCCGACAGCGTGCCGAGGCGCTGCTCGGTTCCGGGGAGGCCGATGGAGCCCGACGCGACGCCGAGCGGGGGATCGCCCTGGTCGACGCCGATCGGGCGGACGCCCAGGCGGGTGCGGTGCTCGGCGAGCTCCGCGCGCTGCTCGAGCGGATCGACGGCCGCGCGCCCTGAGCGGAGCCTGTCCCCGGCAGAGACAGGCGCACGGCCTTCCTCGCTGGCTAGCCTGCGACGGTGCAGCGAGACCCTGATGACCGACCCATCGTGCGCGCCCGCGACGTCGAGCACGCCTATCCCGGTCGCGCGGCCGAGCCGGTCCTGCGCGGGGTGTCGCTCGACGTCCAGCGCGGCGAGATGCTGGCGGTCGTCGGCCCGAGCGGCTCCGGCAAGAGCACGCTGCTCGCGTGCCTGTCGGGTCTGGGACGCCCGCTCCGGGGCACCGTGGAGATCGACGGCACCGACATCGGCCCGCTCTCGCGGCAGCGGTCGGCCCGGTTCCGACGCGGTCGGGTCGGCTTCGTCTTCCAGTCGTACAACCTGCTCCCGGCACTCACCGCCCGGGAGAACGTGGCGCTGCCGGCACGCCTGGCGAAACGCCCCGCTGATCGCCGGACGGTCGACGCCGCCCTGGACGCCGTCGGCATGCTCGACTCCGCACACCGGTACCCGGATTCGATGTCCGGCGGACAGCAGCAGCGCGTGGCGATCGCCCGGACGCTCGTCGCACGGCCGCAGGTGGTGTTCGCCGACGAACCGACCGGGGCGCTCGACACGGTGGCCGGCGGCGCGGTGCTCGACCTGCTGCGGCACACCGCCTCGGGGCAGCGTTCGGTCGTCATGGTGACGCACGACCTCGCGGCCGCGGCGCGGGCCGACCGCGCGATCGTCCTGCGGGACGGCGTCGTCCACGCGGAGCTGGTCGCACCGGACGTCGACGCGCTCTTCGACTCGATCGAGCGTGCGTCGGTACGCGCATGATCCTCGTCCGACTGGCGGCAGCCGATCTCCGCACGTCGTGGCGCGTCTGGGCCGGCCTGTGCGCGGTGTCCGCGGTCGCCGCACTGGCCGGCAGCGTCCCCGGTGTGCTCGTGGTCGGCGGCCTGCGGACACCCGGGGTCCGGGGGCTGGCGCTGCTGTCCATCGCGGGCACGACCGCCGCGTTCGGGCTCATCGCGATCCTCGTGGTGGTGTCCGCCGTGGTGCGGCTCACCGCGGGGCTCCTGGAGCGGACGTACGCCCTCTGGCAGCTGGCCGGCGTCACTCCTCGAGGGGTCCGTGTGACGGTGCTCGTCCAGACCGCACTCGTCGCCGTGCTCGGCGCCGTGGTCGGAGCGGCCGCGGCTGGCGTCGTCGTCCCGGCCGCCGTCGACGCCGCCCTGGCCGGAGCCTCCGGACTCGACGGGGTCCGGGTGGCCGCTTCCTGGGCCGAGGCCGTCGTCGTCGTCGGGCTGACGGTCACCGCCGCGGTCGTCGCCGGGCTCTCGGGGAGCCGCCGCGCCGCCACGACCCCGACGCTGCTCGGTGTCGGACCGGGTGTGCGCGGACGTCGACCGCCGATCCTCCGTGCCACGGTCGCGGCACTGCTGACGGCGCTCGCGGCGAGCATGCTCGCCGGACTCCCGGCGTCCGTACCGGACGGCGCGGCGTCGGCACTCCTCATCGGTCCGGTGCTGGTCGCGGTGGTCGCCGTCCTCGGCAGGTCGGTCGGTGCACCCGTCGTCCGGCTCTGGACGGCGGCGGTGCCGGCGAGCGCGTCGGTGTCCTTCGCTCTCGCGCGCGCAGCTGTCCGGCGGGCTGCGGCTCGGAGCGACACGACGCTCGCGGCGCTCCTGGTGGCCGTGGCCCTGCCGACGGCGCTCGTCGGGGGTCAGCGGACGGCGGCGACAGCGATCGGAGACAACACGACCGGGAGCGGCTCAGCGGTGACGACCGTCCTCGTCCTCAGCGGCCCGGTCCTGCTCGCCGCCGTCGGGGCCGCGGCGACGGCGGCGATGGCGGCTCGGGACCGCGCGCAGGAGCGCGAGCAGCTCCTGGCCGTCGGCGCGACCCCGGCCCTGCCGGTGGCCGTCGCGGCACTCGAGGGTGTCGTCCTCGGGGTGAGCGGCACGCTCATCGCCGCGGCCACCGTGGGCGTCTCCGTCATCGCGGAGTGGGCGGTGCTCGTCGGGCGGTACCCGTCGACCAGGCCGATCGTCCCCTTCGCGGTCCTGGTGGCGATCGGCGCGCTGTGCACGGCTCTCGTCCTGCTGTCGTCCCTCCTGCCGGCCGTGCCGGGGCGGACACGGAGGAGGACCTCGCCGGGCGACTGACGGCGACGTATGCTCACACCGTGCCCGAACGCGCCTCGCAACTGGTCGGCCGCGACGCCGAACTCCTCGTCCTGGCCGGTGCCCTGGACCACGCCCGGCGGGGGCACGGTACCGCGGTCCTGGTCGACGGCGATCCCGGCATCGGCAAGAGCGCCCTGCTCGAGACCGTCGCCGCGGACGCCACCGCGGACGTCCGGTTCGTCCTCCGTGCCCGTGGGGTCCGCAGCGGGACCGAGATCCCGTTCGGCGGCCTGCACGAGCTGCTCCACCCGCTCCTGCCCTTCGCGGCCGCCCTCCCCGATCGTCAGGCTTCGGCCCTCGACGTCGCCTTCGGCCGTCGTGACGGACCGGCCCCCGACCGGCTCCTGCTCGGCATCGCCGTGCTCGGGCTGTTCGAGGAGGCGAGCAGCCACGGGACCGTGGTGGCGCTCGTCGACGATCTGCACTGGACGGACCGGACCTCGCTCGAGGCGCTCCTCTTCGTCGCATCGCGGGTCCGCGGACTCCCCGTCCTCCTCGTCGCGACGACCCGGAGCGGTACCCCTGTCGGTGACCACGAGGACGCGTTTCCGACCGTGCTCCACGTCGGTCCGCTCGACGACGCCGCGGCGGACCGACTGCTCACCGACGTCGCGGACCACCTGCCGACCGGGGAACGGGCACGGGTGCGTCGGGAGTCGTACGGCAACCCGCTCGCCCTGCTCGAGTTCTCCGCGCCCGTCGCCGGCACTGCGCGCGGACCACTGTCCGAACGCATGTCCGCCCGACTCGAGCGGACGTTCCTCGCCGGTGTCCTGCTGCTCCCGGAGACGACCCAGCGGGCGTTGCTCGTCGCGGTCGCCGGAGAGGACGCCACCGCACGGGAGCTCGAGCAGGCACTCGTGGGTGTCGGACTCGGCGCAGGCGAGTTGGCGACCCTCGAGCGCGAGGGTCTGCTGCGGCGTGACGGCGACAGGTTCGTGCCACGGCACCCGCTGGTGGGGTCGGCGCACTACGACGCCGCCGATCCGGTCCGTCGGCGCGAGGTCCACCACGCCCTGGCACTGGCGGTCCGGTCGCCCAGTCGCCGTGCGATCCACCGGGCCGAGGCGACGACCGGCCTCGACGAGGCGGTCGCCGCCGAGCTCGACGCCGTGGCGAGTGCTGCGCTCCGGCAAGGCGCCCCCGCCGAGGCGGCATCCGCGTGGCGGCGAGCCGCCGACCTCTCGCCCGACCCGACCCAGCAGGCGAACCGGTTGGTGGAGGCCGCCGAGGCAGCCCGACGCGCCGGCGCCTCGGGTGAGGCGTCCGCCTTGCTCGACCGTGCGAAGCCGCTCACCGACCTGTCGGACGGACGCGCACAGCACCGGTTCGCCCGCGCGGAGTGGATGCTGAGCATGACCGCGGACCACCGTGGTCGGACGGCCGAGGAGCTCGTGGCGTTCGCGACGACCCGGGCAGATCCGACCGAGCGTGCCGAGGTCCTGCTGTGGGCGGCGGCGAAGTGCTACATCCACCAGGAGGCGGACGCCGTCCGAGCGCTCGTGGCCGCCACGGTGGAGGACGTCGACCACGCTCCGGTCGGACGCGGGGACGCCGACGACGCGGTGCTCGCCGAGGTGGCACTCGCCCTCGTCCGTCCCGGGCAGCGTCTCGACGAGCGCACCGTGGACCGGTTCCTCGCCCGTGCACAGGCGACCGACGGCGTCATCGTGAACTGCCTGGCGTTCGCCGCCGAGGAGTCCGGCGACATGGCCACGTCGGACCGGTGCTGGACCGCTGGCGTCCGGCTGTTCCACGATGCGGCACGCACGAGCGACGAGACCACCGCTCTGTGCGGACGTGCCTCACCCCGCGTCACGGCGGGCCACCTCACCGACGGACTCGCCGACGCCGATCGCGCGGAGCGTCTCAGCCGCGAGCTCGACCTCCCGGTGGTCGCCGGGATGGCGCTCTCCGAGGCGGCGCGGGCCCTCGTGCGGGCCGGGGACACGGCCACGGCCCGGACACGACTCGCGGCCCTGGACGAGATCCCGGTGGCCGGCGCCTTCGCGCGCATCGTCGCGACCGCCGCGTGGGCGGCGGCACTCATCGCTGTCGACGAGGGGCGCCACGAGGACGCCGTGGCACACCAGGTGCGCACACGGGCGAACGGCGCGGTGGCGCTGTGGGCGGGCGCCGACGTGGTCGAGTCGGCGGTCCGCGCGGGCGACACCGACTCGGTCCGCGCCTGGCTGACGGACGCCGCCGCGGCGGCCGCCACGACCGGCTCGCCGCACCTCGCGCTGCTCGTCGAGCGGACGCGCGGACTCCTCGCACCGGACGACGAGACGGCCCTCGGGCACCTCGCCGCGGCGGTCGACCTCGGTTCGGCGATCGACACACCGTTCGACCTCGCGGTCGCGCGACTGCACCTGGGTGAACGGCTGCGGCGCGTCCGCCGGATCGTCGATGCACGTCAGCACCTGTCCGAGGCGGCCCGGCTGTTCGACCGCATCGGCGCCCGCAACTGGGCCGCGCGCGCCGCGTCCGAACTCCGGGCGACCGGTGGACAGTCGACGGACCGGACGTCGACGGACCGGGCGCCGGCTCGACTCCTCACCGCGCAGGAGCTCCTCGTGTCGCGCATGGCGGCGACCGGGCGCACCAACAAGGAAATCGCGGACGAGGTCTACCTCTCGCACCGGACGGTCGCGGCGCACCTGTCCCGGGCGTTCACGAAGCTCGGCATCAGTAGACGGTCCCAGCTGGCCGGTGCGCTGCGGCCCTCGGACCGTTCCGACTGAGGGCGCGAGCAGACGGTCACGCCACGCGTCCGACCTCGCTGGCGGCCGAGCGAGCGCCGAGACCGCGGCGCATCGCGGTGAACCGCTGCAACGCCAGGGCCGCTGCCGTCCCCGGTTCGGCGGTCAGGGTCATCACCGACCGCCCGCTGCCGCCCGGGACGGCCAGCGAGTGGCACGTGAGCTCGACCGGTTCGGCGGTGGCGAGTCGGATCCGAGCGACCCACGTGACCTGCTGCTCGACGTCGTGCCGGGCCCACAGTTCCCGGAAGGTCGCGTCCCGGATCGCCAGGGTCCCGACGACCTCGCGGTGACGGGCGTTCCTCGGATCACCGTGGAACCGCAGGTTGGCGACCGCCCGTCGGGCGTCGTCCTCCCAGTCGATGACCTCGGCGCGCGCGCGGTCGGTGAACAGGTGGAACAGGAAGTTCGTCCCTGGCAGCAGCCGCGGCCTGATCGCCCGGGCCAACGTGTTCGACGCCAGGACGTCCTGCTCGGCGCTCATGAGCATCGCGGGCACGCCGGACAGTCCGTCGACGAGCTCGAGCAGTGCGGGCTCGACCGGTGCGGGCGGTCCCGCCCCGTCGTCGGTGGTGCTCCCGGTCGGGCCGCCCTCGTCGAGTCGGGCGAGCCGGTGCATGTGCTCGAGCGCGACGTCGTCGAGTCGCAGGGCCCGCACGATCGCGCCGAGCACCTGGTGCGAGGGCCTCCGGTCCCGGCCCTGCTCGAGTCGGAGGTAGTACTCCTGGCTGATCCCGGCCAGTCCCGCCACCTCGCTGCGGCGGAGTCCCGGCACCCGCCGGGCCCGTGAGGAGTCGATGCCCACGTCGGCCGGTCGGACGAGGGCCCGGCGTGCGCGGAGGTACTCGCCGAGGAAGGAGGTCTGAGCGGGCATCGTGTCTCCCGGGTCGTGGCGAGCGTTCCCGGGACGTCCGGCAACCGTGCTCCACGTTGCCGCTGGTCGTCCCCTCCGGGCATCGGTCGAATGACCACATGTCGGCGGCTCGACCGGATCGCGCCGATGGTGTCCCCGCCGGGGACACGATGCCGTCGACGACCGGGCCGTACGCTCCGTCCGTGAGCACGGACGACGGGGTCGACCACCCACGAGCACTGCTCGGCAGGCTCGTGCTGCCGTGGCGGACGGTCCCCGCGGTCGTCTACGACCGACACCTGACCGTCCGGGTGGCGAACGCGTTGGCCGGGGCCGTGCACCCGACGTTCCGGTCCGGTGCGAACCTCGCGCGGGCGACGTTCCTGCGGCCTGAGGGCGACGAGGCGTTCCGCGCGTCGTCGGAGACGGCGGAGGCGGTGCCGCTCGGCGCCCGCGTCGTCGCGGAGCTGCGGCGCTCCCTCGACGAGCACGAGGAGGACCGCGGGTACGTCGAACTGGTCGGGGAGCTCGCGGCCCGGAGCGAGGCCTTCGCTCGACTCTGGGCTGGGCCGGACACTGCGGATCCGGACGGGGTCGTCGGCTTCGACAACCCCGTGGTCGGTCACCTGGCCCTCGCCTACCACCGGTTCGCGGTGCCCGGCCCGGACGGCGACACGCTGCTGTTGTGGCGTGGCGCGGACGAGCAGTCCGCCCGCCGTCTGTCGAGCCTCGCCGACAGCCTGGCCGACTGACAGCCCCCGCCGCGGCCACCCCACCCGGCCCGGCTGACCGGTCCCGCCCGGCCGGCCGGACCCGGCCCACCGCGCACGCCTCAGCGCGCGACGACGACCTTTCCGATCGCGGTCCCGCCCGCCACCTGACGGTGCGCCTCGCGGAGGCCGGCCGGGTCGAGCCCCCGGACGACCGACGTCGCGGTGGTCCGCACGCGACCCGCGTCCACGAGGTCCGCCAGCGCATCGAGGAGCAGGCCCTGCTCGCCCATGTCCGGCGTCCCGAACGCCGATCGGGTGAACATGAGCTCCCAGTGCCAGGCGATCGACTTCCGCTTGAGCGGGTAGAGGTCGAGTCCGCGCGGGTCGTCGATCGCGGTGATCTGGCCGAACGGGCGGACCAGATCGGCGAAGGCGGTGACGTTGCCCGCCGAGTGCGCGGTGAAGACGTAGTCGACCCCGTCCGGCGCGACCGACCGCACGCCGCCGACGAGGTCGTGGTGGTCCACGACGTGGTCGGCTCCCATCGACGACACCCAGTCGCGGCTCTCGGAGCGGCCGGCGGTCCCGAGCACCGTGAGGCCGGTGCGCGCCTTCGCGAGCTGGACGAGCACCGACCCGACACCGCCGGGTGCTCCGACGACGAGCAGGGTGCCGGTACTCGACTCCGTCAGGCGGAACCGGTCGAACAGTGTCTCCCAGGCGGTGATCCCCGTGAGCGGGAGCGCCGCGGCCTCGGCGTGGTCCAGCGTCGCGGGGCGGCGACCGACGAGGCGTTCGTCCACGAGGTGCAGCTCGGCGTTCGTCCCCGGGCGGTCGAGGGTGCCGGCGTACCACACGGCGTCACCGACGGAGAACCGGGTGACCTCCGAGCCGACCGCCTCGACGACGCCGGAGGCGTCCCAGCCCAGTTGCTTCGTCCCGGACCGCAGGCCCTGCCGGGTCTTCGTGTCCACCGGGTTCACCGACACCGCCTCGACCCGGACGAGCAGGTCGTGCGGGCGGACCGGGTGGAGGGGGACGTCGCGGACGACGAACGCGTCCTCGTCGCGGACCGAGCGTCCGCCCTGGGCGAGGAACGCACGGGTCGTGGTCGGGACGTCCCGTCCGGTTCGGTGTGTGGCAGTGTCGGTCATGGCGGTCCTCCGTGCGGGTCGCGTCGGCGGGTGACCGACCGGAGGCGCGGATCGCCTCGTGCAGGCACGGTACGTCCGCACGTGGCCGGTCCGCGTGGCTCCGTCGGGGACACGCTCGCGCCGCCTGTCCCTGCGAGGGGATGGTCCTCGGGGGGACACGTGCGGAGCACCCCACCGGCCGTAGCGTCCTCGGTGTCGCGACGACGTGACCCCGACCGAGGAGACCTGCGATGACGATCTCGTTCCCGCCCCTGCCCGCCGTGCTGCACGTTGGAGCGGGAGCCGCCACCCCTGCCGTGCAGACCCTGCTCCTGCCCGTGCCGACGCCCGCGACCGAACGGCCGGGGGTCCGGCGGTGAACCCGCTGCGGGCGGTCCTGCACGTGCTCAGGGCGGACCCGGACCAGTGGCGTCGACGCGGGCTCCGGTCCCCGCGCGAGATCGCCGTGCTGGTGGCGGAGCGGTCGCTCCCCGACGATCCGTCGTACCGGGACTTCTTCGTCCCGTCCCCGTGACCCGGGCGCACGGCGAATGGCCCGGCCCCGAGGGGCCGGGCCGTCCGACGTACCGGGCGTCAGGCTGCGCCGTCGAGCACCGCGACGTCCCTCGGGGACAGGACGACCGACGCCGCCGCGACGTTCTCCTCGAGGTGGTCCACGCTGGACGTCCCGGGGATCGGCAGCACGTTCGGAGCGTGCTGCAGCAACCACGCGAGGGCCACCTGCGACGGTGAGGCGCCGGCCCGTGCCGCCATCGCCCCGAGTGCTCCGGCGCCGCGCGTGAGGCCGCCGGTCGCCAACGGGAACCACGGGATGAAGCCGATGCCGAGTTCCGCGGTGACCCGGACCAGGTCCTCGGAGGAACGCTCGACCAGGTTGTACAGGTTCTGCACCGTGGCGATCGGCAGGATCCGCTGCGCGGCGAGGAGCTCCGGGACGCTCACCTCGCTCAGGCCGACGTGCCGGATGAGTCCCTCGGCGCGGAGTGCCGCGAGGGTCCCGAGCTGCTCGTCGAGCGGCACCCGCTGGTCGATGCGGTGCAACTGGTACAGGTCGATCCGCTCGAGTCGCAGGCGGCGGAGGCTGCCCTCGACGGCGGCGCGCAGGTGCTCCGGGCGACCGTCGACGACCCATTCGCCCCGTGGTCCCCGGACGAACCCGCCCTTCGTCGCGATGACGACGTCCGATCGGTACGGGGCCAGCGCCTCGCCGATGAGTCCTTCCGCTACCTCGGGGCCGTAGGCGTCCGCGGTGTCGACGAGCGTCACGCCCAGCTCGACGGCGCGGCGGAGCACGGCGCGGGCGCCCTCCGGGTCGCGGGACGGGCCGAACGCATTCCGGCCGGCGAGCTGCATCGAGCCGAACCCGAGTCGGGCGACGGGCAGGTCCCCGCCGATCAGGAAGGTACCGGCGGCGGCGGCTGAGACGCCGTGGAGATCGGTGGTGAGGGTCATGGTGATCCTGTTCGTTGACGTGGAGTGACCGGGAGGAGGGCGGGTCACGCGGTGTGGACTGCCGCGCGCTCCCTGCGGGACCGCGCGGTCAGACCGATCCCGGCGGCGACGGCCGCGATCGCCACGAGCGCGGCGTACGCGGCGCCGACGCCGGCGAGTCCGACGGCGCCGGTGAAGAACCCGGCGACGAGCACCGGAACCCCGTAGGCGGCGTACGCGACCAGGTAGACGGCGGCGAAGAGGCCGCCACGGGTCGCGTTGTCGGCGAGTGGTCCGAGGATCCGCAGGGAGGAGCCGAACGCGGCGCCCTGGCCCGACCCGCCGACGACGGCGGCCGCGACGAGCAGCGGGAGGTCCGCGGAGAGGATCGCCGACCCGGCGCCGATCGCGCCGAGCAGCAGCAGCGCGGCACCGACCGCGGTCGCGATCCGGGCGGTGGCGCGTGAGAAGAGCATGCCGGCCACCGCGGCGGCCGCCGGTTGCAGCGCGACGACGGCCGCGCTGGCGGTCCCGCCGTCGATGCCGAACACGCCGTCGTCGAGACGTGGGCCGAGTCCGAGGAACAGCCCGGAGAACATCCAGCCGGCGACCGTCAGCGGGGCGAGCACGGCGAACCACGCTCGTGCTGCACCGGGCACCGCGAGCACCGGCCGCAGGGACATGAGTGCGCCGGCGTGCCGGTCAGCGGTCTCGTCGGCCGCGAGGACCGCGGCGATGCCGACGAGCAGGACGACCCCGAGGGTCAGGAAGACGGCGGCGGTGGGGTCCGGGGTGAACTGTGCCGCGATCCCGCCTCCGAACGCCCCGAGCGCGAGCCCGCCGACGGGAGCGGCACTGGTCAGCACGGTCATCGTGCGACGGTGTCGTTCGCTCGACAGCTCGATGATGGCCGCCGTGAACGTACTGGTGGCGGCTCCCGTCGCGATCCCCTGCACGGCCCGCGCGGCGATCACCCACCCGATCGAGTCGGCGAGCAGGAACAGGACGCTCGCGATGAGCATGAGCACGAGCGCCCCGATGAGGACGGGCCGACGCCCGATGTGGTCGGACAGCCGTCCGGCCACGAGGAGTGTCCCGAGCAGGGTGACCGCGTACACCGTGAACGCCGTCGTCAGCTGCCAGTCGGGGAAGCCCCACGCCGACTGGTACACGACGAACAGCGGGCTGCCGGCACCCGCTCCGAACGCCACCGCGACGGACGCGACGACGACGCCGATCAGGGCGAGGCGTCGGTACGGGGCTGAGGTGCAGCGGGAGCCACTCGACTCGGACCTGCGGAGCAGCCCCAGCGAGCGGACCGCGATGCTGCCGACGATGCCGGTCGCGACCGCGACGACGACCCAGGCGAGGACGGTCCCCAGGGTGCCAAGGCCGGCGGTGGAGAGCAGTCGCACCGCGTACGTGGCGCTCGCCGCCGTCGTGAACGTCATCGCCCAGAACCCGATCGCGAACCCGCTCCGGACGTACCGGCGCACGAGGAAGGCGTGTGGGAGCAGGAAGGCGACCATGGTGCCCGCGAGGGCGGTGTCGACGACGGAACCCGCGCCTCCCGTCATGGTCCACCAGGCGTTGCCGGCGACCGCCGGCGGCGCGGACAGGATGGCGAGCGTCGGCAGGAGCGGCGGCGGCACGGCGGGTCCGGTGGCGAACCGTGCGATGAGCACCGCGCCCACGAGCAGCCAGAACAGCACCCCGGTCGCGAAGTACCCCATCGCCAGGTCGTGGTGTCCGATCACGGCGAGTGACTGCGCACTGAGCAGCGAGCCGGCCACGGTCGGGAGCAGGTAGCCGCCGTGCAGGGAGGCGGCTTCGCGGGGAGACGTGAGGAGATCGGTGACGAACCAGGCGCCGAAGGCGGTCGTGAGCGCCAGCATCGTCCAGACGCCGACGGCACCGGCGACGGGCGCCCAGGTCGCGAGGTGGGCGGCGAGCAGCGAGCCGACGGCGGGGACGAGCGCGGCGAACGGCCCGAGCACGGGGTGTCGGAGGTCGGCGCCGATGGCACGGAGCCCGCCGGGGCGGTGAAGGTACCGGACGATCGTGACGGCCCAGGCGATCGCGGCGGCGGCCCACAGGACCTCGCCGATCGCCGTGGGCGCACCGAGCAGGCTGCCGGCGGCCGTCCAGGTACCGGCGAGTCCGGCGGTGCCGAACGCGATGCCGAAGGTGTTCAGGGGGAGCCGGGGGTGGTGCGTGGCCGTGGTGTTCATCATGCCTCCTGTGGCGGTGCCGCTGTAACCATCCAGAGTGGTTGCGTATTCCGTGGCGCGAGCGGTGACGGACTGGAGGCGCGGTGCGGGCTGGCGCCGCGCCTCCAGTCCGGTGGTGGGTCGCGTCAGCCCTTGATCCAGGCGAGGACGTCCTGCTGCAGGACCGCGCGGTAGTCGCCGTGGATGCCGTGGGGGGCGCCGGGGTAGGTCTTGAGGGTGCCGTCGGCGACGAGCTCGATGGCCTTGCGTGCGGCGTCGTCGATGGGGACGATCTGGTCGTCCTCGCCGTGGTTGATGAGGATCGGCACGGTGAGCGCCCTCAGGTCCTCGCTCTGCTCGGTCTCGGAGAAGGCCTTGACGCAGTCGTACGCGGCGGACAGGTTCACGTTCTGGCCCTGGCGCCAGAAGTCGAGCTTCGCGCCGTACGAGACGTCCCGGCCGTGGTTGGCGCCGAAGAAGCTCTCGGAGAGGTCGAGCCAGAACTGCGACGCGTCCTCGAGGACGCCGGCACGGATGCCGTCGAACACGTCGATCGGGGAGCCCTCGGGGTTGCTGTCGGACTTCACCATGATCGGCGGGATCGCGCCGGCCGTGACGACCTTCGCGACGCGGCCGTTCGCGTACTGCGCGGCGTAGCGGACGACCTCGCCGCCGCCGGTGGAGTGTCCGAAGACGATCACGTCGTGCAGGTCGAGGTGCTCGATGAGCGCGGCGAGGTCCTTCGCGTACTGGTCGATGGTGTGGCCGACGGCGGTCTTCTCGGAACGGCCGTGGCCGCGGCGGTCGTGGGCGATGGTGCGGTAGCCGTTGTCGCTGAAGAACTTCAGTTCCGGCTGCCAGGCGTCGGAGCTGAGCGGCCAGCCGTGCGCGAAGACGATGGGCTGTCCCTCGCCCTGCTCGGTGTAGTACATCTCGATGCCGTCGGGAGTGGTGAACGTGGGCATTGCAGGCTCCTTGCGTCGTGGTCTGGTGCCGGACGAAGGTCGTCGGCGATCGTCACGCTAGGAGCGGTGCGCGCGGCAGGGCGTGTCCCCGTCGGGACCACCCACGGCCTCCGGTGCGACCGCACGGGTGACCCGGGCGGGGACACGCTGCGACGGTGCGCGGTCCCTAGCGTCGGCTGCGTCCACGACGAAGGGAACCAGCCCATGACCGATCTCACCCTCACCCAGGCGCACGCCGCCATCGCCGCCGCCGAGGCGAAGGCCGCCGAACTCGGCGTCCCCTCGACCGTCACCGTCCTGGACCGGGGCGCACGCGTCGTCGCGGTCGCCCGGCAGGACGGCGCACCGCTGGTGTCCGTCGACGCCAGTGCCGCGAAGGCCCGCACCGCGGTGTCGTTCGGTGCCGCGTCCGGCGACCTGGCCGGCGCCGTCCAGCCCGGTGCACCGCTCTACTCGCTCGGGGCGGCCAGCCACGAGCCGCTCACGTTCGTCGCGGGCGGTGTCCCGGTGACCGACGCAGCCGGTTCCGTCATCGGTGCCGTGGGGTCGAGCGGCGGGTCCCCGGACCAGGACCTCGTGATCGCGGAAGCCGCGGTCGCCGCGCTCTGAACCACCGGTGTCCCCGCCCGCGCTGACTGGCCCGGGCGGGGACACGCACGTCCGGGGGCGGCCGATCTACCGTCCCGACATGCACACCGAGATCACCGAGTACACCGCCGACCGATTCTCCATCCCCATGGCGCAGCCCTTCGACGAGGTCGTCGCGGCGTTCGAGCTGGCCGTGCCGCCGCTCGACCAGACGAGCCTGACCGAAGCACTGGCGCGGCACCGCGACTGGGACACGGTCGAGACCTGGACCGAGCAGCACGCACCCCGTGGCTTCATCCGGTACTGGCGGAACGAACCGACCGCGTTGATGGCCATCGCCGGGCACCGGTCGTCGTGTGTCTCGTACCTGGTGGGGAACCACGTCGTCGCGGAACGGATGTACCGGTTCGACCCGCGCGTGATGGGGCTCGCGCCGTTCCGCATGACCATCTCGCAGCGGCCCGGGGACCCGGTCCTGCTCACCGCCGACGTGCCGAGCGCGTCGTTCGGCTCCTTCGGTGACGGGCGCATCACCGCCGTGGCCCACGGTCTGGACCGCGAGTTCGCGGAGCTGCTCATCGCACTCGGCGCTCCGGTCCCCGAAGTCCTGGCGGAGCTGTGACGGCGTGCCCGTCGTCAGCGGACCTGCTCGACGACGCTCTCGCCGTGCGGTTCCCCGATCCGGACGACGGGATCCGCGAGGATCCGGGCGAGGGGGATCGACACCAGCCCGGTCGCGGGCGGCGTGTCCGGGGCGGAGGGGTCGCGACGGCGGCTGCGCATGGAGGAAGGCTAGGCACCCGCCGTGCCGGGCCGCGTGGCCGCGCCACGGTCACCCTGGAGCCGGCGCCGTGAGCATCGACGAGACCCTCACCTGGGTCGTCGCGTTCCTCGTCGTGACGGTCGCCGTCAGTGCAGCCGCACGGCGCGTGGGGTGGTCGGCCCCGCTGGCCCTCGTCGTCATCGGGGTCGCCGTGTCCTACGTGCCGGGTGTGCCGCGCGTGGACGTCGAACCGGACTTCGTCCTGTCGGTCCTGCTCCCGCCCCTGCTGTTCGCGGCGGCGCTGCAGACCTCGCTGTCGGACGTCCGTGCCCGGCGGGAATCGCTGTTGCTGCTGTCCGTCGGGCTCGTCGCGTTCACCACGCTGGTCGTCGGCGTCGTGACGTGGGCCGTGGTCCCGACGCTGACGCTGGCGGCGGCGTTCGCCTTCGGTGCCGTCGTGGCGCCGACCGACGCGGTGGCCGTCTCAGCCGTCACCCGGCGCGCACCGCTGCCGAGGCTGCTCGCCTCGGTCCTGGACGGGGAGAGCCTGCTCAACGACGCGACGGCGCTCGTCGCGTTGAACACCGCAGTGGTGGCCATCGTCGCGGTGTTCGACCCGGTCCGCGCCGCGGGCGAGTTCGTCCTCGCGGTGGTCGGCGGCATCGGCATCGGGTTGTCGGTCGCGTTCGTCATGGGCGCCGTCCGGAGGCGGCTCTCCGTCGCGGTGCTCGACACGAGCCTGTCCCTCGTCACGCCCTACGTCGCGTTCCTGCTCGCGCACGGCATCGGTGCATCGGGTCCACTCGCCGTCGTCGTCACCGGACTCTTCCTCGGGTACCGGTCGCCGGTCCTGCAGTCGGCCGAAGCCCGCCTGGCCGAGTCGCTCAACTGGCGCACCGTGCAGTTCCTGCTCGAGAACGCGGTGTTCCTGCTCATCGGACTCAGCCTGCCGGCGATCCTGCGCGGGGCCTTGTCGTCCGGGATCGGGCTGGGTCGCGCGCTGCTCGTGATCAGCGTGGTCCTCGTGACGCTGGTGGCCGCGCGGCTCGGCTGGAGCCTCGCCGTGACGGCGGTCTACCGATGGGGGCCGGCGCGGCTCCGACGCCGGAGCTGGCAGTGGCGCCTGGACCTGCCGGTCACCGTCGCGGGCGTCCGGGGGGTCGTCACCCTCGCCGCGGTGTTCCTGCTGCCCGAGCAGACGCCGCACCGGGCGTTCCTGCAGTTCCTCGCGTTCGTGGTCGTCGTCGCGACGCTCCTGCTCGGGCTCTCGCTGCCGTGGGTGATCCGCCGGGTCGCGCTGCCACCACCGAACCTCGACCAGGAACGGATGGAGACCCAGCTGCTCCTCGCCGAGGCCCGCGCCGAGAGCCTGCAGCTCGTCGACGGCCTCGACGACGGTGCCTACGACGACCGGGCCGTCGAACGCGTGCGGATCGACGCCGCCCTGCTGGGCGAGACGTTCGTCGGGGACGACGGGGTCCGAGCCGACCGTGCGGCCTCCTACGCGGAGCTGCGGATGCGCACGATCGCCGAAGAACGTCGAGCGGTCCTGCGCGCGCGCCGGGAGGGGCGCTACGCGGAGACCGCCGTCCGTGCGGTGCTGACCGTCCTCGACATCGAGGAAGCCGCGGTCCGCGCGACGCTCGCCGGCGACGTGGACTGACGGCCGGCCGGTGTCTGACCGTGTCCGGACCATGTCCCTGACGGGAGCACGCGGCGCTGTCCGCACCGCTCCTAGCGTCGACCTCGCCACCGACCACCCGGGTCGGTCGAACCCAGGGAGTCATCGATGAGCACCACGGAGACCACGGCCGGTCACACCGCCACCACCGTCCCGACCAGCACCGTGACCGCGGCGAACGGCACGACCTACGCCTACCGCCGGTTCGGGAGCAGCACCGACGGCGTCCCACTCGTCTTCCTCATGCACTTCCGCGGCAACCTCGACAACTGGGACCCGGCGCTCATCGACCCGATCGCGGCTCGGCGCGAGGTCGTCCTCGTGGACAACGCCGGCGTCGGCGCGTCGACCGGGACGGTCCCGACCACCGTGGGGCAGATGGCCACCGACCTGCTGGCCTTCACCGACGCCCTCGGCATCCGTCGGTTCGACGTCTTCGGGTTCTCGCTCGGCGGGTTCGTCGCCCAGGACCTCGCCCTCCTCCGACCGTGGGCGGTCCGCGCCCTCGTCCTCGCCGGGACGGGCCCCGCCGGTGCGCCGTCGATGCACGGATGGCGGGAGGACATCGAGCGCGAATCACGGCACGACGTCCCCACGGCGGAGAGCCTCCTGTACATCTTCTTCGCGCACACGGACACGAGCCGGGCTCGTGGCGTCGACTTCCTCCGGCGGTTGGGCGCTCGGACCGAGGACCGCGATGCGCCGACCACCCCCGCTGTGCGCGACGCGCAGTACGACGCCGTGCTCGCCTGGGGCGTCCCGGACATCTCGAAGCTCGAGCGCTTGACCGGGATCCGGCAGCCGACGCTGGTGCTCCAGGGGGACGACGACCTGATGATCCGGACGCCCGGGAGCCACACGCTGGCCGGACTCATCCCGGACGCGCGCCTGCACGTGTTCCCCGACGCCGCCCACGCGTCGATCTTCCAGTACCCCGACGAGGCCGCTGCCATCGTCGAGGACTTCCTCACCGCGGCCACCGCCGCCTGACCCGGAGCGATCATGACCACCACCACGACCCTGCTCGACCGCATCCTCGACGCCCACGGCGGCAGCCGCTGGGCCGACGTCTCCACCATCTCGGCGAACCGACACTTCGGAGGCGCCTTCTGGGGCCTCAAGCAGGTTCCGGGGATCGCCGAGGAAGGTCGGTTCACCGTCGACCTCCGCCGCCAGCGCACGTCGCTCGAACACTTCGGTGCCGACGACCTCCGTACGGAGTTCACCGGCGACCACGTCGCGGTCGTCCGCACGACCGCGCACGGCGACGAGGTCGTCGAGGAACTCGCCGATCCGCGATCGTCGTTCCGCGGCCACGTGCTCGAGACGCCGTGGAACCGGCTGCAGCTCGCCTACTTCACCGGCTACGCCATGTGGACGTACAACACCGAGCCGTGGTCGTTCACGTTCCCCGGCGTCCGCGTCGAGGAAGTCGGCCCGTGGACCGAGCCGGACGGAGCCACGTGGGACCGCCTGCGCGTCACCTACCCCGACAGCATCGCGACCCACACCCCCACGCAGACCCTCTACGCCGATGCGGACGGCGTCCTGCGCCGCCGTGACTACGAGGTCGACATCGCCGGTGCCTCGCCGAGCGTCGAGTACATGACCGGCCAGACCTGGGTCGACGGCCTCCTGCTCGCCACCGAGCGCAACATCTTCGTCCGCGACGGGGACGGCCACGCGCTCCCGGAGCCGCTCATCGTCTCCATCGGCATCGACGACGTCGTCGTCGGGTGACCGGGCCCACCATGCGAGTCGTCGTCGCCGGCGCACACGGCAAGGTCGCACGGCTGCTCTCCGCGCAGCTGCGGGCCGGCGGGCACGTGCCCGTCGGCCTCATCCGGAATCCCGACCAGCGCGGGGAGCTCGCACGTGCGGGCGTGATCGCGATCGTGCTGGACCTCGAACACGCCTCGGTCAGCGACGTCGCGGCGGTGCTCACCGGTGCGGACGCCGTCGTCTTCGCAGCGGGCTCCGGGGAGAACAGTCCCAGCAGCCGTTCGCTGTCGATGGACCGGGACGGAGCGATCCTCCTCGCCCAGGCCGCGGTGGTCGCCGGCGTCCGGCGGTTCGTGGTGCTCTCCGGCGCCGGTGCAGACGACTACGAACGCGGCTCGACCGAGCCGTTCCAGGTCTACCTGCGGGCCAAGGCCGACGCGGACGCCGCCGTCCGGACGCTCGACCTCGACTGGGTGATCCTCCGCCCCGACGCGCTGCACGACGGCGCCGGCACGGCACGGTTCTCGGCCGGAGTCCGGGTCGAGCGGCTCGGGATCGCTCGCGAGGACGTCGCGGCGGCGTTGTGCGACGTCGCCGTCGGCCAGGACCCGGGCCGGGTGCAGCTCGAGATCACCACCGGCGACCTGCCGCTCCGTGCCGCGCTCCGTGCCGCGGACGTCGCGGTCGGTTGATGCCCGCACACCCCCGATCGACGGCACGACGACAGGAAGGCCAGACATGACGGAGATCACAGGAGCAGTGGTCGTGGTGACCGGTGCGAACGGCGGCCTGGGACAGGAGTTCGTCCGACAACTGCTCGACCGCGGGGCGGCCACGGTGTACGCCGCAGCACGGACTCCACGCGCTCAGGTCGGCGACCGCGTGGTCCCGATGCGGCTCGACGTGACGGATCCGGCATCGGTGCGGGCGGCCGCGGACGCGGTTCCGGACGCGACGATCGTCGTCAACAACGCCGGAGTGCTGCGCAGCGGATCCCTGGTGGACGGCGACATCGCCGCTGTCCGGGAGCAGATGGAGACCAACTTCTTCGGACCGGTGCAGGTCACCAGGGCGTTCGCGCCGGCACTGCGTCGCGCACACGGTGCGGTCGTGAACGTCGCGTCCGCGCTCAGCTGGCTCGCGATCGGCAACGGGTACAGCGCGTCCAAGGCTGCGCTGTGGTCGGCGACGGACTCCATGCGCCTGGACCTCGCCCCCGACGACGTCCAGGTGCTCGGCGCGTACCTGGCGTTCACGGACACGCCGATGACACCGGGGGACATGCCGAAGAACGACCCGGCAGACGTCGTCGCCGCGATCCTGGACGGCGTCGAGGCAGGGGCGCACGAGGTCCTCGCCGACGACCTCACGCGCGCGGCACGGTCATCCCTCGCTGCCCCGGTCCACGAACGCTACGACGCCCTCCGGTGAACGACGGAACGGCCCGCGGGGACCCTGATCGGGTCCGCGCGAGCCGTTCGTCGTCTCACACGTCCAGCGGTTGGAGCGTCCGGAGCGCGATGGGGACCGCCAGGCGCCCCTCGAGAGCCGAGCCGAGGGCCGCGAACGCGGCGCCCGCTGCGTGGCTCTCGAGGGCGGACTGGTCGGCCCAACGCTCGACCATCACGAACCGACCCGTTCGAGCGTCGTGGTGGAGGTCGTACTGTTCGCAGCCGAGATCCTCGGACCGGACCCGCGCGACCGCGGCGAGCAGGGCCTCCTCGACGGCCGGTTCGTTGTACGGCGCGGGTTCGATCTCCGCGATGACGACGATGCTCATGACTTCCTCCTCGACTCAGGCGACGCGCTGGCCACCGTCGACGTGCACGGTGGTCGCCGTCAGGAACGGGTTGGTGAGCGCGAACACGACCGCGTCCCCGATGTCCGCCGGTGTTCCGACGCGCCGGGCGGGGTTCGTCCGGGCGACCTCGTCGAAGAACGCCGACTTGTCGTCCAATCCGTCCCAGGACCCGGAGTCCACGACACCGGGTGAGATCCCGACGACCCGGATCGGGGCGATGTCCACCGCGAGGGCCGGGACGAGTGCGTCCACCGCGCCGTTCGTCGTCGCCATGACGGCGAGCCCTCCCTGCGGCCGGGCGGAGACGTACCCGGAGAAGAGCACGAACGAGCCCCGCGGTGACATGCGCGGCGCGAAGTGCTTGGTCAGCAGGAGCGGGCCGAGGACCTTCGCCCGGAACGCCTCCTCGATGTCGGCTGCCGCCAGGGTCGTGACGGGGCCGTTGGCGTGGTCGGCCGCGACCGTCACGACGTGGTCCACCGGTCCGAGCACGTCGGCAGCGGCGATGATGCTCTCCTCGTCGCCGAGATCGAGGCGGACGGCCGCCGTCCCGCGTCCGACGATCTCGGCGACCTGTTCCGCGGTGTCGAGTCGTCGGCTGGCAGCGACGACCCGCGCGCCGGCACACGCGGCCGCCTGCGCGATCGCGGTGCCGATGCCTGATCCGGCGCCCACGACGAGGACGGTCGTGCCGTCCAACCCCTGCGTGCTCATCGGATGGCGTCGAGGCCGGCCTGCGCGATGACGGCGTCCTCGTCGGGCGTACCGCCGCCGGAACCGACAGCACCGATGACGGTCCCGGTCGCGTCCGTGATGGGGAGTCCACCGGCGAGGAAGGCGAGGGGCTCGGTGCTCGCTGCGCCGAGCGTGTAGAGCGGGGCGCCGGGCTGGATCGCAGCTGCGAGGTCCCCGGTCGCCGCGCCACCGAAGTACACCGACGTCCGGGCCTTCGCGAAGCTCGAGTCGACGGACACGAGCGGGGCGCCGTCCTGGCGGACCGAGGCGACCATGCGGGCGCCGCGATCGAGGACGGTGATCGACGACGGGACGCCGAGTTCGGTGGCCTTGGCGTCCGCGGCGGCGATGATCTCCTGTGCCTGCGCGAGAGTGATGGTCATGCTGGTTCCTTTCGTTGTTTCGTACTCGGTGGTGGGGGACTCGGGGTCAGAGCGCCGGCTCGTCGGTCACGACGACCTTGCCGATCACGCGACCGCTCTCGACGAGGGCGTGTGCCTCCCGCAGGGTCTCGGCCGAGATCGGTCGGAGCACGGTGGTCGCCGTGTGCCGGACCCGGCCGGCGTCGACGAGGTCCGCGACGGTGTCCAGGAGCTCGTGCTGACGATGCATGTCGGTGGCCTGGTGCAGCGAACGGGCGAACATGAACTCCCAGTGCCAGCTCAGTGCCTTCGACTTCAGTGCTACGACGTCGACCTGTTCGGGATCGTCGATCGCGACGATCTCACCGAAGGGACGCAGCACGCGCTCGTACACGGGGAGCTGTCCTGCCGAGTTCGTGGTCAGGATCCACTCGATCCCGTCCGGCGCGACCTCGAGGACCTGTGCGGCCAGGTCCGCGTGGTGGTCGACGACGTCGTGTGCGCCGAGGTCCCGGACCCAGGACTCGCTCGCCGGACGTGACGCGGTCGCGATGACCCGCACGCCGGGCAGCAGCGTCCGGGCGAGCTGGATGGCCATCGAGCCGACGCCACCAGCGCCGCCGACGACGAGCAGGGTCCCGGTGGCGTCAGCACCGATGCGGAGCTTCTCGAACAGGCTCTCCCAGGCGGTGATCGCGGTGAGGGGAAGCGCTGCGGCCTCGGTGTGCGACAGGGTGCGGGGTCGCCGCCCGACGATGCGCTCGTCCACGACCTGCAGCTCGGCGTTGCTCCCGGGACGGTCGATGGCCCCGGCGTAGAACACGTCGTCGCCCGGAGCGAACAGGGTCACGGCGTCTCCGACGGCGCGGACCGTGCCGGATGCGTCGAAACCGAGCACACGGACGCCGCCGTCGGGTTCGGCACCGCCCCGGAGCTTCACGTCGACCGGGTTGACCGAGACGGCGCGGACCTCGACGAGCAGGTCGTGGGGCCCGGGAACCGGTTCGGGGATGGTCGTCGGCACCAGGCTGCGCGCGCTGGTCACCGGGAGAGCTGCGGTCTGTCCGATCGCTCGGACCTCGTTCGTCGTCGTCATGTCAGCACTCTGCACCCGGTGCTGTGGTTACCCGCAAGGGCCCCTGGTTACCCCGCGGTAACCATGGAATCCCTGATGGGCGGCGGTACCCATCGGGAATCGACCCCTTGTCGAAGGCCGCGGCGCGCGCTACCGTTCCGGTGTGACCCCCTCGACGAGCCACCCTCTCGAAGCGGCGCACGTGCTCGACGCCTGCGACCGGAACGACGTGTACGCAGCCGCTTGCCCCTGCCGCGAGATGCTCGACCTCCTCGCCAACAAGTGGACGGCGCTCGCGATCGGTGTGCTCGAGGACGGCCCGCAGCGGTTCGGGGAACTCCGGCGCCAGCTGCAGGGTGTGAGCCCGAAGGTCCTCTCGGCGTCCCTGAAGCGCATGGAGGGGGCCGGCCTGGTCGACCGCACCGTGTTCGCCGAGGTCCCGCTGCGGGTCGAGTACGCGCTCACACCGCTCGGTCGCGGTGCTGCCGCGCCGCTCGCGCACCTGCGCGACTGGGTGAACGAGAACGTGACGCGGCACTGAGACTCCTGACGGGCGATGCCATCACCCTGACGGAGCGCGCGCT
Organism: Curtobacterium sp. NPDC086286; assembly: GCF_044746255.1. Classification (NCBI taxonomy): domain Bacteria; kingdom Bacillati; phylum Actinomycetota; class Actinomycetes; order Micrococcales; family Microbacteriaceae; genus Curtobacterium; species Curtobacterium sp. NPDC086286. Next base: position 308,181 of record NZ_JBIVBW010000002.1, read on the forward strand.
GATGCGTGCCTCTGTCGGGGACACGCTTCGGCGGCCGCACGGCCGCACGGCCGCACGGCCGTGCGGTGTCGGCTCAACGCGCCCCCGGCGCCCCCGCCACCCGCTCGAGGATCCCGTCCAGCGCCGATCGATCCCAGAACGACCCCGCCCGGACCACCCCGTCGATGCGCCCCAGCGCCGTGTGACTCGCCATCGGATCGGCGGCGAGCAGCACCGCGTCCGCCCGTGACCCGGGTGCCAGGCGTCCGGTCTCGGTCTCGAGCCCGAGGAACCGCGCCGCGTCGGACGTCGCCGTCCGGAGGATCTGCAGGGGCCCAAGACCGGCGTCGGCGAGGTACCCGAATTCGTCGTGGAGCGCGAAGCCCGGGATCACCCCCGCGGCACCGTCGGCATCCGTCCCGGCGAGCATCGGGACGCCCGCGGCGGCCAGGAGCCCGACGAGGCGAAGTTGGGCCGCCCAGTGCGACTCGAGGGCGTCCCGGGTCGCCGACGGGAGGCCGGCGAACTTCCGGCCGGACCGGTCCCACGAGCGGAGCTCCCCGGGTGCGATGTAGCGGCGACGGTCGTCGTGTCGGTGCTCCGGCGCGTTCGGGAACTGTTGCGTGTGCAGGCGGACCAGGGTCGGGCACTGCCAGGTCTCGTGCTCGACGAAGAGCGCTGCCAACTCCTGGGCGGCCTCCTCGTCGAACGTGTCGTCGGCGAGCGTGAGCGCGCGGGCGGACGAGTCCGAGGTCCTCGTGGCCGGGTTCACCACGATGCCGCGGATCACGCGACCGATGACGCGCTCCATGCCCGGCAGCCTGACCGTGGGGATCTTCGGCGTGCGAGCCGCTCCGACCGCGGATCGCACCTCGGCCTTGCGGGACGACGTCGCGGCGAACACGGTCGCGCCGGGCCCGAGGTGCTCGATCGCTCGCATGCCTCCTCGGGACGCTTCGCGCGGGTCCACGTCGTTCGGGAGGTGTCCTGCGAGCGGGACACCGAGCCGACCTGCCTCAGCGAGTGCTGCGAGGAACGCATCGCACCCGACGAGGGCCGCCTTGATGAAGTCGGCACCCTGGGCGTGCTGGTCACGGACGGTCGCGACGGCGGCCTCCGCGGTCGACGCGTTCACCGGGGTGAGGAGGTCTCCCGGCGTGGCGAGGAGTGCCGGAGCGCCGAGCGGTGCGGGCAGTGCACCCGCGGCACGGGCTGCCAGCAGGGCGGGCGAGCCGGACATCTGGCGGAACCCGACCACCCCGTTCGCGAGCATCAGTGCGTAGGCGCCGTCGACGTCGTCCGGGGAGTTGAGCGGGTGGGCGTGCATGTCCGCGAAGCCCGGCACCAGGAACCGGCCGCGTCCGTCGACGACCTGCTGGCCCGCGGCCGTCCCGGTCTGCGACGTGGCGGACACCGACGCGATGGTCGCGCCGGTGAACCGCACGTCCTGCCCGGCCGTGGCGGTCCCGTCGAGCGGGTCGACGACGGTGACGTCCCGGATGACGACGTCGTGGTCGGCCGTGGGTGCGGTGACGTAGCGGCTCATGCGCGGTCTCCGTCGCGGTCGTCGCGATCGCGGCCGTCGAGCCAGTCCTGTTCGGCGGCTTCCACCGCCTCGACGGACCCGGGCCGGTCCGTGCCGGGCAGGTCGTCGGCGATGCGGTGACCGCTCGCCCAGAGGACCGTCGCGAGCCATCGGTACGACGGCCGACGGTCGTCGACCGCGACGGAGGACAGGTCCGGCACGGTGCCGGGAACGGTCGGTGTCACCGTGTCGGATTCGTAGACGCACGTCATCGCGGCCAGCCGCCAGCCGGTGCCGGTCCGGCGTGCGCGGTACAGCAGCCGGACGCGGGAGGCCAGGTCGACCTCGGCGCCGCCCAGTCCGGCGCGGACCTCGATGACCGCCGGTGCGGCGACGATCGCGCGGTCACCGAGGAGGTCGACGACCGGCGGGCTCATCCGGTGTGTGGCGGCGGTCCCACCGGCGGCCATCGCGATGGACCCCGCGACGAAGTCTCGCGCGCTGCCGTCGAACCAGCTGATGCGTACGCGGCCGTCCGACTCCCACGCGTCACGCATGCGGTCCCACCGCCCGCGGTCCCGCCCCTGGCGTTCGCGCAGCACGAGCTGACTGATGTCGGTGACGTCGTCCACGATCTGCTCCTTCGTCCGGGGGCCGAGCGTAGGACGGCGTGAGAGCGGTTCGGCGAGGGTTTCCACTCAGCGGAAGACGGCGTCGGCGGTAGGGTGCAGCGGTGGGCCACACTCGCACGGGGACGGTCGGTCGGGCCTTCGCGATCCTGGGGTGCTTCGACGACCGCCACCCGACGCTGACGCTGAGCGAACTCGCGCGTCGCTGTGGCCTGCCCGTCAACTCGACGCTGCGGATCGCGCGGAGCCTGGTCGCCGAGGGCGCCCTCGAACGCCGGGCCGACGGCCGGTTCACGATCGGGCTGCGCCTGTACGAACTGTCGTCCCTCGCCCCGCGGGGCGTGGGGCTCCGCCAGGCCTCCCTGCCGTACCTCCAGGACCTGCACGACCTGACGGGACAGCACGCCATGCTCAGCGTCCGTGAAGGGGACGAGGCGGTCCTCGTCGAGCGCGTCTCGCCCAAGCGCGGGACCCGGAGCGTCGACTACCGGGTCGGCGGCCGGATGCCCCTCGCGGCGACCGGCGGCGGACTCGTCCTGCTCGCGTTCGCGCCCGACGAGGTCCAGGAGCGTGCGATCACGACGTTCGACGTGCGGACCTCGGTCGACGAGGTGACGTCGGCGGTCGAGCTCCGCCGGTACCTGTCGGCCGTCCGTCGGACGGGTGCCGCCGTCGGCTCGCAGCGGTCCCCGCGTGCCCTCGTCGCGGCGGGTGCGCCGATCCGGGACGCCTCGGGCGTCGTCGCGGCCCTCTCGATCGTGATGCCGGCCGGGCACGCCGAGCCGAGCACCGTCGTGCCCGCGTTGCACGCGTGCGCACGGGCGATCACGCGCGACGCGACGCGCTGACCCGCTCGCGCCGTGCCGTGGTCCGGCACCGCGTCGGACGGGAGGCGCGGTGCCGGCCCGCACCGCGCCTCCCGTCCGATGCCGGGCCCTTCGCCGGCGGCCCCACCGCTGCCATACTGGCGACATGACGATGGCGCAGCCCGTCATCGGGCGCGAGCGGGAGGGCTCCGCCCTGCGGGACGCCCTCCGCGACGCCCACGACGGCGGCTCCGCGTTCGTCATCGACGGTGAGGCCGGGATCGGCAAGTCGACGCTGGTCGCCGATCTGGTCCGCCACGCGACCGACCTCGGCGTCCGACGGCTCTCGACCGCGGGGACCCTCGCCGAGTCGGCCGAGCCCTACGCCGCACTCCACCTGCTCCTGTACCCGTTGCGCAGCGGGATCGCCGACCTGCCCGCACCGCAGCGTCGTGCGCTCGAGGTCGCGTTCGGTCTCGCGACGGGGATCCAGCCCTCGCCGCTGCTCGCCGGGCTGGCGGCGCTGACGCTGGTCTCCGACGCCGCCTCGGAGGGCCCGATCCTGGTCGTCGCCGAGGACCTGCACTGGATGGACGCCGCGTCCGAGTGGGCGATCCGGATGATGGCCCGGCGGGTCGACCAGGACCCGATCGTCATGGTGATCACGACCCGGAACACCGAGACCGCGGACGACCCCGCGGTCCGGCGCCTCCACCTGACGCCGCTCGACGAGTCGGACGCCGGCCGCCTGCTCGACGCCGTCCCCGGGGCGCCGATGGGCCAGGCGCGACGTGACCTGGTGCTCCGCGCCGAGGGGAACCCGCTCGCGCTGCACGAACTCAGCCGCACGACACCGGGGGACCGGACCCGCGACCGTCCCGTGGTGGGCCGGGTGGAGCAGGAGTTCGCCGCGCGGTACGCGGAGCTGGACCACCCCGCCCGGCTGGCCATCCTCGCCGTCGCCCTGTCCGGTGGTACCGGCGCCGAGGAAGCCGCGCGGGTGGCCGCCCGGACGCTCGGGAGGTTCCCGCCGCCGACGTGGACGGAGCAGGCCTCGGCGTCGTCCCTGCTCGAGTGGGTGGCGCCCCGCGCGATCCGGTTCCGGCACCCGCTCGTGCAGTCGGCGGTCCTCACCGCCGCGTCGCCGACGGAGCGCACCGCGGTCCTGCGCTCCCTGGTCCTCGAGCACGACCACGACCCCGCGCGCACGGTCTGGTGGCGGGCCGAACTGGCGACCGGCCACGACGACGACCTCGCGGACGAGATCGCCGCGATCGGCGACGAGCGGTCGGCGATGTCCGACCCGTTCGTCGCGAGCCGGGCGTACGAGCGCTCGGCCGAGCTGACCTCGGACGTCGCCCGACGCGTCAGCCGGCGGATCCTCGCGGCGGAGCACGCCGGGCTGTCCGGACGGCTCGCGGACGCCTCGCTCCTGGTGCAGCGAGCGTGCGACGAGGCGCCCGACCGGCTCCTCGCAGCACGCGCGGCCTTCGTCGCCGAGACCCTGCCCACCGGTCGGACCGGGCTCGCGGTGGGCGACCTCGGGCCGGCCCTGCACGCCGTCTCCGAGATGCAGCAGGGCGGCGGGGTCGACCACGCCACCGCGGCGCTGCTGCACCTCGCCGCGATCGCCTGGGACCACACCGCCGAACCGGACCCGGGCGACCCGATGCTCGTCGTGGTCGAGGCGCTCGCCCTGCCGGACGACGACCCCCGGTCGATCCTGCTCGCGGCCCGGACCGAGCCGGTGGTGCGTGGCGACCGTGTGCTGGAACGCGCGCTCGCCGCCGCACCGACCGCCGAGGACGAGGGCTCCGCCTGGTACCTCGGGTACGCGCTCAACCTCGTCGGGGAGATCGAGACGGCACGCGTCCTCCTCGACCGTGCCGTCCGGAGCATGCGGGCGCGTGGTGACCTGCGCACCTTCCCGCAGGCGCTCATGGGGACCTCGATGACCACGTTCCTCGGTGGGGACCTCGCGCGGGCGCGGGTCCTCGCCGAGGAGGCCTCCTCGCTCGGACGGGACCTCGGTGACGACGGCTTCACCGCCGCGACCCGGTGCGCGCTCGCGTGGTTCGACGCCCTCGACGGCAAGCAGCCGGACCCCGAACGGATCGCGGGCGGGACGGCTGCCGGGGCGCAGGTGCTCCGGTCGAGTGCGATGCGCGCGACCCTGCTCGGCGCCGCGGGGGCGGCGTCCCTGGTGTCCGGTCGCGCGGCCGAGGCACTCGAGTCCGTCCGGGCCCTGGCCGATCCCGACCACGACGCGTTCAACCCGACGTTCGCCGTCATCACCTCGCACGACTTCGTCGACGCCGCGCTGGAGTCGGGCAACCGCGCCGACGCCGAGCAGCGGGCGGCGGACCTCGAGCGGCTCCACGCCCGCTGGCACGCGCCGATCGTCCGCGCCGCCCTCGACCACGCGCGGCTCGCACTCGTCCCCGACGCCGACCTCGAACCGGCGTGGGCGTCCGTGCAGCACGAACGGTGGCCGGTGCCGTACGTGCAGGCCCGTGCACTGCTCCGCCTCGGCGGCCGCCTGCGCCGGGCGGGTCGGCGGGACACCGCCCGTGCCGCCCTGCACGCCGCCCTCGAGCTGTTCGAGTCGATGCCCGCGCCGGCGTGGGCGGACCGGACCCGTGACGCCATCCGGGCGACCGGGCAGCGGGTGGCAGTGGCGGGGCACGGCGGCGTCGAACTGCTCACGCCGCAGGAGCTCCGGGTCTGCACGCTCGCGGCACGGGGACTGAGCAACCGAGCGATCGGCGAGCACCTGTTCGTCTCCCCGCGGACGGTGGGGGCCCACCTGTACGCAGCGTTCCAGAAGCTCGGGATCTCGGCCCGGCAGGAACTCGCCGCGGCCCTGGCGGCCGGCTCGTCCGCCGACTAGGTCATCCGGCAACGCATCTCGGTCACCGTGACCGATGTGCACCGGTACCGTGCGCCCCTAGCGTCGTCAGCGCCACCAGGCACCGCCCTCGACGAAGCAGGTCCGCGCCTCCCGCTGCGGACCCGGAAGGACCGCACCATGCCCGGATCACCCACCATCGTCCTCGTCCACGGAGCGTTCGCCGACGCCTCCAGCTGGGCCCCGGTGACGAGGCTCCTCCTCGACCAGGGCCACCACGTCCTCGTCCCGCCCGTCTTCAACCGCAGCCTCTCCGGCGACGCGGCCTACATCCGGTCCTTCGTCGAGCAGATCGACGGACCGGTCCTGCTCGCCGGGCACTCGTACGGCGGCGCGATCCTCACCGTGGCCGGTGTCGCCGAGAACGTCGTCGGCCTCGTCTTCGTCGCCGCGTACGCGCTCGAGGAGGGCGAGAGCCTCGGGGCCCTGCAGGGCGGCTTCCCGGACAGCGACCTCGCCGCGAACCTCGTGTACGCGCCCTACCCCGTGGACGGCGGCGAGCCCGGCACGGACGTCTCCGTCGCCGTCGACGCCTTCCCCGCCGTCTTCGCGGACGGGCTCGCACCGGCCGAGGCGCAGGTGCTCGCGGTGTCGCAACGTCCGCTCTCCGCCGTCGCGTTCGGCGAGCCGGCATCGGCGGCCGCGTGGAAGGCCAAGCCGTCCTGGGGCATCGTCTCCAGCGCCGACCACACCATCAACCCCGACGTCGAGCGCTTCGGGTACCAGCGCGCCGGCGTCCGCGAGGTCGTCGAGATCGACGCCCCCCACCTCGTGATGCAGACCCACCCCGCCGAGGTCGCCGCGGTCATCACCACCGCCCTCGCCGCTGTCAGCTGACCCCGGCCCCTCGACCGACCGACCGAGAACCACCGAACAACCACAGGGAGACCACCATGGGATACGTGACCACCGACGACGGTGCAGAGATCTACTTCAAGGACTGGGGGAGCCACGACGCGCAGCCGATCGTGTTCCACCACGGCTGGCCGCTGTCCTCGGACGACTGGGACGCGCAGATGCTGTACTTCCTGGCCGAGGGCTACCGCGTCATCGCCAGCGACCGCCGCGGCCACGGACGCTCGTCGCAGATCGGCACCGGCCACGACATGGACCACTACGCGAGCGACGTCTCCGCCGTGGTCGAACACCTCGACCTGCACGACGCGATCCACATCGGCCACTCGACCGGTGGCGGCCAGGTCGCCCGGTACGTCGCCCAGTACGGCCAGCCGCAGGGCCGGGTCGCCAAGGCCGTCCTCGTCGCGGCGGTGCCGCCGCTCATGGTCACGACCGAGGCGAACCCCGACGGCACCGACATCTCGGTCTTCGACGGGTTCCGCGAGGCGCTCGCCGCCAACCGTGCCGAGTTCTTCCAGGCCGTCGCCTCCGGCCCGTTCTACGGCTTCAACCGTGACGGTGCGACGCCGTCGGAGCCGGTCATCGCGAACTGGTGGCGTCAGGGCATGACGGGCAGCGCGCTCGCACACTACGAGGGCATCAAGGCGTTCTCGGAGACCGACCAGACGGAGGACCTCAAGGCCATCACCGTTCCGGTCCTCGTCCTGCAGGGCGACGACGACCAGGTCGTGCCGTACCGGGACGCGTCGCTGAAGCAGGCGGAGCTCCTCAGCGACGCCACCCTCAAGATCTACGAGGGGTACCCGCACGGCATGCTGACGACCCATGCAGACGTCGTCAACCCGGACATCCTCGCGTTCCTCCGGAGCTGAGTGCACCGACGCTGCGGACGCAGCGTCCCGGACTGGAGGCGGGGGGGGGGGGGGGGGGCGGGGGGCGCCCCCCCCCCCCCCCCCCCGCCCCCGCGCGCCCCCCCCCCCCCGCGCGGGGGGGGGGGGCGCGGCCCCCCCCCGGGC
>NZ_JBIVBW010000002.1:315911-382864 GCF_044746255.1 Curtobacterium sp. NPDC086286
GACCTTCGCCGGGGCGCGGGGCGTGTGCTCGGGGGCGGCGGCGCCCGGCGGGCGCCCGGCGTGGGGGGGGGGGGGGGGGTGCGGCCCCCCCCCCCCCCCCCCCCCCGCCTCCAGTCCGTCGCCGGTCCGTCACCGGTCCGTCGCGGGGGCCGCGTCGTCGACGACCGCGAGGCCGTTCAGGGTGCGGGGGTACCCGATGAACGGCACCAGGACGGTGAGCACGTCGAGCAGGTCCCGGCGGTGGTTGCCGACGGCGAGGTTGCCGGCGACGTGCCCGCGGACCTGCGCGTCGGCGCCACCGAGCGCGACGAGCATCGCGAAGGTGACGAGCTCGCGGGTCCGGAGGTCCAGCCCGCCGCGGGCCACCGTGTCGCCGAAGCAGTTGCCGGAGAGGAACCGCTGGAAGTGCACCGTGTCGGGCGACGCGGCGTCGTACATCCGGTCGACCCGGTCGGCGCCGACGATCCGCCCCTGCACCTCGCGCCCGCGGGCCAGTCGCGTCTCGGGGTCGGTCGTGCTCTGATCAGGCAAGGGGAGCGCGACGCCGCGGGCGACGAGAGCGTCGTGGGTGATCGTGAGGAAGTCGACGGTGCGGGCGAAGCCGACGTAGGCGACGGCCTGGTACACGACCTCCTTCGCCTCGACCGGGGTGACCTCGTTCGCGAGCGCGGCTCCGAGGAGGACCGCGAACTCGGTGTGCGCACCGACGGCGATCGTCGCGCCGAGCTGGACGAGGAGTCGGTCGTGCCGGGTGATCGCGACGTCGCGCAGGGTCTCGTCGAAGGTGAAGTCGGCGAAGGACGCCGCGAACCCCGGGTCGGTCTCGGCGAGGGTCGAGGTGTGGTCCGGGAAGAGCTGGGCGTGCTCGCGCTGGGCTGCTGGGTTCGCTGGCATGCCCTCGACGCTAGGACCGGGGTCGCCTCCGTGGGAGGGGACGCTGGGACACCCTCCGACAGGGCACCCCTCCGCGAGCACGAGCGGCCCGCCTGGGCTCAGGACGACGGTCCGGCGACGACCCGGCGGTCCCGCACTGCCCACGGCAGCAGGAGCCCGGCGAGCACCCCGCCCCCGACGTCGGCGGCCAGGTCCCCGATGGTGTCCTCGTAGCCGACGTAGATGGTCGGGTCGAGGAAGGTGTGCCCGAGGAACTCGAACATCTCCCAGACGGATCCGATCGCCAGCGACAGCACGCCGGCGACGACGACCGCCTGGACCCGGCCGACCCGGTCGCCCGTGCGCAGCACCCCGGTGTCGCTCGCGATCACCCAGAGCACCGCGGTCAACGCGGCGAGCAGCACGAAGTGCACGACCTTGTCCCACAGGAACACCGACGTGTACCAGCCGAGGACGCTGCTCCACCCGGCGACGAGCGCCAGTGCGCACACGGCGGTGTCGACGGCGGGTCGGAGTCCGAGCACGCGGGGGACGACGACCCCGAGCAGTGCGAGCAGGAGCACGGCGAACGCGATCCAGCCCCACCCGATCGTGGCGACCGGGAGGCTCACCAGCGTCACCGCACGGACGGCGTCGGCGACGACCTCGGCCCCGCGGGGTCGGCGGAGGAACGTCGCACCGAGCCGGTCGATCACGCGGTGGTCCGCGGTGGTCGTGGTCACGGTGCCTCCCACCGGAGCACGGCCTGCACGGCGGCGTGGTCGGACGGCCACACCCCGCTCGGTCGGCGCGTCGACACGGCCGCCGCCGACACGGAGGCACGTACCCCGTCAGCACCGCGGGCCAGGATCCAGTCGATCCGGCGTCCGCCCCGGCGGGGAGCGCGGTAGCCCAAGTGCGTGCCCCACTGCTCGGACGCGTGCGAGGCCGCCGTCGTCCAGGTGTCCGCGAACCCCGCGTCGGTGAGGACCCGGTGCGGAGCGCTGTCGGCGGGGGCGTTCGCGTCGCCGAGCACGACGACCGGGAGCCCGGCCTCGTCCGCCCAGCGGACGAGGAGCTCCGCCGACCGCCGGCGTGCCAGGGGCGATGCGACGTCGAGGTGCACGGACACGGCGAGGAAGCGCGTGCCGGTGACGCGGTCCTCGAGCCGGAGGCCGACGGCGATCCGGGGGAACAGGGTGCCCCACGACCGGCTCCCGATCCGCTCCGGCCGGCGGGACAGCGCCCGGACGTGCTCGCCGGTGACCCGCAGACGGTCGGTGTCGACCAGCATCCCGACGCGCTCCCCGTCGCCGCGGCGCCCGCGACCCCGGAGCGCCGCGGTCCACCGGGGCTGCAACCGCTCCGTGAGCCAGCGCTCCTGGTCGGGCAGGACCTCCTGCAGGGCGGCGAGGTGCGGGGACTCGGACCCGAGCAGCTCGAGCACGGCACCGCGGCGGTGCGACCAGGCATCGGGGTGGTCGGTCCGACGGTGCGGGACGCGTCGGCGGACGTTGAGGGACAGGACGTGCAGGTCCGGGGCGGACCGCGGCCCGACGAGCGGGGAGTCGCTCACGACGCCGGCACCTCCTCGAGCGGTTCCACGACGTCCGGTCCGGGGACCCGCTCGACCACGGCACCGGGCACGGCACGGGGCGTCGCCCAGCAGCGCCGCACGGCCCGGACGACCGGCAGGATCCGGAACCCGCCGAGCGCCAGTGTCCGGAGCGCCTTCCGCGTGCGCACGACGAGGCCGGGCAGGTCGCGGACGGGCTCGCCCGACACGGACATCACGAGGGAACGGTCGAGCACCACCGGCCACGCGGGATCGAGCTGCACGGACAGGTCGACGTCGTCGTGGACGTCGGCGTCGTACCGGTGCACGCGGGACCGGACGGCCTCCCAGGCGCGGCGCCGGATGACCAGGTTCGAACCGAACAACGGCGGCCGCCACAGCGCCGCCGTCATCAGGGCGAAGTAGGCGCGCATGTACGCCACGTGCCAGAACGCCCGCTCCAGACGACCGAGCCCGCGGAACTCGCCCGGCCCGGTCACCGCCACGACGCGGTCGTCGTCGAAGTGCCGGAGCGCCCGCTCGAGCCAGTCCGGACCCGGGCAGGAGTCCGAGTCCAGCCGGGCGATCAGGGTGCCCGTCGCCGCGTCGTAGCCCCGGGACGCCGCCGCGGCGATCGCCCGGACGGGTTCGTGCAGCACGCGGGCACCGGCCTGGGAAGCGACGGCCGCGCTGTCGTCCGAGCTGCCGTTGTCGACGACGACCACCTCGTCGGGCAGCCGCGTCTGGCGAGCCAACGCCGCGAGGCACCGGCGGAGCTGGTCCGCGTCGTCGAGGACCGGCACGACGACGGTGACGGTGTCGGGGCGGCGCATGCGACCACCCAACCAGGCCGTGCTCGGACCGCGCCCAGCGCTGCGGGCCGGCACCGCGCCTCCTGGCCGCCCCTACTCCACGTCGACGTCCCGCTTCCCGCGCCGGACGATGAGCGGATCGGGCCGGCCGATCACGTCCACCGCCTTGTCCGGGTAGTCGAACTGCGTCAGGAAGTACCGCATCGCGTTCAGGCGGGCGCGCTTCTTGTCGTTCGACCGGACGATGGTCCACGGTGCGTACCGCTTGCTCGTCCGGGCGAACATGGCGGTCTTCGCCTCGGTGTACTCGTCCCACCGGTCGAGCGAGAGCAGGTCGATGTCGGACAGCTTCCACCGCCGCACGGGGTCGAGCTGCCGGATCGCGAACCGGGTGCGCTGCTCGCGGCGGGTGACCGAGAACCAGAACTTCGTGAGGTGGATGCCGGAGTCGACGAGCATCCGCTCGAACTGCGGCACCTGCGTCATGAAGGACTCGTACTCGTCGTCGGAGCAGAACCCCATCACCCGCTCGACACCGGCGCGGTTGTACCAGGAGCGGTCGAACAGGACCATCTCGCCCGCCGACGGCAGGTACTGCACGTAGCGCTGGAAGTACCACTCGCCGCGCTCGCGTTCGCTCGGCTTGCTCAGCGCGACGACGCGGGAGGTCCGGGGGTTGAGGTGCTCCGTGAACCGCTTGATGGTGCCGCCCTTGCCCGCGGCGTCGCGACCCTCGAAGAGGACGACGGCCTTCTGCCCGGTGTCCTCGAGCCAGTACTGGCACTTCAGCAGCTCGATCTGCAGGTGGTACTTCTGGTACTCGTACTCCTCGCGGCCGAGGCGCTCGTCGTAGGGGTAGTCGTCGCGCCAGGTCAGGACCGGGTTGCCGTACGGGTCGATGAGGTCCGGGTCGGCGGTGTGCCCGTCGGCGACGCTGTAGCCCTCGGTCCGGAGCTGCTCGATGTACTCCCGGATGGGCTGCGAGTACTGGGCCTTGTCCACGGGTCCTCCTCGTCGGTGTGCTGCACCCCCATCCTGGCGTGCGCTTCCCGGCCGCGTCCGCAGGGACACCGGACAAACTTCCGTCAGGGCTGTACGTTCACAGTGAGGTCGCTGGACGCGATCGCGGCAGAAGGAGCAAGCATGTCAGGTACAACCCGGTCGGGACGTCCGACCACCGTCACCGTCTCGTTCATCATCTGGCTGATCGTGGTCCTCGCGAACATCATCAGCGGCATCGTCGTGCTCGTCGCGGGCGGCGGTGGCGCGGCCGCAGCGAACGCCGTCGGGACCGGGCCGGTGGTCGCTGGCGCGATCATCAGCTTCATCATCGCCATCGTCGAGCTCATCATCGTCTTCAAGATGCGCGACGGCCGCAACTGGGCGCGCATCGTCCTGCTCGTGCTCGCGATCCTGCAGGTCCTCAACGTCGGTGTCGGCGCGGCGTCCGGTTCGAACGCCTTCGGCTGGATCGGTGGCATCGCGGTCATCGTCGCGACCATCCTCATGTTCGTCGGTGGCGCGAACGGCTACTTCCGCCGTCGCTGACGACCGGAGTGCGGGTCGCGACGCGACCCGATGACGGACGGGAGGCGCGGTGCCGGCTGGCACCGCGCCTCCCGTCCGTCTGCGGTCCGGTCCGTTCGCGGTCGCGTCCGCGAGAGGATGGCCGGGTGCGCACCGCGACCGACCTCCTCGACGCCCTCGTCCGTCACGTCGACGCCACCGGCTTCGCCGCCCACGGCCTCCACGTCCTCGTCGGGGACGACGCCGCCGAGCACCAATGGACGCCCGACATCCGCCGCGAGGTCCACTCCGTCGCCAAGGGGATCGCGGCCCTCGCCACCGGGATCGCCGCCGACGACGGACTCGTCGACGTGGACGTCCCGGTGTCGACCCTCCTGCCCGCCGTCCGCTTCGGGGCGGGCACGGACGCGGTCACGCTCCGGCACCTGCTCACCATGACGAGCGGTGTCGACATGCCGTGGTCCGAGACGGAGCTCACCGACTGGCCGGACCTCGCGGCCGAGTTCCTCGGGCGCCCCTCGCGCGGCCGGGTGTTCCAGTACGCGAACGCGAGCACGTACACGGCGATGCGGGTCCTCGAGACCCGGGTCGGCGACGTGGGCGCGTTCGTCGCCCGGCGGTTGTTCGACCCGCTCGGCATCGAGGACGTGCCGTGGGCACGCTGCCCGAACGGGTACGTCGTCGGCGGCGAGGGCCTGGCGCTGCGCACCGGCGAACTCGCACGGATCGGCCGACTGGTGCGCGACCGCGGGGAGTTCGCGGGGCGTCGCATCGTGGGCGCACGCTGGTGCGACGCGATGCACACCGACTGGGTCGAGCGCGACGGCACGGGCCCCGGCTACGAGCGGTACGCGATGGCGGGGTGGGGCGGCCCCGGCCGACTCTGGCGGCTGCACGGCGCGTACGGGCAGATGCTGCTCTTCGACGGCGACACGGTCGTCACCGTGACGGCGGACGACCACTTCGGAGCGGACGCCTTCGCGGCGGTCGTCGCGACGGAGCTGGAGTCGGAGGAACGGGCCGACCGGGCCTGAACGCCGCAGGCCGAGGGGCGAGGGCCGCGGGCCGAGGGCCGGGCGTCAGTGGCGCCGTCGGCTCGAGATCAGTCCGCCGAAGACCAGCACCACCGCCACGCAGAAGACGATCAGTCCCGCGGGGTCGAAGCCGTCGAAGTTCATGGTTCCTCCTGGAGTCCTGTCCCGACGGTACGACCGCGTTCCTCGACGTGCGCGGTGTCCGGCGCCCCCGGGCATTCCGGCCCGCACAGGTTCCTCCGGCGGAGGCGGGTTCGTCCGGGGAACGCACCCGATCCCGCCGGAGTGCGCATGTGCGCCCGCTGCGAGCGCTCCGGCCGAACGGGTGCGATGATGATCCGCGGCCGTCGCCCGACGGCGAAGAAGCCGTCGGACGGACGGTGAAGAGACGGAAGTGACGAGCGTGACCGAGACCCGCTCTCAGACCCCGACGACCGAGACCTCCGATGACGCCGGCACCCACGGCCCCGCGAAGGGCATCGCCGCCCTCGCCCTGGCCGCCCTCGGCGTCGTCTTCGGCGACATCGGTACGAGCCCGCTGTACGCGCTGCGCACCGTGTTCACGATCGACGGCGGCATCGTGCAGGCCAACCAGGAGGACGTCTACGGCGTGATCTCGATGATGTTCTGGAGCATCACGATCATCGTGTCGATCAAGTACGTCCTCGTGCTCATGCGCGCCGACAACAACGGCGAGGGCGGGGTGATGGCGCTCGCCGCACTCGCCCGGCGCCTCTACGCGAAGCGCCGCGGGGGAGCGACGATCTTCCTCGTCATCGGGATCGTCGGCGTCTCGCTGTTCTACGGCGACTCCGTCATCACCCCGGCGGTGTCCGTGCTCTCGGCCGTCGAGGGGCTGCAGACCGCCGCTCCGAGCGTCGGCCACCTCATCGTGCCGATCGCGGCGGTCATCCTCGTGGTGCTGTTCGCGGTGCAGCGGGTCGGCACGGGCAAGGTCGGCAACCTGTTCGGCCCCGTGATGCTGCTCTGGTTCGTCGTCATCGCCGCCGCCGGGGTGCCGCACATCCTGGCGCACCCGGGCGTCCTGCAGGGGCTCTCGCCCACGTGGGCCATCGCGTTCCTCATCGCGCACCCGTACATCACGTTCGTCGCGATGGGCGCGGTCGTGCTGGTCATCACCGGCGCCGAGGCCCTCTACGCCGACATGGGCCACTTCGGGCGGACGCCGATCCTCCGCGCCTGGTTCTTCGTCGTCTTCCCGGCCCTCGTGCTGAACTACCTCGGCCAGGCGTCGCTGGTGCTCAACCAGCCCGGGGCGGCGAAGGACCCCTTCTTCCTGCTCTTCCCGAGCGCGTTGCAGATCCCGGTCGTGATCCTCGCGACGATGGCCACCGTCATCGCGAGCCAGGCGGTCATCTCCGGGGCGTTCTCGCTGAGCCGCCAGGCCGTGCAGCTCGGCCTGCTGCCGCCGCTCACCATCCGGCAGACCTCCCGACAGGAGGGCGGCCAGATCTACCTGCCGGCCGTCAACCTCCTGCTGTTCATCGGCGTGATGGCCGTCATGCTCGCGTTCCGTTCCTCGGCGAGCCTCGCCACCGCGTACGGGGTCTCCGTCACCGGTGCGCTCGTCGTCGACACGCTCCTGCTGCTGCTCGTGGTGAAGCCGCTGTGGCACTGGAAGACGTGGAAGCTCGTCGTCGCCGCGGTGGCGTTCGGCGGGCTCGAGCTGACGTTCCTCGCCGGCAACCTGTCGAAGATCCTGCACGGCGGATGGGTCCCGCTGCTGATCGCGCTCGCGGTGATCACGCTCATGACCACGTGGCGTCGCGGCCGGCAGCTCGTGCAGGAGGAGCGCAAGGAGCGCGAGGGGTCCCTCGCCGACTTCATCGAGAAGATCAACACGAAGGGCATCCCGCGCGTGCAGGGTGTCGCGATCTTCCCGCACCCCAACAAGGAGACGACGCCGCTGGCGCTCCGGGCGAACGTCGAGCACAACCACGTGGTGCACCGGACGGTCGTCATCGTGTCCGTCATCACCGCGAACGTGCCCCACGTGCCGCACGCCAAGGCCTTCTTCCGTGACGACCTCGGCTACGAGGACGACGGCATCGACCACATCACGATCAAGTTCGGCTTCTCGGACGACCAGGACCTGCCGAAGGCCCTGCACGCGGCCTGCCTGGCCGAGGTGCTCGACGTCGACCCCGAGGAGATGGCGAACGCGTCGTACTTCATCTCGCGCGGCGCACTCCGGCCGGTGGCGGGGAACCGGGGCATGGTCGGCTGGCGCAAGAAGCTCTTCGTCGGGCTGGCGCACAACGCCGCCGACCCGGCTGCCCGCTTCGGGTTGCCGGCGCACCGCACCGTGACGATGGGCAGCGACGTCGAGATCTGACGACCGTCGTTCGCCTCAGCAGCAGTCGCAGGCCTCGACCTCGCGCTCGCCGGTGAGCGCGGCGACGGGCTGCTTGCACGCGTCGCCCCGCCAGGCCTCGAGCCCTTCCCGGACCGCGAACACCACGACGACGAGCCCGGCCACCGGGTCCGCCCAGGTCCAGCCGAACAGGGTGTTCAGCAGTAGGCCGACCAGGACGGCGGCGGAGAGGTAGCTGCACACCAGGGTCTGCTTCGAGTCCGCGACGGCCGACGCCGAACCGAGCTCGCGGCCCGTGCGCCGTTCGAGCAAGCTGAGGAACGGCATCACGGCCAGGCTGACCGCGGCGAGCACGATGCCGACCGTGCTGTGCTCCGGCTCGCGCAGTCCGGTCAGCGTCAGCACCGCGTCGACCGAGACGTACAGGGCGAGCCCGAAGAACGAGACGGCGATCACGCGGAGCGCCGTCCGTTCGCGCCGCTCGGGGTCGGGCGCCGCGAACTGCCACGCGACCGCGGCCGCGGAGAGCACCTCGACGATCGAGTCCAGGCCGAAGCCGATCAGGGCGGTGGACGACGCGACCGAACCGGCGCTGATCGCGACGACGGCCTCGACGACGTTGTACGTGATGGTGGCGGCGACGATCCATCGGATCCGGCGGCGCAGCACCGCGCTCCGGACGGCCGTCGGACGCGGCCCGAGGGGCAGCGCGGCGCTCATGCGCCCGGCCCGCAGCAGAGCGGCACGGCACAGGCGTCGTCGGTGCACGGCGCGCCGTCGTCGACCGCCAGCACGACGTCGACGAGTGACTCGAGTGCACGGGCGAGGTGCGCGTCCGCGATCTCGTAGCGGGTCCGGCGGCCTTCCGGCACGGCCACGACGATCCCGCAGCCGCGCAGGCACGCCAGGTGGTTCGACACGTTCGCCCGGGTGGTCCCGAGGTCGTCGGCGAGCACGGCGGGGTACCGGGGCGACTCGAGCAGGCGGAGGAGGATCCGCGCACGGGTCGGATCGGCGAGGGCGCGGCCGAGGCGGTTCATCACCTCGAGGCGCGGAGCGACGAGCAGCATGCACCCACAGTACAGCGAGCGCTGTACCGATCGGGGGTAGACGGGTACGTCGGGTACAGCGAACCTGAACGCCGGGGGATCCAGGCCGGGAATCGACTAACCGACGAGCAGCGACGCCCGATACTCCATCGCACAAGCACCACGGCCATCGCAACACACGCACACCCCCACGCAGGAGGCAGTCAGCATGCGGTCCCCGTCCGTCCTCGTCGCCGCGCTCTCGATCGCACTCGTCGCCGCGACCAGCCTCGCTGCCGGCGCGCCCGCCGGAGCAGCGGCCCTCCCCGCCTCGTCGAAGGCGACCTCGACCGTGCCGGACGGCCGGACGATCCCGAAGACGAACGTCACGACGAACGGCCGGACCTGGAAGCAGACGTTCCGCGCCGGGTTCGACAGTGCCGCGCCGGTCGGCAAGTTCGCGGCGACGTACCCGCGGATCGGTCTCTACGACGGCTTCACGGACACGACCGGCAAGGGGAAGTACGCGCCGTCGAAGGTCCTGAGCGTGAAGGGCGGCGTGCTCGACTTCGCGCTGCACACCGAGAAGGGCCAGCCCCTCGTCGCGGCGATCATGCCCGACGGGTACGCCCCGCACAAGACGGGTCGGGTGTCGATCCGGTACAAGACCACGAAGACCCAGGGCTACAAGTTCTCGACGATCCTCTGGCCGTCGAGCGACGACTGGAACGAGGGCGAGATCGACTGGCCCGAGGCCGACCTCGGTGCCCGCCCCCGCCCGGCCTCGGCGGTCCCGGGCAGCTGGACGCCGCTCGGCATGCGGTTCGAACCGGGCAAGGAGACCTTCGCGCCCTCGGACAGCACCGGCTGGCACGTCGCGACGACCGAGTGGGACAAGGGCATCGTCCGGTTCTACTGGGACGGCAAGCTCGTCTCGTCGACCACCAAGGCGGTGCCGACGACGGCCTTCCGCGTGACCATGCAGGCGGAGACCACCACGAACGGCGGGGCGATCCCGGCGAGCGCGGTCGGGCACGTCAGCGTGGACTGGATCGCGATCTGGAACTGACCGGGCGCCGGCGCCGCTGACCGACGCGGGGACCGGGGCGGCCGCGGCCGCTCAGCGGGTGCGGCCGCGCAGCCGTCCGATGCCCAGCACGACGGCGACGACCACCAGGCCGAGCAGGAGCCCGACCACCGCCGACACCGCGGTGTCCACGATCCACGTGACGACCGGCCCGGTCGCCTCGATGCCGTGCTCGATCGCGTGCAGCAGGTCGTACGGGCCGTGCCAGAAGGTCTCCGCCAGGTTCGCGATCACGAGGTGTCCGCCCACCCAGAGCATGGCCACCGTGCCGACGACGCCGATCACACGGAACACGGTCGGCATGGCGCGGACGATCCGCGCGCCCGTCCGTCTCGTGCGACGGACGCTGTTCTTCATCATCTGCAGCCCGATGTCGTCGATCTTCACGAGCAGGGCCACGGCGCCGTAGACCGCCCCGGTCATGACGAGCCCGATGACGATGAGCGCGCCGAGCGTCGGCCAGAGCCCGAGGTCGGGGTCGAGTCCGGCGAGGGCGATGAGCATGATCTCGGTGCTGAGGATGAGGTCCGTGCGGATCGCCCCGAACACGAGCTTCGGCTCGGCGACGGTCTCCTCGGACTCGCTGACGTGGTGCGCGCCGAACCACTCGGTGACCTTCTCGGCCCCCTCGAAGCACAGGTAGGTGCCGCCGAGCAGCAGCAGCCACGGCAGCACCCACGGCGCGAACGCCGTGAGCAGCAGCGCGAGCGGGATGATGATGACGAACTTGTTGAAGAGGCTGCCGAGTGCGATCCGCCCCACGACCGGCAGCTCGCGCGCGGGCGAGAGCCCCTGCACGTACTGCGGGGTCACCGCGGCGTCGTCGATCACGACGCCAGCGGTCTTGGCGCTGGCCTTGAGGGCCGCGGAGAGCACGTCGTCGACGATGGCGAGCAGACCGACTGACATGCGCTCAGACTAGGGCCTCGGCGCGTCCCGTCGGCGCAGGGTCTGCGAGGGGGACTCCCCGTACACCTCGGCGTAGTACCCGGAGAACCGCCCGAGGTGGTTGAACCCCCACGACAGCGCGACCTCGGCGACCGTCACGCGCTCGGGGTCACCCGCGAGCAGTTCGGCGCGGACCCCGTGCAGCCGGGCCTCGCGCAGGAACTGCATCGGCCGGACGCCGACGTTCCGCTGGAAGGCCGCCTGCAGTCCCCGTGCGCTCACCCCGGCAGCAGCGCTCACCTGGGCGACCGTGAGCGGCCGGCGGGCGTTCGCGACCATCCACTCCTTGGCGAACCGGATCGTCGACGACCCGACCGCCACCGTGGGCGCCGACGACGGCGTCGCGTCGAACGCCGCCGCCACGGCGTCCGCGATCGACTGGTTCCAGCGTGCGCGGACCGTCTCCGGCGCGGTCGGGTCCAGGAGGCGCGGTGCGGCCTCGCCGATCCGGCTGCGGAGCAGCCGCAGCGCGTCCACCCCCAGCGTGCGGCGGAACGCGAGCTGCCGCGGCTCGTCGTCGCCGCGGCGCGCGGCGGCGATCGACTCGAGGAACGCGCCACCGAACCGGACCGAGTGCTGTCCCGAGGGGAGCCCCTCGAACGTGAAGTCGCGACCGACCGGGTACATCACCGGGATGCCGGGCAGCAGCTGCACCGGGTCGCGGGTCCCGGTGTCGATCGTCATGCCGGGGCCGGTCGCCCACGCCAGGACGTAGTCGTGACCGGGGACGATCGTGCCCCACCGTCGTGCCGCCACGTCCGAGGTGCCCACCACCACGTCCTGGTCGCCGACGGCCCGGAAGCGGAAGGCGAACCCGTCGCGGGCAGCATCGCCGATGTGGATGTCACGGCTGTCGTACACCCGCTCGTACAGCGCCACGGCATCGTCGAGGGAGGACCCCCGGCGATCGACGTGGATCGGCGCGACATCGTGGACCATGTCCGACCAGTGTCGCGCATGTCGTCCCCGATCGGTCACATCGCGACGCAGTTCGCGCACCCGACCACGGACGCGACTGCGTTCGGCGGCTGTTCCGTACGGGCTGCCAGACGCCCCCGAGGACGGTGAGGACAGCGGCGGATCCGTCGCTCGGACGGAGGACCACATGTACTTCCACGCACAGACCTGGATCAACGAGATCGCCGACGGCGAACCGGACCCCGCGGCCGCGAACGCCCTGCAGGAGGGACTCGGCGGGCAGTTCGGCGAGATGCGCACGATGATGCAGTACCTGTTCCAGGCGATGAACTTCCGGGGTCCGGCCGCGAAGCCGTTCCGCGACCTCATCCAGGGCGTCGGGACCGAGGAGATCAGCCACGTCGAGCTCATCGGCACCACGATCTCGCGGCTGCTCGACGGTGCTCCCGAGTACTCCGGCACGCCCACCGACCCGCTCGACACCCCCGGGGCGAAGGGGGCGACCCCGCTGCACATCGCGCTCGACACGGGCAACATCCACCACTACCTCGTCAGTGCCCAGGGAGCCCTGCCGGTCGACGCGGCCGGGAACCCGTGGAGCGGCAGCTACGTGTACAACTCCGGCAACCTGCCGCTCGACCTGCTGTACAACCTCATGCTCGAGTCGACCGGCCGCCTGCAGAAGTGCCGGATCTACGAGATGACCGACAACCCCACCGCTCGCAGCACCATCGCGTACCTGATCGTGCGCGACCAGGCGCACGAGAACGCCTACGCGAAGGCGCTCGAGGCCCTCGGCGTCGACTGGGGGAAGCTCCTGCCGATCCCGAAGACCAACGCCGAGGCGTTCCCCGAGGTCAAGGCGCTCGTCGACCTGGGGCTGCAGAGCAAGCAGTACAGCTTCGACCTCGACGGTGCGTCCGAGGCCGCGAAGATCTTCCGCGGCGCCTCTCCGTCGAACGACGGCACCGACCTCGACGCGTCCGAGCAGGCACCCGCCGGGGTGCCGTCGTTCATCGCGCCGGAGCGGCTCGAGGAGTTCGCGCCGGGGCTCGACGCCGATCTGCTCGCGCTCATCCAGCAGACCGCGGAGCTCGAGCTCGACCAGGCCGAGACGCCGGTGTACGGCCCCGTCGCCTGACCGGTCTCAGTCGAGGCAGAACTCGTTGCCCTCGACGTCCTGCATGACGATGCACGACTCGTTGACCTCGTCGGCGAGCATGCGGCGGAACTGCGTGGCGCCGAGGGCGACGAGCCGGTCGCTCTCGGCGTCGAGGGCGGCGAGCCGTTCGGCGCCGACGAGCCCGCTGCCGACCCGGACGTCGAGGTGCACGCGGTTCTTCACGACCCTGCCCTCCGGCACGCGCTGGAAGAACAACCGCGGGCCGACTCCGGTCGGGTCCACGCACGCGAACGCCGAACCGCGGTGCTCCGGGGGCAGCGCCCGGTCGAAGGCGTCCCACGAGTCGAACCCCTCCGGTGGCGGCGGCACCACGTAGCCGAGGACCTCGCACCAGAAGCGCGCCACCCGCTCGGGGTCCGCGCAGTCGAACGTCACCTGCACCTGCCGCACCGTCGCCATGGGCAGACGATACAGCGGAGGCCCCGTCGTTCGACAGGGCCTCCGCTGCTCGTTCCGGTGTCAGTCGTTGAGGTGCGCGATCGCGTAGTCGGCCTCGGCCGGCAGGAACTTCTCGCCGTACTCACTGACCAGCTGGTCGCGGATCGCGGCGGGGGACATCGACATGTCCTCCTGGTAGCTCTTCGCCTTCTCGAGCGCGTTCGCGTTCCAGTCCGCCTGCACGTGGTCGATCGCGTACTGCGCTGCCTCGGCGGAGAACTGTTCGCCGTACTCCGAGGTGAGCTGGTCGTAGATGCCCGCCTTGCTCATGTGCATCATCTCGGAGTAGCTCTCGGCCTTGACGAGGGCGGAGGTGTACTCCACGGGCGTCGCGGGCGCAGCCTCGGTGCTCTCGGAGGGGGCCTCGGACGGCTCGGACTCGGAGCTCTCCGAGGGGGAGGCGCTCTCGGACTCCTCGGCCGCGACCGGCGCCGGGGTGGCCGACTCCGCGACGACGGACGATTGCGTCGCCGAGTCGGATGCAGTGCCGACCAACGCACCGAGTCCGGCCGCGAAGGTGATCGACGTGATGGTGGCCACGGCGCCGAGGACGAGGCCCGTGATGGCGAGACCCTTCGACTGACGCTTCCGGAGAGCGATCGCGCCGAGAACGACGGCGACCACGCCGACGATCGCGCCGAACACGGGGACCCATCCGAACACGAACGCCACGATCCCGACGACCAACGCGGCGATCGCGAGTCCGGCAGAGCGCTGTTGCGGAGTGGGGGCGCCGGGGTACGGAGCGAAGGTCTGGCCTGCCGGGGCGTGCGGCTGGTACGGGGGAGGAGTCGGTGACGTGCCGCCCCCCTGCGGCTCGGGTGTTGTCATACCGATCAGTATCGCAAGGTGAGAGATGGTTCATGTTCGTTGAGCCAGATCACCCGGCCCCAGTTCGGGGCGCTCCCGTCACTCTCTCGCCGGTCGGCCAACTCGAAGCTGAGCGCCTGACGCGTGACGTCCGTATGCTCGCCGCATGGCTGACTTCACCGCTGAGCAGGCCGCCGTCGTGCGGATCGAACGTGCCGAGGAGGGCCGCTGGGACCTCACGGTGATCAGCGACTCGGGCGTCCGGATGGGGCACGGCGAGTACCTCTTCGACGAGGCGGACGACGACGCGGCGGGGGAGCAGGCAGCGGCCCTCGACTTCGTCCGCGGCTACGGCTTCCGCTTCGAACCGGACGCCGTGGTCGCCGACGGGCCCGATGCGTACTGGGCACCGCTGCTGGCGCTCGACGAGCGGTAGCGTCGGGATTCCTGCTCAGAGGGTCGCGATCAGCTGCTCGACCCGCGCGCGGATGGCGTCCCGGACGGGGCGGACGCGGTCGATCGGCTGCCCGGCCGGGTCGTCGAGCTCCCAGTCCTCGTAGCGCTTCCCGGGGAACACCGGGCACGCGTCGCCGCAGCCCATCGTGATGACGACGTCGGACTCCCGCACGGTGTCGGTCTCGAGCACGGCGGGGACGGCGGTCGCGATGTCGATGCCCTCCTCCGCCATGGCCTCGACCGCGACGGCGTTGACACGGTCGGCCGGTTCGCTGCCGGCCGAGAACACCCGGACGCGGTCGCCCGCGAGGTGCTGCAGGTAGCCGGCGGCCATCTGGGACCGGCCGGCGTTGTGCACGCACACGAAGAGCACGGTGGGACGGTCGGTCACGCGAGTGCCGCCGCCTCGAAGCCGATCAGCCACGTGACGCCGAAGACGTCCCGCACGGTGCCGTCCCAGTCGCCCCACGGACGTTCCTGCAGCGGGTCCACGACGGTGCCGTCCGAGGCGAGGTCGTCGAACCAGCCGCGGAGCACGTCGGGTTCGGCGGCGCCGAGCAGGGAGAAGAGCAGCCCGGTCGCCGAGAACGAGGTCTCGCCGGTCGGGGCGTCGGCGGCGAACAGCGTGATGCCGCCGCCGGTGAGCTGCCCGTGCGCGACCGCGTCGGCGGGGCCGTCGGTGCGCGAGAAGTCCGCGAAGGTGGCGATGCTGAGCTCGCCGCCGAAGACGTCCTGCCAGCGCCCGAGTGCCTGGAGCGCGGTGCCGTCGAACTGGAAGTAGGGCGAGGGCCCGTTCACGTTCATGCCCCGGACCCTACCGCTCAGACCGCCGCGGCGAGCGTGTCGAACGTCCGGCGGAGCAGGGCCGGAGCGTCCTCGTCGGTGACGGACCAGGTGGCGATCGCGACGTCGAAGCACCCGAGCGCGGCCTGCACGAGGACGGCCGCACCGAGCTCGGCGCCGTCGGGGCCCCCGGCGCGCAGCCGCTCGGTCAGGATCGGTGTCAGGACGTCCGCCCAGGCGAGGTGCTTCTCGAGGTTGCGGGCGCGGAGCGACGGCGTCGACATCATGACGCGGACCGACCGCCGACCGGACTCGGGGTCCTCGTCGGCGCGGACCATCATGCCGACGAACGCCTCGCGCAGCGCGGTCCACGCCGGTTCGTCGTCCGGACGCTCCCGGAGCGCGTCCGCGAGCGCACCCCGGTGTCGCAGCGGATCGCCGATGACGGCGTCCTCCTTCGCCGGGAAGTACCGGTGGAAGCTCCGCGCCGAGATGCCGACCTCGGCCGCGATCTGCTCGACGGTGACGGCGTCGAACCCGTCGCGGTCGAACCGGGCGACGGCGACCGCCGCGATCCGCGCGCGCACGGCTTCGCGCGTGATGTCCCGCAGACCGGTCCGCGCGCTCGTCTCACCCACGACGGCATCGTACCGAGGGAGGCGGAACATGACCAAGTTGTCAGAGGCTGACAGAACGGGCGTACAGTGTCATCTGCGTCGCCAGACACGACGGAAGGACGGCACATGCAGCAGCGCACTCTCGGGACCCAGGGCCTCACGGTCGGATCCATCGGCTACGGCGCGATGGGGACGGTCTTCGCGTACGGGCCCGCCGACGACACCGAGTCCATCGCGGCGATCCGTCGCGCGCACGACCTCGGCGTCACCCACTTCGACACCGCCGAGATGTACGGGTGGGGTGCCGGGGAACGACTCCTCGGTGCGGCCCTGGCGCCCGTCCGCGACGAGGTCACCATCGCCACCAAGTTCGGCTTCACCGCGGACGACTGGGCGCCCGATTCCCGCCCCGAGCACATCCGCGAGGTCGTCGACCAGAGCCTGCGGAACCTCGGCACCGACTCGATCGACCTCCTCTACCAGCACGTCCACGACCCAGCGGTGCCGATCGAGGACGTCGTCGGCGTGATGGCGGAGTACGTGCAGGCCGGCAAGGTCAAGTACCTCGGGCTCTCGAACACCGACGGCGACCAGCTCCGTCGGGCCCACGCCGTGCACCCGATCTCGGCGTTCCAGACCGAGTACTCCGTGTTCGCCCGGGAGTCCGAGGAACTCTTCCCGCTCGTCGACGAGCTCGGCATCGGGCTCGTGGCCTACTCGCCGCTCGCGCGCGGGTTCCTCGGCGGGGCCGTCCAGCCGCGGTCCGCCTACCCCGAGGACGACATCCGGCACATGCTCGAGTGGTGGGCGCCGGAGCACTTCGACCAGAACGTCGCGGTCGTCCGGGCACTGACCGCGATCGCCGACGAACACGGCGTCTCGCTCTCGCAGCTGTCCCTCGCGTGGATCCTGGCGCAGCGGGACGACGTCGTCCCGATCCCGGGGTCGAAGAACCCCGACCGGGTCGCGCAGAACGTGGCGGCGGCCGGTGTCGTCCTCACGGCCGACGACCTGGCGCGCATCGACGCGCTCTCGCGCGACGTGCGCGGCAAGCGCATCGAGAGCCGGGTCTGACGGGCGTCGGTGGGCAGTGGGCGCGACCGGTGACGGACGGGAGGCGCGGTGCGGGCCCGCACCGCGCCTCCCGTCCATCAGCCGAACAGCGCGAGCGCCTCGTCGACGACGTCCTCGGGGCGGCCCTCGCCGTGCGTCGCCCACCACGTGAGCGCCGTGCTCGCCGCAGCTGCGAGGGCGTGTGCGCGGACCCGCGTCGCGAGGTCGTCGCTCGAGCCGCCGTCCCGCTCGGCCACGAACCGCTCGATCACCCCGGTGAGGGCCGTGGACGCGGCCTCCCCGCCGCGCTCGAGGGAGGGGTTCGCGCGGATGACCCGCAGGCGGTGGCGGGTGATCTCGATCGTGTCGTCCGGGAACGTGGCACCGACCCGGTACGCGGCGCGGAGCGCGACCCACGCGGACTCGGACGCCGGCCGGAGGCGGAGCTCGTCGGTGAAGCGCACCGCGAACTCGTCGAGGCCGCCCCACACGAGCGAGGCCTTGCTCGGGAAGAGCCGGAACAACGAGCGGCGGCTGACCCCGGCGGCCGTCGCGACGTCGTCCATCGAGACGGCGTCGAAGCCCTGCTCGTCGAAGAGCCGCAGGGCCACGAGCGACACCGCGGCGGGGTCGATCGTCCGCGGGCGTCCGGTCGGCCGGTCGCTCGTCGAGCTCATGGATTCCTTTCGGCACTGAGTGCTACAACTGTGGTGGCGCAGCGAGCGCCTCTCAGTGAGGAGACGACATGACCGACACCACCGCCGGACGGTTCACCGGCAGGACCATCATCGTCACCGGAGCGGGCTCCGGCATCGGACGCGCCACGGCGACGCGCATCGCGAACGAGGGTGGACGGGTGATCGCCACCGACGTCGTCGCCGAACGGCTCGATGTGCTGCGCGCCGAACTCGTCGACGCCGCCGGCCTCGACGTCGAGACCGTCGTCGGCGACGTCGCCGCGCCGGAGACGATCGACGCGCTCCTCGCCGCCGCCGGGGACCGGGTCGACGGGCTCGCGAACGTCGCCGGCATCATGGACGCGTTCCTCCCGCCGAGCGAGGTCGACGACGCCACCTGGGACCGCGTCTTCAGCGTGAACGTCACCGGGCCGATGCGGCTCACCCGAGCGGTCCTGCCGCTGATGATCGCCGCCGGACGCGGTGCGGTCGTGAACGTGGCGTCCGAGGCGGCGCTCCGGGCGTCGGCCGCGGGTGCTGCGTACACGGCGTCGAAGCACGCGATCGCCGGGTTCACGAAGAGCGTCGCGTTCTTCCACGGGCCGCAGGGCATCCGAGCCAACGCCGTCGCGCCCGGTGCGGTGGCGACGAACATCGAGGCGCCGATGCGCAGCGAGTACGCGGCCGGACGGGTGGGGCCGATCATGCAGACGACGATCCCGCCGGTGGCGCAGCCCGAGCAGCTCGCGGCGGCGATCACGTGGTTGCTCAGCGACGACTCGGCCAACGTGAACGGCGCGGTGCTGCCGAGCGACGGCGGGTGGTCGGTGGTCTGAGCGGGGCGGTCGGCGTCGAGGGGTGGTGCCTACGTCTCGCTGTCGCGGACGAACGCTGCGAACCCCGGGATCGTGAACTCGAGCGTGCCGCGGTCGGCGGGCTGGATGAGTCCCTTGTCGATCAGTCGTGCACGGGGCGTGGAGAGCTGGTTGCTGCCCGTGTTCAGCGATGCCGCGATCGCAGCGCGCGACACCGGCCCGTCCCCGTGTTCAGCGATGGCTGCGAGCATGCGTCGTTCCGACGGAGAGCATGCAGACCATCGTGCTCGGAACAAGGCATCGAGGTCCGCCTGCATCGCGTCGCGTCCGTGCTCGACCGCGCTGAGCTCGATGGCGCTTCCCGGATCGGGCCGTCCTGCAGCCGTCCAGGCCGCATCCGCGATGAGCTGGACGAAGTAAGGGTATCCCTGCGCGATCGCGAGCGCACGGTCGACCGCAGGCTGCGTCCAGTGGACCCCGAGTGCGCGAGCGGGTCCGATGAGTGCGATCTCCTCGGCCTCGCGGTGGAGCGGCCCGAGCGGGCGGTACGCAAGCCGTTCGCTGAAGGTGACGATCCCGGCGATGGTCTCGGGTGCGTTCGGGAGCCCTGCAGCGAACACGGCTGCCGGGACGTCCGCGCCTTCGGCTTGGAGATGCTGCCAGGCGTACACCAGCGTCCGGAGCCCCGAGGGATCTGCGGACTGGATCTCGTCGATCAGGATCACCAGTGGTTGCTCCGCGACGGCCGCCCGGATCACTGCCTCGAGAGCGCGCGCTCCGGACTGGTCCGGACGGTCACCACCGGTCGGTGGTCGGAACGTGCTGGTCGCGGTCGCGATGCCGGGGACCCCGACCGAGAGCTGCAGTGTCTCGATCCGTTCCCGCAGCCTGGTCCTGACGTGCTCGGCCAACCCGTCCGTGATGGTGTGGACACTCGCTGCGATCTGCGCGATGAGTCCTTGCTCCTCGCCCGCGGTCACCCACACCGTGGCCGCGCCGCGGGCCGACGCGCGCCGCTGGTACTCGCGGAGCAGCGACGTCTTCCCGAATCCTCGGGCGGCGTGGTCGACGCGGATCCGTCCGACGAGCCGCCCGAGGTCGATGAGCGTCGAGAGGCGTTCGTCGACCTCCGCGAGCTGCCGGGCGCGACCGGGCACGATCCGTGCGACTTCTCCGGGCGTGTACGGACTCGGCTGCATCAATCCTCGATCGATTGTTATGAAACTGCTCTTTCATAACAGTGTATCGGCGCGGGCGACGCCGCCTACACTGCCGACATGACCGAGGTCCCCGACGCCCGCTCCGACTGGGGCCGGTTCGCCCCCGACTCCGTCGAGCGGCGGATGCTCGACGACACCGGGACCGCACTCGGGCTCGTCCTCCGTCCCCGCACCGTCGTGCTCGACCGTGCCCGGGTCGAGGTCGAGGGCATCGACGCCGACGACCGCGTGGTGGTGCAGCTCGTGGCGAACCAGGGCGCCTACAAGCCGGCCTGGCGCAACAAGGTGATGGCCGACCTGTTCAAGCTGCTGTGGCTGCGGCAGTCCGTCCCCGGGGCCGAGCGGGCCGTCCTCGTCGTCGCCGAACCGGCTGCGCGGGCGCTCGCCGGGTGGGTCTCGGTGGCCGCCGAGGACCTCGGGATCGAGGTGCTCGTCTGGGACGGGCGGACGGCGGCGCCCTCGCAGCGCTGACCCCGTGCAGTCGTTCACACGTTCGCAACACATGTGGCCCGACTCCGTAACACGAGCGTCCTAACCTCATCACCAGCAGCGGATTTCCGCGTCGCAGACGAACCCGAGCTCGCGACGCACGCTCTCCGCCATACGAGACCGAGCCTGCGTGCTCGCCGACGGTATGGAGGAACGGATGACCACAGCAGCGGTCCGGGTGGACGCGGTGCGCAAGGTGTACGGCAGCGGTCCGAGCGCCATGGTGGCCCTCGACGACGTCGAGCTGACGATCGAGCCCGGGAAATTCGTGTCGCTCATCGGCCCGAGCGGCTGCGGGAAGTCGACGCTGCTGCGGCTCGTCGCCGGCCTCGAGCCCGCCGACCGCGGCGACGTGCAGGTCCACGGCGTCACCCCGGCGCAGGCGTGTGCGGCGAAGCTCATCGGCCTCGTGCCCCAGACGCCGGCGCTGCTGCCCTGGCTCACCGTGCTGCAGAACGTCTCCCTCGCCGGACGGGTCAACCCCGGTGCCGGGCGTCGGCGCGCCGCGATCGAGGACCTCGCGGAGCGCGGTGCGGACAGCGGCCCGGACATGCGACAGCTGCTCCGGATGGCCGGTCTCGGCGAGGCGGAGGACAAACTGCCCGCCCAGCTCTCCGGTGGCATGCAGCAGCGTGCGGCGATCGTCCGGGCGTTCGGCCTGCGCCCAGACGTGCTGCTCATGGACGAGCCGTTCTCGGCCCTCGACGAGTTCACCCGCGAGGCCCTGCAGGACCAGCTGCTCGACCTCTGGGACGAGCTGCGGACGACGGTGCTCTTCGTCACGCACTCGGTGTCCGAGGCGGTCCGGATGTCGGACACCGTGGTCGTGATGGCGCCGCGTCCCGGGCGCATCGTCGACGTCATCGACATCGACATGCCGCGACCGCGGAACCAGCGACTGTTCGAGGAACGGCGCTTCCACGAGTACGAGGACCTCGTCCGCACGCGGTTGCACAGCGCGTGGCGTGCGACGGACGCGGCCTGAGGGAGACGACACGATGACCACCACCAGCACGACCTCCACCGCCTCCGCCACGACCACCACCGCCGAGTCCGAGGCCGCAGCGACCCGTCGGCCGCTCCCTGGTTGGATCCGTCCGACGGTCTGGGCGCCCCTCGTCGTGATGCTCGCCGTCCTCGCCGTGCTCTGG
This sequence comes from Curtobacterium sp. NPDC086286, assembly GCF_044746255.1. NCBI lineage: Bacteria > Bacillati > Actinomycetota > Actinomycetes > Micrococcales > Microbacteriaceae > Curtobacterium > Curtobacterium sp. NPDC086286. The sequence goes on from NZ_JBIVBW010000002.1 coordinate 337,721, forward strand.
CAGATCGGCGCGGCGACGATGCCGTACCTGCTGCCGCCGCTGCCCGCGGTGGGGGAGACCCTCGCCACGCAGCTGCCCTACTACCTGCAGAACGCCGGGATCACCCTCGTCGAGTCGCTCGTCGGCCTCGGCATCGGGTTCGTGGCCGCGTTCGTCCTCGCCGTGCTGACGAGCGAGCTGCCGATCGTCCGCCGCGCGGTGATGCCGATCGCGATCGTCCTCAACGTGACGCCGCTCGTCGCGATCGCCCCGGCCCTGGTGGTGGCGTTCGGGTTCGGCCCGCTGCCGAAGCTCGTGATCACGGCGCTCATCTGCTTCTTCCCGATCCTCATCAACACCGCGGCCGGTCTCCGGTCCGTCCCGCAGCCCGTCCTGCAGGTGTACCGGACGATCGACGCGTCCCGCCTCGAGATGCTCGTGCACCTGCGCATCCCGAACGCCCTGCCGTTCGTCTTCGCGGCGCTCCGCATCGTGTTCCCGCTGTCGATCATCGGTGCGGTCGTGGCGGAACTCTCCGCCTCCGGGTCGACGGGCGGGCTCGGCACCGTGATCAGCACGGCGTCGTCGATGAACCAGCTCGCCGTGGTGTACGCCGCGATCGCGATCCTCGCGGTGATGGGCGTGGTCCTGCTCGGACTCATCTCGCTCGTCGAGCGGCGGGTCCTCCGCTGGCACCGCACCGCGAACGACTGACGGCGACCGCCGCCCGCCGCCCCGCCACCCGCCGCACCGCCCGGCCACCGCACGCCGCCCCGCGGCCCAGCAGCACCACCCGTCGGCGCGAGCCTGCCCACGCGAGGCCAGCCGCGCCTCCAGGCCGACACCCGACGACCACCCCGACCACCCCGACCCACACCCCGCCCCCGCCCTGCACCACCCATCCCTTCCCACAGGAGTGACCATGCAGCACCGCACCCACCCGCACCGCACCCGCCCGCACCGCACCACGGCCGCGCTCGCGGCCCTCGCCGCCACCGCCGCCGTGGCCCTCGCCCTCACCGGCTGCAGCACCGGCTCGAGCGCGGGCACCGGCTCGTCCGAGGGCAGCGCCATCTCCGCCGAACGGTGCAAGGAGAACAAGGCCGCCGGCCCCATCACCTACCTGTCCGGCTACCAGTACCAGTCCTCGGCGTCGATCCTCGAGTACATCGCGGCCGACGAACTGGGCTACTTCAAGGACCTCTGCCTCGACGTCACCCTCAAGCCCGGGTCGGGCGACACCGCGCAGAACACCAAGCTCCTCGCGAGCGGCCAGGCGACCGTGTCGGCCGTCGCGGAGCAGGACCTCATCCAGGCCCGGGCGAACGGCATCGACATCACCGGCATCTCGTCGTACTCGAACGCCGGGCTCGACATCCTGATGACGAACAAGGACATCACGAAGCTCCCGCAGCTCGACGGGAAGGTCGTCGGCCACAAGGGCTACGTCCCCGCCTCCGTCCGGGCGATGATGGAGAAGGCCGGGGTGGACTGGGACTCGCTCACCCTCGTGAAGGAGGGCTACGACCCCTCGGTCCTGCCGCGCAAGCAGAACGGTCTCGAGGCGCTCACCGGCTTCGTGTCGAACGAGCCGAACCTGCTCAAGGCCGCCGGCGACGACGTCACCGTGTGGCAGCCCGTCGACTACGGGATCCCCTCGTCGATCGGCGCGATGGCCGTGAACCCCGCGTTCGCGAAGGCCCACCCGACCGCCGTCGAGGACGTCCTGCGCGCCGCCCTGCACGCCTACGACTTCTGCTCGTCGAGCGCCGCGAAGACGAAGCAGTGCGTCGGGTACGCCGCGAAGCTCTCCGGCGCGACCTACGACGAGGCGCAGAACGCGAAGATCTGGACGACCGAGACGAAGGTCATCGCGGACAACCCGACGCCGGGCCAGCCGCTCGGGGGCATCGACCCCGAGAACGTGTCGAAGCTCGTCGACATGCTGCACCAGTTCGACATCGTGAAGAGCTCGGTGACCGCGGACGACGCGAAGAGCTGGTTCACGAACGAGTACATCGACGCGATCACGAAGGACGGCGAGACCGTCTGGCCCGCGCCGTGACCACGGTGGGTCGCGCGGACGCGCGACCCACCCGGCACGACGTGACACGCACCGAGCAACGACCAGAGAGGCGGCGCACCATGCCCGCGAAGGAGTACGGGATCTTCCTCCCGATCGGCAACGGCGGATGGATGCTGTCCGACACCGCCCCCCACCCCGAGGCGACCTACGCCTGGAACAAGCGCGCAGCCCTGCACGCCGAAGCGATCGGCCTCGATTTCGTGATGTCGATGGCGAAGTGGCGCGGCTTCGGCGGGAGCACCGACCACTGGGGGCGCTCCCTCGAGTCGATGACGATGATGGCCGGGATCGCCGAGGCGACCGAGCGCGTGAAGATCTGGGCGACCATGCACGCGAACGTCCACAACCCGGCGGTCGCGGCGAAGATGTACACGACGCTGCAGGACCTCTCCGGGGGTCGGGCGGGCATGAACATCGTCAACGGGGCCTACGCGGCCGAGTTCGAGCAGTTCGGGATCTGGGACGCCGGCCTCAGCCACGCCGACCGCTACCGGATGACCGAGCTCTGGACCGAAGCGGTCACCCGCCTCTGGACCGAGGACAGCGTCACGATGCACACGCCGTACTTCGACCTCGACGCCTGCGAGTCCCGCCCGCACCCGGCCAGCAGGCCGACGATCATCAGCGCCGGCAAGTCCGAGGCCGCTCGCGCGTTCCAGGCGAAGTACGCCGACGGTGCGTTCCTCGCGGCGGACAGCCTCGACGAGATGCGCGACCTGTCCCGCGACGTCCACGACCGCGCGGCCGACGAGGGTCGGGTGTGCCGGACCTACTCGATGCTCACCGTCGTGCAGGACGAGACCGACGAGGCCGCGCAGCGGAAGGTGCGCGAGTGGGGTGCCGGCGTCGACCGCGAGGCACTGGCCTCGATGCGGGCGTCGTGGGGCGTCCCCGCCGAGCAGGCCCGTGCGTGGGCGGACGGTGCCGCGGGTGAGGACGCGTTCCAGACCGCGTACGTCGCCGGTTCCGCCGAGACCGTCACGGAGCACATCGAGTACATCGTCGACCGTGGCGAGCTCGACGGCCTCATGCTGATCTTCCCCGAGTACGACCAGGACATGGTGCGCTTCGGCGAGACCGTCCTGCCGGCACTCCGCCAGCACGACGCGGCGGTCGTCCGGTGACCGGCGGCAGCAGCGGGCTCGACCCGCGACTCGCCCGGTTGCTGGACGGACCCTCGTCGTCCGATGCTGGTGGCCGCACGCCGGCGCTCGTCGTCGTCGACGTGCAGCGCGACTTCGGTGAACCCGCACGCATCGCCGGCTACGGGCTCGACGACCGTGCGTTCGCCGCGGTGGACGCCGCGATCGTCCGGATCGGCGCCCTCGTCGACGAGGCGCGAGCCACCGGCGTCCCCGTCGTCTGGGTCGAGCTCGGCAGCGACCCGTCCACCCCGTGGCACAGCAGCACGTGGCTGCGCGGCGGTGCGCTCGACGGACCGATGCCGGAGGACGAGCCCTGCCGCATCGGCACCGCCGGCGCCGAGTGGTACCGCACGGCGCCGGCGCCCGGTGAGACCCGCGTCGTCAAGCGCGGCTACAGCGGGTTCCTCGGCACGGACCTGGAGGCGCGGCTCACCACCGCCGGGATCGGCTGGCTGACCGTCGTGGGACTCACGTCCGAGTGCTGCGTCTTCGCGACGGCGCAGGACGCGATGCAGCTCGGCTGGCCCGTCGTGGTGCCGGCAGACGCCACCGCCGCCTACGACATCGACGTGCACGACGCCGCACTCACGATGATCGAGCTCAACGTCGGTGTCGTCACGGACGCTGCCGAGACCACCGCGCTGTGGCAGGCGTGGGCGGCATCGCCGGTGGGTGCCCCGTGAGCGGCATGCACATCGCCTACGACCTGTCCTTCACCCACACCGAAGGGCGCTGGGCCGCACCCGGCAGCTGGGTCGGCCAGGACTTCCCCGACGTCCGCATGTACATGGAGGTGGCCCGGACGGCCGAGCGCGCCGGCGTCGACATGCTGTTCTTCGGCGACGGCTCCGGCGTCCCGAGCACGTGGCGCGGCAGCATCGACCCGGCGGTCGAGTGGGGGATCCAGTGGCCCCGGCAGGACATGTCTCCGGTCATCGCGGCGATGTCGACGGTGACCGAGCACATCGGGTTCGGACTCACCTACTCGTCGACCTTCACGCACCCGTTCTCCACCGCACGGCTGCTCAACTCGCTCGACCACGTCACGGGCGGCCGGATGGCGTTCAACGTCGTCGCGTCCTCTCGGGGTGCGGACGCCGCGAACTACGGCTCCGACCACCTGATCGACCACGACCTCCGGTACGAGCGGATGGAGGAGTTCATCGGCGTCTGCCGTGCGCTCTGGGACTCCGTCGCGCCGGACGCGATCGTCCGCGACCGGGCGACCGGGCGCTTCGCCGACCCGTCGCGCGTGCACCCCATCGACCACGACGGCCGGTTCTTCAAGGTGCGGGGGCCGCTCGCCAGCGTCCCGAGTCCGCAGCGCCACCCGGTCGTCGTGCAGGCCGGCAACTCGCCGCGGGGCATCGCCGCGAGCGCGTCGTTCGCCGACCTCGTGTTCGGGTTCGGGGCGAGCGTCGCCGGGCAGCTCCGGCACCGGAACGCCCTCGACGCGGCACTGACGGACGCCGGACGGGACCCCGCCGCGGTCGGGATCCTCTGGGCGACCCAGGTGATCGTCGGCGCGACGCTCGCCGAAGCCCAGGCCCGACGGGACACGCTCCTGTCGTTCTGGAACCGCGAGGCCGTCGGGACCTTCATCTCGCACAACGCCGGGTACGACTTCTCGACGCTGCCGGCCTCCTTCCGGCTCGGGGACCTGCGCGACGAGATCGTCGCCGCCCAGGCGAGCCCGGCGGGACTCGTCGGCAGCCTGGTCGCCGAGTTCGGGGAGGACCACACGATGGACCGCGACGACTTCTTCGAGCACGGGTGGCGCGCCGCGACCGGCCTCGACCACATGCTCGTCGGCGACGCCGCGGGAGTGGCCGACGCGCTCCAGGAGAACTTCGCCGCGACCGGTGGGCGGGGCGGCTACATGCTGTCCAGTCCGCTCGGGATGCCGTCCGGGTTCGCCGACCTCAGCGAGCTGCTCGTGCCGGAGCTCCGCTGCCGCGGGGCCCTCGCGCCGCGGTACCCGGGGGCCACGCTCCGCGAGAACCTGGCGGTGTGAGGTGACCCCGGCCCGTCGGTGGCTCGCGCTCGGCGGGCTCTGCCTCGGCTTCTTCATGCTGCTGCTCGACAGCACGATCGTGTCCGTCGCCCTGCCCGACCTCGGGCGTGACCTCGGTGCCGACGCGTCGACGTCGGTGTGGGTGAACAGCGCCTACCTCTTCGCGTTCGCCGTCCCGCTGCTCGTGGCGGGCCGGCTCGGCGACCGGTTCGGACACCGGCGCGTGTACCTCGTCGGGCTCGCGGTCTTCACGATCGCCTCGGTCGGGTGCGCGGCCGCGCCCGGGATCGGCGCCCTCGTCGCCTGGCGTGCGGTCCAGGGCCTCGGCGCTGCGCTGCTCACCCCGCAGTGCCTGACCGTGATCCGGTCGCTGTTCGAACCGCCGAGGCTCGCCGTCGCGCTCGCCGTCTGGAGCGCCGGCGGCGGGGCGGCGACGGTCGCCGGGCCGATCGTCGGCGGGCTGCTCGTCGAGGCGTGGGGGTGGCCGTCGGTGTTCCTCGTGAACGTGCCCGTCGGGATCGTCACGGCGATCGCGGTCCTCCGCTTCGTGCCCGTCTCGCGGCGCATCGCGGTCCCGCTGCCCCTGTTCGCCGTCGTCGGCGTGACCGTGGGGGTCCTCGGTGTGGTCGTCGGCGTGCAGGGCACGGACACCGGGCTGCTCGCCGACCCGGTCGCCCGTGGCGGTGCGGTCCTGCTCGGCGCGGCGGTGGTGGCAGCGGTCCTCGTCCGGCAGCGGCGAGCCGGCGACCGCGCCCTCGTGCCCCTCGTGCTCTTCCGCGACCAAGGTTTCGTGACCGGGTCGTGGGGTGCCACCGCCGCGTCGTTCTGCGTCGGGTCCGCCCCGATCCCGCTCATGCTCGACCTGCAGCAGATCCGCGGGCTGAGCGCGGGATCGGCGGCCCTCGTGCTCGTGCCGATGGGGGTCGCGTGCCTCGCCTCGGCGCCGTTCGTCGGCCGCATGACGAACACCGCCGGGCCTCGGGCGACCGCGACGGTCGGAGCCGTCCTGCTCGTCGTGTCGGTGGCACTGACCTCGGTGCTCGTCGGTGCCGCGGCGCCCCTCTGGACGATCGCCGCGGCCTTCACCGGGTTCGGGATCGCGAACGCGTTCGTCTGGTCGCCGTTCTCCCTCGCCGCGGTCCTCGGTGCGGGCCCCGCGACGGTCGGGGCGGCATCGAGCGTCTTCAACACCGTGAAGCAGCTCGGCGCGGTGCTCGGCAGCACCGCGACGGCCGTGCTGCTCGCCACCGCGGGTGACGCGGTCGCGCTCGGTGCGCTCGCGCTCGTGGCCTGCGGTGCCCTGATCGCCGCGCGTGCGCTGTCCGGCCGTCCGGGGGCCCCGGTCGTCCTGACCGGCGTGATCGTCCACGGTGCCGGGGTCGGGCACGACCTGGGGTTCCCCACCGCGAACCTGCGGCCCGAGGACGAGTCTGCCGTCCCCGTCCCCGTCGACGGGGTCTACGTCGGATGGCTCGCGGCTCCCGTCGGCGCTCCGCCACGGCAGGCCCTCGTGTCGATCGGCAGCAACAGCACCTTCCCCGATCGACCGCGCACGGTCGAGATCCACGTGCTCGACTTCGACGGCGACCTGTACGGCTCGGTCGTCGAGCTCACCGTCGGCCGGCGCATCCGACGCCAGCGCACGTTCCGCGGGCCGGACGCGCTCGTCGCCGCGATGCGGTCCGACGAGCGTCGGGCCCGTGCGGTGCTCGCCCGCTCCTGACCGTTCGTCCCCGACCGTTCGTCCCTGACCGCTCGTCCCCGACCGCTCGTTCCCCGAGGAGGACCCCGTGCACGACCACTTCATCGAGGACCCGCTCGACATCCGTGAGGCCATCGCCGAGGTGCCCTCCGTCGTGGCCGCGATCGCCGCGTGCGTCGACGGTTCCCCCGTGGTCATGGTGGCGACGTCCTTCACCGTCGGCGTCTCCTACGACCCGCCGTTGGCGACGATCGCCGTGCAGCACTCGTCCACGACGTGGCCCGACCTCGCAGCAGCGCCGACGCTCGGCATCTCGGTGCTCGGCGACGGACACGGGCCGCACACGGCGCAGTTGGCGTCCCGGGACCGTGCGCGGCGCCTGCACGGCATCGAGTACGCCGCCGCCGGGTCCGGTGCGGTCTTCCTCGACGGTGCCCACTCGTGGTTCGAGTGCTCGGTCGAGGGCGTCCACCGCGCGGGCGACCACGACATCGTGGTGCTCCGTGTCATCCGGGTCGCACGGGATGCAGCCCGGTCGGCGCTCGTCTGGCACCGGCCGGCGCGCTCGAGGGTCGCCGTCGACGCGCAGCCGTAGTCACGTCGGCTCCACCGCGGAGGCCATGCGATGCCGTCGCCGCGACGGGCGGCTGAGCGCCGCAGGGCCCCGTCAGCCCCGCACGACCGCCGCCATCGTCGCCACGACGACCTCGCGCCGCCGAGCCGCCCCCACCTCGTCCGTCAGTCGGGCGTACTCCGGCGTCGCACCGCTCCACAGCGCAGCCGTGTGGATCACGATCCCGAGGAGCTCCGCCGCCGAGAACGTCGTCGGCAGCCGACCGTCCCGCTGTGCGTCCTCGATCGCCCGGAGCTTGGCGGCGTTGCTCCGCACGACGGCGTCGATCGGGTGCGAGGTGTCGCCCCGCTCGAGCCGGTACCAGGTCGCCAGGCGCTGCACCCAGGGTCGGTGCGCGTAGGAGTCGTGCAGGCGTCCGGCGTACTCGGGCAGGTCGTCGGCGTCGATCGTGACCTCGTCGAGCGTCTCAGCGACCATCGCGTCGAAGACCGCGTCGAACAGGCCGTCCTTGCTGCCGAAGTAGTGGTAAATCTGCGCCTTGTTACTCGCGGCGGCTGCGGCGATCCGGTCCACTCGCGCGCCGGCGATCCCGACCGCCGCGAACTCGTCGCGGGCGGCGACGAGGAGTCGGGCGCGGGTGGCGTCGGCGTCGCGGGGCATCGGCATCCGTCCAGGTTATCAACCGGACGGTTGACAAGCGAGCAACGGGGGTGTTCCATGAATGCTGTCAACCAACCAGTCAGTTAGGAACATGATGTCCGTCTTCCTCGTCACCGGTGCCTCGCGGGGCCTCGGCCGCTCGATCGTCACCGCAGCCCTCGCCGCCGGTCACCAGGTGGTCGCCGGGGTCCGGGACCTCCACGCCCTCGACGACCTCACCAGCGCGGAGCTCGTCCCGGTCGCGCTCGACGTCACCGACCCCGACGCCGCCCGTGCAGCGGTCCGCACCGCGGTCGAGCGCTTCGGCCGGCTCGACGTGCTCGTGAACAACGCCGGGTACGCGAACCTCGCCAGCATCGAGGACGTCGACCCCGCCGACTTCCGCGCCCAGGTCGAGACGAACTTGTTCGGCGTGGTGACCCTCAGCCAGGAGGCCGTGCACGTCATGCGTGAGCAGGGCTCCGGGCACATCGTGCAGGTCTCGTCCGTCGGCGGGCGCATGTCGACGCCGGGGCTCGGCGCGTACCAGACCGCGAAGTGGGCCGTCGGCGGGTTCTCCTCGGTGCTCGCGAAGGAGGTCGGCGCCCTCGGCATCCGCGTCACCGTCCTCGAGCCGGGCGGCATGCGCACCGACTGGGCGGGGTCGTCCATGACGGTCGCGCCGGTCCGGCCGGAGTACGAGGCGACCGTCGGGGCCTCCGCACGGATGCACGGGGGTACGAGCATCGGTGCGAGCGACCCGGACCTGGTCGCCGAGCTCGTGCTGCAGGTCGTGGCGATGGACGAGCCGCCGCTCCGCCTGCTCGTCGGCCCGGACGCGTTCGAGCACGGGACGGCCGCCGGCCGCGCGCTCCTGGCCGAGGACGAGCGGCACGAGGCGCTCAGCCGGTCGACGCAGGCGGCCGATGCGACGCCGGAGCAGCTGGACCCGCTGGCACGCGCCTGAGACGCGACCACCTGTCGGACGGGAGGCGCGGTGCGAGCCGGCACCGTCCGTCCCGTCCGACAAGCGGTACCGTCTCCACGCGCTGGGCGACAGTTCACGGGCCGGTTCGCGCGTGAACTGTCGGTGAGCGCAAGAACACACCCTGCGTGGTCGCCCCGCGACACGCGCCGTTGCGCGCCGCGGGGCGAGTGGCCGGCCGTCGGGTGCGGCCGGTTCGAGGAGCGTAGGCCGGCTTCGCACCCGGTGGGGGGAGTCCTGCGGGATGCCGAACCCGGCCTGCGGGTCCGCGCAGGCAGACGTCCGGTCAGGCGGACGCGAGCGCGCCCATCTCGCCGACCACGGCGCGCAGTCGGACCGCGAGCTCGTCCGGGCCGCCGACGGTCTCGCGGTGGGCCACCTCGGACAGCGCGGACATGACGAGGGCCACCGCGGTGCGGGCGGTCTGCTCGTCGGTCCGCGTGCCGACCGTGGCGAGCAGGGACTGCCGGGACTCGGCCATCCACTGCATGACCATCGGGGCCATCTCCGGGCGGAGCACGAGCAGCTCCTTCATCCGGCGCCGGTCCTGCGAGAGGGGCACGGTGGCGGCGACGAGGCCGCACAGGTCGTCGATGAAGCGCCCCTCGGCGGTGGCGAACCAGGTCGCGGCGGCCGGCGGGACCTCGACCGTGTCGAGCCCGAGCGCCGCGTGCGCCTTCGAGGAGAAGTAGTTGAAGAAGGTCCGGGGGGAGACGTCGGCGTCGGCGCAGATCTGCTCCACGGTCACCCCGTCGAGGCCGTGCGCCGAGACGAGCGTCAGTGCGGCGTCGTGCAGCGCCGATCGGGTCTGCTGCTTCTTCCGTTCACGCAGCGAGCACGGCTCCGTCGCCGTCGTCGTCGCGGGGGTGGTGGTCACGGTGGCTCCTGGTGCTGGTGGGGTGGGACGCCCGTCCACGAAGGGGGACAGCGGACGGGCGCCCCGGTCGGTCACCGGCGCTGCGCGGGCTGCGTCGGGGTGGATCCGGTCATCGGGCCGGTGAAGGAGCCCGCCTCGGCGGCGGCCAGGCCGGCGGCCGTCTCGAGCTCGTCCTCCGCCGAGAGCCGGTCGTCGTCGGCGCGCTGCGCACCCGCGGCGTCCGCACGCTCCTGCAGCGCCGAACGCTGACGGAGCGGCGGCACCCGGAAGAACCAGGTGAGGACGAAGGCGAGCAGGATCACACCGAGACCGACCCAGTAGATCGTCACGGACGAGGCGTTGAAGCCCGCCATGAACGGCCGGGTGAGCCGGCTGTCCGCACCGGTCAGGAACGAGGTGTCGTTCGTGCTCATGGTGCTCGACCCGGAGCCGCTGCCGTCGGCGACCTGCTTCGCCACGGCCGGGGTGAGCTCGCCCACCCAGTAGGACCGCTGCGCCGCGTCCGACCAGTCGACGACGAGCTTGCCGTCCTGCACCGAGGCGTGGGCCTGGTCGGCGGCCGCGGCGAGGGCCTGAGCCTGCACGGCGGCCGGGGCACTCGCGGTCGACTGCTGCACCTGGGCGGTGACGTCGTCGAGCGAGGCCTGCACGTTCTGCTCGAGCGGGGTGACGATCGGGGTCCAGATCTCGTCCATCACGCCTCGGTTCGCGGGCGCGGTGGCCACGGTCGGGTTCGTCGCCGCGTCGAGGGCTGCGCCGAGGTCCTTCTGGTTCGCGGTCGCGTGCAGGATGTTCGACGGCATCACCGAGAACAGGATCGACAGGAGCACGGCCGTGCCGAGCGTGCCACCGATCTGGCGGAAGAACGTGGCGGACGACGTGGCGACGCCCATGTCCCGGGCCTCGACCGAGCCCTGCGACGCGAGGGTCAGCGACTGCATGACCGACCCGAGCCCGAGCCCGATGAGGAACATGCCGATCATCAGGAACCAGAGCGGCTTGTCGATGCTCATGAACGTCAGGACGACGTAGCCGGAGGACACCAGCGCCGTGCCGATCACCGGGAAGATCCGGTAGCGGCCGACCCGGGCGACGATCTGGCCGCTCGTGATCGACGCGATCATGAGCCCGCCGACGAGGGGGAGCGTCGCGAAGCCGGACTCGGTCGGGGTCAGGCCGACGACGATCTGCAGGTAGAGCGGGATGGTCAGCATGGCGCCGAACATCGCGAAGCCGACCAGGAACCCGATGACGGTCGCCATCGAGAACGTGCCGGAGCGGAAGAGCTTCAGCGGGATGATCGCGGCGTCGCCCATCTTCGACTCGATGAGCAGCAGCGCGACGAGGCCGACGACGCCGATGACGTAGCAGGCGATCGCGGCGGCCGAGCCCCAGCCCCAGGTGCGGCCCTGTTCGGCCACGAGCAGGAGCGGGACGAGCGTGACGATGACGGCGGTCGCGCCCCACCAGTCGACCTTCGGCTTCGCGGTGTCGCCACCGTGCACCTTCGGCAGGTGCAGGAAGACGAGCACCATGACGAGGGCCGCGATGCCGATCGGCACGTTGATGAGGAGCACCCAGCGCCAGCCGGTGATCCACAGGATCTCGGAGGAACCGGCGAGCAGGCCGCCGATGAGCGGACCGATCACGGACGAGATGCCGAACACGGCGAGGAAGTAGCCCTGGTACTTGGCACGTTCGCGGGGAGCGAGGATGTCGCCCATGATCGCGAGCGGCAGGGACATCAGCGCACCGGCGCCGATGCCCTGCACGGCGCGGAAGCCGGCGAGCATGAGCATCGAGGTCGACATCGACGAGAGCACGGCGCCGAGGATGAACACCACGATGCCGAAGATGTAGAGCGGCCGGCGCCCGAAGATGTCGGAGAGCTTGCCGTAGATCGGCGTCGCGATGGTCGAGGTGATGAGGTACGCGGTCGTCACCCAGGCCTGCTGGTCGAGCCCGTGCAGGTCGTCACCGATCGTCCGGATCGCCGTGCCGAACACCGTCTGGCCGAGCGAGGACAGGAACATGCCCGCCATCAGCCCGTAGATCACGAGGAGGATCTGGCGGTGGGTCATCAGCGGCTGCTGGCCGGGTGCGGCGGAGTCCGTGGGGACCCCGGCTGCGCGTCGGCCGTGCTGCACCGGGACGGGTGCGGTGGCGGTCATCGAGCTCCTTGCTTCGTGCTGTGTTTCCTGCTGTGAAAGTTTGCAGACCGCGCAACGATACATCCATTGCTTCCGACAAGCAACTAAATGTGGCCGCTACGCTGTCCGGCATGACCGAGGACCGGGACGACGCCGAGCGACTGCTGCGCGCGCAGCTCGACCGGCTGTGGGTCCGGCAGACCCTGCGGTCGTCGCTCATCGAGTCGCGCGGGGGACTGGACCCCACGGCGCGCGTGATCCTGCGGGCGGTCGACCACTTCGGGGCCGTCCGGTCGATGGCGATCGCGGACGCCACGGGGTTGTCGCGCCCGGTGATCAGCCGCCGCGTGGCGTCGCTCGTCGAGTCCGGGTACCTCGGCACCGCCCCGGATCCGGCCGACGGACGCGCCAGCCTCGTCTCGATCGCCCCGGCCGGCCGGACGCTGCTCGACACGCTCGACGTCGCCGGCGCCGAGGTCTTCGACGACCTCACGGGGGCGTTCGCCACGGGGGAGCTGCACACCCTCGCGGGGCTCCTCGCCCGGCTCAACGACCGCGCCGACGCGGTCCTCGGGATCGGCGCCACGGACCGGCGCGACGCGTCCTGACCACGCGGCACGCGCCCGTGACGCGACCAGGAGGCGGACGGGAGGCGCGGTGCGGGCCCGCCCCGATCCTCCCGTTCGTCACTGCTCGCGCCGTATTCGAGATACCGTTTCCGCATGAGCACGGACACCGCCACCACCACTGAGACCCTCGACGACGGGCCAGTGGTGACCTTCGCCGACCTCGGCCTGAGCGATGCTGTGCTCAAGGCCGTGAAGGACATCGGTTACGAGACCCCCTCCGCCATCCAGGAGGCCACGATCCCGACCTTGCTCGAGGGGCGCGACGTCGTCGGCCTCGCGCAGACCGGAACCGGCAAGACCGCGGCGTTCGCGCTGCCGATCCTGTCCCGCATGGAGGCGGGCAGCAAGGTGCCGCAGGCGCTCGTGCTGTCGCCGACCCGCGAGCTCGCCCTGCAGGTGTGCGAGGCGTTCGAGCAGTTCGCCTCCCACATGAAGCACGTGCACGTCCTGCCCGTCTACGGCGGCCAGGCGTACGGCGTGCAGCTGTCCGCCCTGCGCCGCGGCGTGGACGTGGTCGTCGGCACGCCCGGTCGCATCATGGACCACATCGCCAAGGGCACGCTCGACCTGTCCGAGCTGAAGTACCTCGTGCTCGACGAGGCCGACGAGATGCTCAAGATGGGCTTCGCCGAGGACGTCGAGACGATCCTCGCCGAGACCCCGGACGACAAGCAGGTCGCGCTGTTCTCCGCGACGATGCCGGCCCAGATCCGCCGCATCTCGCAGCAGTACCTCACCGACCCGGCCGAGATCACGGTCAAGACGAAGACGAAGACCGCGGCGAACATCACGCAGCGGTACCTCATGGTGTCGTACCCGCAGAAGGTCGACGCGCTCACCCGCATCCTCGAGGTCGAGGACTTCGAGGGCATGATCATCTTCGTCCGCACGAAGAGCGAGACCGAGACCCTTGCCGAGAAGCTCCGCGCCCGCGGGTACGCCGCAGCGGCCATCAGCGGTGACGTCGCCCAGGCCCAGCGCGAACGCACGGTGAACCAGCTGAAGTCCGGCAAGCTCGACATCCTCGTCGCCACCGACGTCGCCGCCCGCGGCCTCGACGTCGACCGCATCACGCACGTCGTGAACTACGACATCCCCGTCGACATCGAGTCCTACGTGCACCGCATCGGCCGCACCGGTCGTGCCGGCCGCTCGGGTGACTCGATCAGCTTCGTCACCCCGCGCGAGCGACGCCTGCTGTCCGCGATCGAGCGGCACACCAAGCAGCCGCTCACGCAGATGCAGCTGCCGACGATCGAGGACGTCAACGAGACGCGCCTCACCCGCTTCGACGACGCGATCACCGCGGCGCTCGAGCAGCAGGACCGCATCACCGCGTTCCGCGACATCATCGCCCACTACGTCGAGCACCACGACGTCCCGGCCGACGACGTCGCCGCCGCGCTGGCCGTCGTCGCGCAGGGCGAGGACCCGCTGCTGCTCGACCCGAAGGCCGACGAGCTGCGGAACCGCGTCGACCGCGACGGCCGGAGCAGCGACCGCCGTGACCGTGACGACGACCGCGGTGCCCGTGGCGACCGGGCTGACCGTGGCCCGCGCCGCTCGCAGCCGATGACCGCCTACCGCATCGAGGTCGGGCGTCGGCACCGCGTCGAGCCGCGCCAGATCGTCGGGGCCCTCGCGAACGAGGGTGGTCTGCGCCGTGACGACTTCGGGGCGATCCAGATCCGCCCGGACTTCTCGATCGTCGAGCTGCCCGCCGACATGGACGCTGGGGTGCTCGACCGGCTGACGGACACCCGGATCAGCGGGAAGCTCATCGAGATCAAGCCGGACCGCCGTGGTGGCGGCGGGGCGCGCCGGTACGACCGCGACGACCGTGGGCCGCGTGCCGGTGGTCGGGACCGTGACGACCGCGGGCCGCGTCGGTACGACCGCGACGACCGCGCGGAGCGCAAGCCGCGTCACTGACGCGCGTTCTTTTCACGGGAGGCGCGGTGCCAGCTGGCACCGCGCCTCCCGTCGTTTCCGGGTTGCGGGATGACGCATGAGGGCCTGCACGGCCCGCACGATCCCGGCGCCGACGGGTCCGAGAGGTCCGACCGGTGCTCTGATGTCCGTAGTCGTGGCGCATGGACCACGGGACGAACAGGGGAACGCACGTGTTCAGAGCCGTACTGACCGCCGCAGCCGCGGTGGCGCTCGTCATCGGGGGAGCCGCGCCGGCGACGGCCGCACCCTCGTCGGTGCCCGGCGCACCGACCTCCGTCCGCGTCACCGGAGCCGCGGACAGCGCGACCGTGACCTGGGGACTCCCGAAGTCCGGCGCGAAGGTCACCAGCTGGCGCGTCACCGTCTCGCCCGCGCAGCAGCAGCCGGACGCCGGCGTCGACCGGCTCCCGGCCAGCGCGCGGTCCGACCGGTTCGGCAACCTGACCGCGAGCACCGCGTACACGTTCTCGGTCCGTGCGGTCGGGGCCCGGGGCACGGGCAAGGCCGTCTCGGTGCGGTACACCGCGCCCGGGTCGGTCCAGACCGTGCAGTCCCTGTTCGCACTCGACGGCGCGGGCTCGGTCGTGCGGTTCCCGACCTCCGGCACGTCCGCCCCGACCACGATCGCGCCGAACGCCGCCGGCTTCACGGCGGACGACGTGGGCGACGTGTTCGTGCCCTCGGCGGACCGCACCTCGATCGTGATGTACCCCGCCGGCGGTGCCGCTGCCCGGACCGTGGCGACCGGCCTGCACCTCACGGCGGACCTCCGCTCGGACGTCGCCGGCAACCTGTACTGGGTCGACTCGGTCTCCGGTGCGATCACGAAGCTCCCGGTGTCCGGGGCGGCACCGACGGCGATCATCCCCTCGGCCGGCTCCGGCTGGGCGGTCGGACGCGACGGCACGGTCTCGGCCGTGACCTTCGGGACCCAGGGCGCCGCGACGAAGGTCGTCTCCGTGTCGCCGACGGGCGTCCGGACCACCCGGTCGATCCCCGAGACCGGCTACCGGATCTTCGCGGCGGTCATCGCGGACGGCGGCGGGAACCTCTACGTCAACTACCTCTCGACCGGCGCGTCCGGCGCGAGCGGCTGGGTCCTGCTGGCGAAGGGCTCGAGCGAGCTGGTCTCGGCGGAGTCCCGGATCGGCTTCACCTACGCGGCGACGAACGGGCGGGCGCTGGTGTCCGCGAAGTCCGCCGGGTGGTGCGCCGCTCCGAGCGAGGGCAGCCCCGGCGGCTGCACCGCCGACAAGACCATCACCTCGCTGACCTCGCGGACGGCCGACGGGACGACCACCGAGCAGACCACGAGCGGCGTGACCGCCCAGGGCCGTGGCGTGTGGATCGGTGCGGCGGACGAGGCGGGCGACCTGTTCTTCAACGTGAGCGCCGGCCCGACGACCGGCCTCTGGCGGCTCGACGCCGCAGGCGGCGTGGCGCAGCGGCTGTCCGCCGGACAGTTCTCGCGGTTGCTGGTGATCTGAGGTCGGACCCGACCAGGTGACTGACGGGAGGCGCGGTGCGGGCTCGCACCGCGCCTCCCGTCATGCAGTGCGCAGCCGGTTCAGGCGACGCCCTCGACGGTCCGGCGGCACACCTCGTCCCACGGGGTCGGCTCGATGCCGAAGTGGGCTCGGGCCGCCGAGTCGTCGACCACGTACGGGGCCGTCCACTGGTAGCTCATCTCGGCGATCTCGCGCATCATCGGTGAGAACAGGCCCATCGCGCGGAGCATGCCGGCGGGGAGACGCCGGACGGTGACCGGGGGCTTCGCCGCCGCGGCCAGCACCTCGGTGAGGGCCTGCACCTGCGACCGCGGCGTGTTGCTCGGCACCATCCAGGTGCGTCCGTGGGCGCTCTCGTCCGCCGCGGCCGCGACGAGCATCCGGGCGACGTCGAGCACGTCCGTGAAGGTGTGCGGCAGGTCGGTCCGGCCGATCATCGACACCGCCTTCCCCTGCAGCGCTGCCGGCAGGACGCGGGTGATGTGGCCGTTCTCGCCGATGCCGGCGCCGACGTAGTCCGAGGCGCGGACCTCGACGGCACGCAGCCGTCCCGCCTCGTGCGCCGTGCGTGCGTCGGCCCAGAGCCGTGCCCGCAGGAGGCCCTTGTGGTCCGTCGCGGCGTCCGGCAGGCTCTCGCGCATCGGTCCGTCGACGGGGCCGTAGGGGTAGAGGTTCCCGGTGATGGCGTACACCGCGCCGGTCCGCTCGGCGGCGGTGAGCAGCGCGGTCGCGAGCGGCGGCCAGGTCTGCTCCCACTGCGTGTAGTTGCCGGGGTTGGCGCAGTTGTAGAGGGCGACGGCCCCCTCGGTCGTCCGGGTGAGCGCGTCGGCGTCCGAGGCGTCCAGGGCGAGGTGCTCGACGCCGGAGACACCCGTGTCCCGGCCGGAGCGCGTGGCGACGGTGACCCGCTCGCCCCGTTCCGCGAGGAGTGCGGCGACGTGACGGCCCACCGGACCGGCACCGATGACGACGTGGTGCTGCGACATGGCTTCCTGCTTTCGTCTGTTTGCGAGAGCACCGCTCTCGGTTCTCAGCATGCACGAGCGATCGCCGAATTGCAAGAGCAGTGCTCTCGATTGTGTGCAGTGCTCTCTCGTGTCATGGTGGAGGCATGACGGACAAGGCGCCCACTGCACGAGCCCTCGCACGCGAGACCGTGCGGGCCGGCATCCTCGCCGCTGCCCGTGTCCGGCTCACCGAGGAGGGGCCGTCGCAACTGAGCCTCCGCGCCGTCGCCCGTGACGTCGGGATGGTGTCGTCGGCCGTCTACCGGTACTTCCCGAGCCGCGACGACCTGCTCACGGCGCTCCTCATCGCCGACTACGACGAGCTCGGCGGCGCGGTCGAGGCAGCCGAGGCGGCAGCGGGACCGGCACCCGGGGCTCGGTGGGTCGCGGTGTGCCGGGCGATCCGGACGTGGTCGATCGCGCACCCGGGGGACTTCGCGCTCCTGTTCGGCTCGCCGGTGCCCGGGTACGTCGCGCCGCGGTCGACCGTGGACCCGGCGTCGCGGACGACGCTCACGATCGTGCGGGTGGTCGCGGACGCGGTGGCGGACCCGGGGTACCGTGCCCCGCTCCCGGCCGGGTCGGGTCCGGGGCTCGTGGCTGCGGCGGTCGCGGATGGGGTGGCGTCCCTGCGGGCGTTCGGCACGGAGTTGCCGGAGGAGGTCCTCGTCCGCACGCTGATGGCCTGGACGACGGTGTTCGGCACGGTGTCGTTCGAGTTGTTCGGGCACTTCGTCGGTTCGGTGTCGGACGGTGCGGCGTACTTCGACGAGGTCGTCGCGCGGTTGGCCGAGGGACTCGGGTTCGTCGCCGAGTTCGACTGACGGGGTCGCGCGCGCTGCGGGTCGCGCCGTCCGTCGGTCGCGGGTCGTGTCGTCCGTCGGCCGCGTTCTGTTGTCCCCAGAGCGGGGTGCCGGTCTGACAGGGGGCCCGTTCCTGCGGTAGACAGGTCGTGGGCCCCGGTCGTACCCGACGACCGAGTCCACGCTCGGGACGGCACACCTGG
Organism: Curtobacterium sp. NPDC086286; assembly: GCF_044746255.1. Classification (NCBI taxonomy): domain Bacteria; kingdom Bacillati; phylum Actinomycetota; class Actinomycetes; order Micrococcales; family Microbacteriaceae; genus Curtobacterium; species Curtobacterium sp. NPDC086286. Next base: position 355,975 of record NZ_JBIVBW010000002.1, read on the forward strand.
AGTCTCCCCGGACGGACCACCACCCTCGGGCGCGCGCCGCGGCCGGGGGCCGACGGATCAGGGAGGCTCGCTTGCGACGCAGCACGTTCGGCGACGCCGTCGTCGGGGGCACCCGGTGACCGCGCTCGACGTCAGCCGGCAGGACCGCCGCCGTCTCACGACCGGGACACCCCGGAAGCGCCTCGTCGCCGTCCGGACCGTCGCCCTGCTCGCCTCGATCGCCGGCGTGAACTACATCGTCTGGCGCTGGGCCGCCTCGGTGAACTGGCACTCGTGGTGGATCGCCGTCCCGCTGATCCTCGCCGAGACGTACAGCGTGATCGACTCGCTGCTCTTCGCGTTCGGGGCCTGGCGGCTCCGTGAACGCGGGGAACCGCCGACCCCGCCGCAGGACCCCGTGACCGTCGACGTCTTCATCACGACGTACAACGAGCCCGTCGACCTCGTCGTCCGCACCGCGACGGCGGCGAAGGCGATCACCCACCCGCACACCACGTGGATCCTCGACGACGGCAACCGTCCGGAGATGCGCGCCGCCGCCGAGTCGCTCGGGATCGGCGTGATCACCCGGGGCGCCGACTGGATCGACCGACCGCGGCACGCCAAGGCGGGGAACCTCAACAACGCCCTGCTCGCGACCCAGGGGGAGTTCCTCCTCATCCTCGACGCCGACCAGATCCCGGAACCGTCGATCCTCGACCGCACGCTCGGGTACTTCAAGGACTCGCGGATGGCGCTGGTCCAGACGCCGCAGTGGTTCGAGAACGTCCCCGAAGCCGACCTGCTCGGCAGCCAGGCGCCCCTCTTCTACGGGCCGATCCAGCAGTCGAAGGACGGGTGGAACGCCGCGTTCTTCTGCGGGTCGAACGCGATCCTCCGGCGCGAGGCGCTCATGCAGCTCGGGGTCACCCGGTACGTGCGCGAGGTCGAGGCCTCGGTCGCGCGGACGATCAAGACCTCCCGGAAGCTCCTCGCCCGAGCACGCGAGACGGAGACCGACCCGCGGGTGCTCGGGGCGCTCGACGAGGCCGAGGCCGTGGTCGACCGTGCCCGCGACCAGGTCCAGCGGGGCGAGCCGCTCGGCGACGTCACCTACGACTTCCAACGCGGCATCGACACGATCTCCTACCGGTTCGCCGCGTCCGACCTCGAATCGGTCCGCAACGACCTGCAGGAGCTCGCGGCGATGTCGACCGACGCGAACACCTTCGCGGGCCTCGACGACGCGGCACTCGACGTCCTCGGCCGCCGCGACGCCTCGCCGGTCGCCGCGATCGAGTCCATCGCCGTGCTCACCCGGGCGCTCGACGTCAACCGCGACGACGAGGCCCAGCCGATCATGCCGTTGGCGACGATCTCGGTGACCGAGGACATGGCGACCGCCATGCGCCTGCACGGCCTCGGCTGGAAGTCGGCCTACCACGACGAGATCCTGGCGAAGGGCCTCGCACCCGAGGACCTGCCGACCATGCTCGTGCAGCGGCTCCGCTGGGCGCAGGGCACCATGCAGGTCTTCTTCCGCGAGAACCCGCTCGTGCAGAAGGGCCTGTCGTGGGGGCAGCGGCTCATGTACTTCTCGACGATGTGGAGCTACCTGTCCGGCTTCGCCGCGATCGTCTACATCGCGGCCCCGGTGCTCTGCCTGTCCTTCGGTGTGGTGCCGGTCCAGGCGTACAGCGTCGACTTCTTCGTCCGGCTCATCCCGTTCCTCGTCCTCAACCAGCTGCTCTTCTGGGTGGTGGCGGCCGGCAGACCGACGTGGCGCGGGCAGCAGTACTCGCTGGCGTTGTTCCCGGTCTGGATCGAGTCCGTCACGAGTGCGTTCGAGAACGTGTTCCGGGGCAAGCCGCTGGGCTTCCGGGTCACCCCGAAGGTCCGTGACGAGTCCGAGCAGAAGCCGCGGTGGGACCTCGTGAAGCCCCAGCTCATCGCGATGGGGGCCCTCGTGGCGGCGCTGATCCTGATCGGCATCCGGTACCTGACCGGCCAGGCGTCCGGCATCGCGCCGCTCGTGAACACCGCATGGGTCGTGTTCGACCTGTTCATCTTCAGCATCGTCATCCGGGCCGTGCTCTACCGCGGACCGGGCACCGCGCAGTCCGAGCACGAGTCGAGCACGGCCGGGGGACCCCTGTGAGCCCGGCGCGGGTCGAGTTCGACGTCCCGGCGGTGCCGGCGTCCCTCGACGAGGTGCAGGACCGCTTCGGCGCGTGGTGGGACACCCTCGGCATCGACGACGTCCGGCTCCGCTTCGGCCTCGAGACCGCCCTCGCTGAGATCGCCGCGAACATCGTCGAGCACACCCGCCGCGCCGACCAGGAAGCCGGCCGGCGCTACACCGTGGAACTCGATGCGACCGACCAGGAGCTCGTCGCCGTGCTCACCGACAACGGGCTGCCGGTCGACATCGACCTCGCTGCCGTGACGATGGCCGACGCCGACGAGGAGAGCGGTCGGGGCCTGGCCCTCGCGATCGCCGCGCTCGACCGGCTCGAGCACCGACACGAGGGCGGTCACAACGTCTGGACCCTGGTGTGCGCACGGTGAGCCGGACCGCTGCCCGGCTCGTCGCGTTCCTGGTGGTGCTCGCGACGTTCGCCCTGGGTGGCGCGCTGCCGGCGTCGGCGGTGCAGGCTGCCGCGACGAGCGGTGCGTCGATCGCGCCGTCCGACGGGAAGACCTGGTTCGGACCGGACATCGACTGGGGCGACGACGCACCGGCCGGGTACGCGGGACGACTCGGTGCGACACCGTCGATGTACGGCGTGGAGATCCAGTACCCGCTCGACCGCAGCGCCCGCAAGGAGTTCCTCCGGGCCACCCGCGCTGCCGCGACGCAGGGCGCCGTCCTCGTGGTGAGCCTCGAGCCCGACCGGTCGCTCCGGTCCCTCACCGCGGCCGACGCCCGCGCGGCCAATGCCCTGCTCGAGGAGGTCCACCGCCAGTACGACACCCAGGTGCTCGTCCGGTTCGCCCCGCAGATGAACGGCACGTGGGTGCGGTGGGGGCAGCAGCCGACCCAGTTCGTCTCGGCCTTCCGGACGCTCGCGACCGCGGTCCACGGCGGCAGCTCGGACGCGCTGATGGTGTGGTCCCCGTCCTACGGTGCGGGCTACCCCTTCGGCGAGTCCGCCGGCCGGCTGCAGGACCTCTCCGCGACCGACGTCTCGAAGCTCGACACGAACGGCGACGGACAGCTCACCGCGGCCGACGACCCCTACGAGCCGTACTGGCCCGGGGACTCCTCCGTCGACTGGGTCGGGCTGTCGATGCTGTACTTCGGCAAGGGCAAGGCGACCGAGGCAGCCGGCCGGGACGTCCCGCTCACCCGGAACGACGTCCCCGAGGCCGGCGAGGTCTCCGCACGCTTCGACGAGACCTGGGGCTACGAGCAGCGACAACAGGGGAGCTTCTACGACCGCTTCGCCGTGGCCGACGACCGGCCGATGCTGCTCGACACCGGGGCGCTGTACGACCACTCGCTCCGGGGCGCCGACGAACTCCCGGTGAAGCAGGGCTGGTGGCGACAGGTGATCGCCGCCGTGCAGGACCGCCCGTTGATCCGCGGCGTGACGTTCCTCGAGACGAACCGCCGCGAACCCGAGGCCGGCAACCGCGTGGCCGACTGGCGCGACACCGCCGTGCCCGGCATCGCCGGCTCGTTCCGCACCGACCTCGAGCGCGCGGGCGACTTCGTGTTCGGACCCGTGACGGACGAGGTCACGCCACGGGACGGCGCCGCGGCGACCGACCAGCAGTACGACACCGGCGGCGACCAGATGGCCTGGATCGTCTGGTGTGCCGTCGGCCTCGCGGTCGTGTTCCTGCTGAGCGGCCTGTTCGGTCGGCTGCTGCCGAGCTGGCGCTACCCCGACGACGGCAAGCCCGGGCGCGACCTGCGGCTCGACCTGTTCCGCGGGTTCATCATCCTCGCCGTGGTGATCACCCACATCGAGATCGGCGGACCGTACTCGTACATCACGCTGCACGCCGTCGGCGCGATCACCGGCGCGGAGATGTTCGTGTTCCTGTCCGGCATGGTCCTCGGCATGACCTACCCGTTCGCCATCAAGAAGTTCGGCGAGTGGGCGGCCGCCATCGGGGCGTGGAAACGCGCGCGGAAGCAGTACCTCGTCACGCTCGGGGTGATCCTCGTCGTCTTCGCGCTGAGCTTCGTGCCGTTCCTGAACACCGACGCGATCACCACCTTCACCGACCGGGGGACCGGCACCGGGGGAGTCGGCGCCGAGGGGCGCGTCTACGACCTCTACCCGAACGCGATGCAGCTGCTGGCGTACCCGCCGCCCTGGTACGCGATCCGGCAGTTCCTGCTGCTCGAGATGGGCCCGTGGCCGTTCAACATCATGGGCCTCTTCGTGGTGCTGAGCCTGTTCATCCCGGCGTTCATGTGGGTGATCCGCCGCGGGTTCTGGTGGGCGCTGCTCATCGTCAGCTGGGCGCTCTACGTCTACCAGGCGCTCAACCCGGAGTTCCGGCCGCTGAACTCCCAGTTCGAGGCGGTCTTCCCGCTCCTCACCTGGCAGGTCGTGTTCACCCACGGACTCGTGCTCGGGTACTACCGCCGGCAGATCATCGGCGCACTGACCGGGCGCCTCGGCAAGGTCCTCGTCGGGGTCGGCATCGGCGGGTACGCCCTGTTCTTGGTCTACGTCTGGGCGGGCGACCACTTCGGGTTCACGCCCGTGCCGTTCCCGGCCTCGATGTACGACCAGCTGTACAACACCGCCTACCAGCGCGTCGACCTGCAGTGGGGGCGCCTGGTCGACATCGCCTTCTTCGCGATCGTGTCGTACGCGATCCTCACCGTGTTCTGGAAGCCGATCGCGAAGGCCATCGGATGGCTGTGGATCCCGATCGGGCAGGCGAGTCTCTACGTGTTCGTCTGGCAGGTGTTCTTCGCGCTGGCGATCGCGTCGATCCCGGGTGTCGACTGGGGCAACGGCTGGATCGGCTTCGCGACCCACACCCTGCTGATCCTGCTGGCCTGGTACATGGTGCGGAAGCGGTTCCTGTTCTCGGTGATCCCGCGCTGACGCGCTGTGGGACGGACGGGAGGCGCGGGGCGGGCCCGCACCGCGCCTCCCGTCCGTCAGCTGGTCGCGGTGCGCCCGTGTCTGGAAAGCTGGTCGTGTGGGGTTGATGAGACGGTGGCCGTGGTGGTTGGCTGCGCTGGCGCTCGCCGTCGCGTTCGGCGGCCTGTGGTTCCTGGTGACGATCGTCGTGATGCCGGAGCTCAACGCTGTCGAGCGAGCCGTGATCTCCGCCATCACGGGTTCCGCGTACGGCATCGTCATGGCGATCTTCCTCATCCGGCTGCGGCGCGGGTACGGCACCGTCCTGCAGGACGCGGGCTTCCGTCGAGCAGTCCGCCGCGGGGTCGTTCCGCCCGACGTCGACGTCGAGGGATGGCGACGCGCGGTGCAGCAGCACCGGAACCAGTACCGCCCGCTGCGATGGGCGGCCCCGCTGCTGTACGTTCCGATGACCGGCCTCTCCGTCTGGCTCGCAGTGTCCGGACAACCGCTCTCCTGGATCTTCGTCGGCCTCTTCCTCGTCATGCTGGTCGCTTCCCTGATCGTTGCCCCTCGAGCGGTCCGCCGGACCGACGCGATGCTGACCGAACTCGACCGCCGTGCGCGGTCGGTCCAGTGAGACGCGATGGGTGACCGCGACCCCCGCTAGCAGCGGGGGCGGTCCTGGTCGTGACCGTCCCACAGGTCGCCGCACTCGACGGGTTCCGCGCCCGACGACGCGAGCCACGGCCCGGCGCCGTGCGAGGGGTCGCGGGACAGCGCGGCGACCAGCGCGGCGCGGTGCTCCGAGCCGACGACCACCGGGTGTCCCGGCATGCCGTGGTGGACCGCGCGGCGGAGCGCCGCCGGGTGGTCACCGTCGCCGATCACCCGCCGGACGGCCGACGCGGGGAGGCCTGGCAGGTCGACGAGGGAGACGCACGCCGTCGCCGGACCGGTGACGGCCGCGAGCCCGACGGCGAGCGACGCGCCCGGACCCGCTGCCCAGTCGTCCGCGACGACGACGGTGACGGCGTCCTCGGCGGGCACGAGGGCCCGCGCCCGGTCGGCGGCGGCGCCGAGGACGACGACGACCCGGTCGCAACCCCCGACGAGGAGCGCGTCGACGCCGAGGTGCAGCCAGGGGGTGCCGTCCGGCTCGGCGACCAGCGCCTTCGGCCGCCCCATCCGCGTCCCCGCACCGGCGGCGAGCAGCACGCCCACCACGTCGGTCACACGAACGCCGGCACCGACGTCCACGCGGCTGGGGCCTCGGCGACGCCGTCGCGCACGACGGTGCCGGAGATGAGGCCGTAGGGCCGGTCGGCGGCGAAGAACACCTCGCCGGGGTTGTCCAGGCCGAACGGTGCGAGGTCGACCAGGAAGTGGTGCTTGTTCGGCATCGAGAACCGCACCTCGGCGATCTCCGGGAACGCCTCGATCGCCGAGCGGCCCATCGCGAACAGGGTCTGCTGCAGCGCCAGGGAGTGCAGCTCGGCGAAGGTCGCGAGCATCCGGTCGAGGACGCCCGCGTACACGGCGTCGTAGTCGATGCCCGCCGCCACCGCCTCGGGCGTGTAGCGCCAGCGGGCCGTCACCGAGGTCGCGAGGATCCGGTCGTCGGTCTCCGCGAGCGTCGTGTACCCGTCGCGCGGGAACCCGTGGAACTCGCTGCCCGTCGACTTCAGGACCGTCAGGTCGGTGACCCCGGCGAGCACGTGCACGTCGTCGCCGTCGACCTGCACCACGGCCGTGCGGGTTCCGCGGCCGGCCCGGACGAACGAGTGGTCGTGCTCCCGGCCGTCGACGACGATCCGCTCCCACGTGTGCTGCTCGGCGGACAGGGTGGAGCCGTCGTACCAGTCGAAGGCGGTGCTGAAGTGCCGGCCGAGGCGCAGGAGGAACTCCTCCGGCGTGCCCACCCCGTGCTCCCTCGCGAAGGCGTAGACGGTGTTCTTCTGCGTGTCCGTCGCGACGACCTTGGCGTTGTCGCCCTCGGTGTACGAGTCGGCGAGCGCCGCACCGCGCAACTGGGTCGTGACGGTCAGGTCCTCGATCTCGTGCCGGTCGGTGTCGCGCGTCACCCGGACGAGCCGGACCTCGGCCTTGCCGTACTGGTTCGCACCGAGGTGGACGGTCGTGGTGGTGGGGACTGGCTGGACGTCGGTGATCTCCATGGAGGCGACGATGACACCCGCGTGTTTCGGCGGTGGGTCGAACAGGTCACGAGCTCCGTCAGCGGCCACGGCCCGGTCGTGACGCAGCCGTCGAACGCCCGTAACCACACGGAAACACCCGTTCCATAGCGTTGCCGCCACGACGCACCCGATCGAGGAGGGCCCCGTGGCGCACACATCCGCACCCCGGCGGTCCTCGGCGTGGAACCGCGGGATGATCGCGCACGGACGACGGTCCGACGGCGCCACCGACACCCGTCCCACCATCCCGATCGGACCCTGCAATGGACCTCGTCTCCGTCCGCACCGTGCGGACACCGTCGCACCGCGACGACCTCTCCTTCGGTCCCGGTGAGCATCCCCTCGCCGGTGGCACCTGGCTGTACTCGGAGGAGCAGCCGGGCCTGACCGGGCTCGTCGACCTCACGGCACTAGGGTGGCGCGACACCGAGCGCAGCGCCGGAGGGCTCCGGATCGCCGCGACGTGCACGATCGCGTCGCTGCTGCGCGTGGCGCCCGAGGACGACTGGCGTGCCTGGCCGCTCGTCGACCGGTGTGCCAACGCGTTGCTGGCGTCGTTCAAGGTGTGGAACCAGGCGACGGTCGGCGGCAACGTCGCGGTCGCCCTGCCGGCTGGGGCGATCACCGCGCTGCTCGTGACGCTCGACGCGATCGCGGAGGTCTGGACGCCGGACGGCGGGGAGCGCCGGGTCCCGGTGGCGGACCTGGTCACCGGGCCGCGGACGACCGACCTCGCGCCGGGTGAGGTCATCCGGGCGTTCGACGTGCCACGAGCGGCCCTCGTGGCACGCACCGGGTTCCGCCGGGTGTCCCTCAGCCCGCACGGCCGGACCGGTGCACTCGTCACGGCGCGGTGGTCGGCGTCGGGCTTCGTCCTCGTCGTGACCGGGGCGACCCCGCGGCCACTCGTGCTCCGTCACGCCGGGGTCCCGACCGCCGCGGAGGTCGACGCACGGCTCGAGGCACACGACGCCTGGTACGACGACCCGCACGGATCCCCGGACTGGCGGCGCGCGGTGAGCCGGCGGTTCGCGGCGGAGCTCGTCGCCGAGGCGCTCGGGACGACGGGCGGTGCGGCATGAGGTTCGAGGTCGACGGCGTGACGGTGGACGCCGAACCGCAGCCCGGTCAGGTCCTCCGCACCCTGCTCCGCGAGCACGGGGTGACGTCCGTGAAGAAGGGCTGCGACGCGGGCGACTGCGGTGCGTGCTCGGTGCTCGTCGACGGTGTGCCGGTCCACTCCTGCATCACGCCGGCGCACCGGATGGCGGGGCGTGCCGTCACCACGGCGGCCGGGCTCGGCACGCCGGAGGACCCGCACCCCGTGCAGCGCGCGTTCGCCGAGGCGCCGGGCTTCCAGTGCGGCTTCTGCACCGCCGGGTACGTCGTCACGGCCTCCACGCTCGACGAGGACGCGCTTGCTGACCGGCACCGCGCGTTGAAGGGCAACATCTGCCGGTGCACCGGGTACCGGGCGATCGAGGACGCCCTGGACGGGGTCGCGAACACGGCGTGCGCGGCGGCCGGTCAGGCGATCGGCACGTCGGTCGCCGCCCCGGCCGCGATGGCGATCGTGACCGGACGCGAGGAGTACACGCTCGACGTGCGGCGGACCGAGGGGCTGCTGCACCTCGCGGTCCTCGGCAGCCCGCACCCGCACGCCCGCATCGTGTCGATCGACACGGCGGCGGCCGAAGCCCTCCCGGGCGTGCACGCCGTCCTCACGCACCACGACGACCCCGGCGTGCTGTTCTCCACCGGTCGGCACGAGTCCCGCCTGGACGACCCGGACGACACCCGGGTCCTCGACCGGGTGCTCCGGTTCCGTGGGCAGCGCGTGGCCGCAGTGGTCGCGGACAGCGTTCGGATCGCCGAGCAGGCCTGCGCCCTCGTTCGGGTGCGCTACGAGGTGCTGCCGAGCGTGCACGACCCGGACGCGGCCCGTGCCGCCGGTGCTCCGCTCCTGCACGCCGACAAGACGACCCAGGAGCACCGGATCGCCGAGCCGGGCCGCAACGTGGTCGCCGCCCTGCACGGTGAGACGGGCGACGTCGACGGAGCCCTGGCGACGGCCGCGGCCACCGTCGAGGGCACCTGGACGACCGGCCGCGTCTCGCACGCCGCGCTCGAGACCCACGCGACCCGCGGGTCCGTCGACCGCGACGGGCGGCTCGTGCTCCGGACCGCGACGCAGGTCCCGTTCCTGGTGCGGGACGAGATCGCGCACGTGTTCGGCCTCGACCCGAGCCGAGTCCGTGTCATCGCGAAGCGCGTCGGCGGTGGGTTCGGCGGGAAGCAGGAGTTGCTGACCGAGGACCTGGTCACCCTCGCGGTGCTGCGGACCGGTCGCGCGGTGCAGTACGAGTTCAGTCGGCGTGACGAGTTCACGATCGCCCCGACCCGGCACCCGATGCGCGTGCGGGTCCGGCTCGGCGCCGACGCCGAGGGGCACCTGACGGCACTGCACGTCGACCAGACCATGGACACCGGCGCGTACGGCAACCACGGGATCGGTGTCATGTTCCACTCCGTCAGCGACTCCGTCGCCGTGTACCGGTGCCCGTCGAAGCGTGTGGACGCGGAGTCCGTGTACACGAACAACCTGCCGTCCGGGGCGTTCCGCGGGTACGGGCTCGGCCAGGTCGTGTTCGCGATCGAGTCCGCCATGGACGAGCTCGCCCGGGAACTCGGCATCGACCCGCTCGACCTGCGGCGGCGGAACGTCGTGGTCCCCGGAGACCCCCTCGTGGTCACGGACCCGGACGAGCAGGACGACCTGCGCTGGGAGGGCAGTTACGGACTCGACCAGTGCATCGATCTGGTGGAAGACGCCCTCCGCGCACCGGTGCCCGAGGTCCCCCGGATGGACGGTCCGCCGCTGGACGACTCGGGCGACTGGGCGTTCGGCACCGGGGTCGCCCTCGCGGCGATCGCCACGATGCCACCGCGCGGGCACCACGCGCACGTGTCGGTCGAGGCCACGGCGGAGGGCCGGTACCGCATCGGCGTCGGCACGGCCGAGTTCGGCAACGGGACGACGACGGTGCACACGCAGCTCGTCGCCACCGCCCTCGGCACCACCACGGACCGGGTCGACGTGCATCAGTCGGACACCGACGCTGCCCGGCACGACACCGGGGCGTTCGGGTCCGCCGGGGTCGTGGTCGCCGGCAAGGCGCTGTACGCCGCGGCGCAGGCACTGCGGGAGGACATGACCGGGCGCGCCCTCGGGATCGTCGCCGCCCGGACACCCCGGACCGCGTCGGGTCCGCTCGGGCCGGCGGTCTCGATCGGGCCGGACGGCGTCCGCATCGGGGAGGAGCTCGTCGGGCACGCCGAGCTGCTCGCCGACGGCCCGCTCGTCGCGCACGGCAGCCACGACGGCACGCCACGGTCGCTCGCGTTCACCGTGCACGGCGCCCGGGTGGCGGTGCACCGGCCGACGGGTGAGGTCCGCGTTCTGCACAGCGTGCAGGCGGTGGACGCCGGCACCGTCCTGAACCCGGAACAGCTCCGCGGCCAGGTGGAGGGCGGCGCCGCGCAGGCGATCGGCTCGGCGCTCTACGAGGAGGTCGTGCTGGACGAGACCGGTCGGGTGACGACCGACGCGTTCCGGGCGTACCGGGTGCCGAAGATCTCCGACGTGCCCCGCACCGAGGTGCGCTTCGCCGACACGCACGACCCGCTCGGCCCCCTCGGCGCGAAGTCGATGAGCGAGGCGCCGTACAACCCGGTCGCGCCAGCCGTCGCGAACGCGGTGCGCGACGCCGTCGGCGTGCGCCCCCACCGGTTGCCGATGACGCGCGACCGGGTCTGGGCGATGCTCCAGGACGCGACCGACGCCGGAGGTGCGTGATGTTCGAACTGGCACCGCGCCTCCTGGCCGCCCTCGACGCGGGGGACCCCGTGGTCGTCGCGACGGCCGTCGCGATGACGGGCAGCGCGCCGACCGGCGTCGGCTCGTCGATGGCCGTCCTGCCCGGCGGCCAGGTCGTCGGCACCATCTCCGGCGGGTGCGTCGAGGGGGCGCTGTTCGACACGGCGGAACAGGTCCTCGAGACCGGCGAGGCGGTGCTCGAACGCTTCGGGTTCGACGACGACCCGGACGATGTCGACGCGATGTGGGCACCGGCGCTCCGCTGCGGCGGTCGCGTCGAGGTCCTGGTCCGTCGCGTCCGTCCCGAGGACGTCGACGTCGTGGACGCACTCCGGCGCGCGGCGTCCGGGGTGCCGACGTCGCTCGGCCTCTCGCTCGACCCGGCAACGCTCGGCGCGGTCGTGCACGTCCCCGACGGCTGCGGCGGCCGGCTCTTCGTCGAGCGCGCCGACGTCCGGCCGCGGTGCATCGTGGTGGGCGCGGTCGAGTTCGCGGTGGCCCTGACGAACACGGCCGCGGTGCTCGGCTACGCCGTGACGGTCGTCGACCCGCGGCCGGTGTTCCTGACCGACGAGCGCTTCCCGGCCGCCGACGAACGCATCGTGGGCTGGCCGACGCGTGTGGTCGAGGCGTTGCCGGTTGACGCGACCACCGCCGTCGTGGTGCTCGCGCACGACGACCGGTTCGACGCCGCCGTGGTCGACTCGGCGCTCCGACGGGGTGCCGGGTACGTCGGGGCGATGGGCTCCCGCACGACGAACGCACGTCGGATGGCGGAGCTGCGGGCGCTCGGGACGCCGGACACCGACCGGCTGCGGTCCCCGATCGGGCTCGACATCGGTGCGACGACGCCGGCGGAGATGGCGGTCGCGATCATGGCCGAGGTGATCGCGGTCCGGACGGGCGCCGGCGGCGGTGCGCTCGTCGACGGTGCCGGTCCCATCCACCGCCGGGCGGTGTCCGCGAGCTGAGCCGGCGGCGCACGATCGGGTCAGGCGACGGCGGGTGTCCGGGCCAGTCGTTCGGCGAGCCGCGCCGTGATCTCCCGCTCGTCCGCCGCGACGAGCTCCCCGTCGCGGACCACCACGCGCCCGCCCACGACGACGTGTCGGGGCCGCCGCCCGGGGGCGGCCCAGAGGAGTCCCGCGACGGGGTCGGCGACTCCCGCGTCCGCCACCCCGGAGACGTCCCACACGCACAGGTCGCCCGCGCTCCCGGCGCCGAGGTGCCCGAGCTCCGGGCGCCCGAGCCCCGTCGCGGAACCCTCCGTCGCCGCGCCGAGCACCTGCCGCGCCGGCAGCTGCGGCCCGACGAGCGCCGACACCTGCATGGCCAACCGGGCGTCCGCGAGCAGGTGTCCGGCGTCGTTGCTGCCGCCACCGCTCGTGCCGAGGCCGACCGGGACCCCGGCCGCGGCGAGCCGTGCGACGGGAGCGATGCCCCAGCCCATCGGCACGTCGCACCCGGGTGCGTGCGTGGCGGTGACGCCCGCTGCCGCGAGCCGGGCGATCTCGTCGTCGGTGACGTCGCAGAGGTGCGCGATCGTGACGTCCGGCGCGAGCCACCCCCACTCCTCGAGCAGGTCGAGCGGCCGACGGCCGTAGCGCTCGAGCGCGATCGCGGTGTCGACCTGTTCGTTGGCCTGGGTCCGCCGGCGGAGTCCGTGTCGCGCCGCCACCTCGCCGAGCGCGCGGAAGGTCGCCTCGCCGTCGGAGTGCACGCCGGCCGGACCGACGGCGACCTGGAGCCCGCCGTCCGGGTCCACGCCGCCGACGGCGTCGTCGTGCAGCAGTCGTGACGCGATCGCGTCCGCCGAGGCCGCCGCGCGGTCCGGGTCGTCCCGTGCCGAGCCGCGGACGAAGACGACCCGACCGCCGAGACCGCGGACCGCGCCCACGGTGGCCGCGGCGAGCGCGACGGTGTCGTCCGTGGTCGCCTCGGCGGGCCAGTTCAGGTGGTGGTCGGCGATCGTCGTGACGCCGGACAGGAGGCCCTCCGCGGCTCCGGCGGACGCCGCCAGTGCGTACAGCTCGGGGTCGTGCCCCACCCGTCCGTACGCCGCGGCCATGGTCGGGAGCCAGTCCGCCATCGGCACGCCGCGAGTTCCGGGCAGGGTGCGGAACGCGGTCTGGAGGAGATGGTGGTGCGCATTGACGAGACCGGCCGTGACGACGCACCCGGACGCGTCGAGGGTGGTGACGAGGTCACTGCCGTCGTCGACGACGACGTCGCCCTCCCGTTCGGTCCGGGGGTCGACGAGGACGCGGAGGGCACCGGTGACGGTCAGCATGGTGGTGTTTCTAGCAGTCCCCTGTTTCCGGCCCGTGACGGGGTGCGCACGGACGGGGTGCGCACGGACGGCGTGGCTGCTCGGTCCCGGCGTTCCAGGACCGTGGGTCGGCACCGCGGGGTAACCGGGCGGAAACACCCGGGGAACACGCGGACCGTAGGTTCGCCCCATGACGCAGACCCTGATCCGCGCCGGATGGGTGCTCACCGCAGCACCCGACGGCGCTGCCACGCCCGCCGCGATCCGCGACGGGGCCGTGCTCCTCGACGGCGACCGGATCGCCGCGGTCGGCACGTACGCCGACCTCGCCGCGGCCCACCCGGACGCGCCGGTGCGCGGCGGTGCGTACGACATCGTCACGCCCGGCTTCGTGAACACCCACGGCCACTTCAGCGAGGGGCTCATCACGGGGATCGGTTCGCAGTACACGCTGTGGGAGTGGCTCACGGCGTTGATCGGGCGCGTCAACCCGGTGATGACCCGGGACAAGGCGTACGCGGGCACGGTGCTGCAGGGCATCCAGCTGCTCCGGAGCGGGGTGACGACGGCGAACGACATGTTCTGCGCCGACCCGGTGCCGGACGAACCGGCGACACCCGGCGTGGTGCAGGCGCTCGAGGACCTCGGGCTGCGCGGGGTCGTGTCGTTCGGCTCCGGCGACGTCGACCGCGACTTCGGCGCGACGCCCATCCTGGAGGAGTTCGAGGCCCTGCGCGAGGCCGCCGCCGCCAGCCGGTACAGCACGTTCCGGGTCGGCGTCTCGTCGATCGGGCGGTACACGGACGACACCTGGCAGGAGCACGTCGACTACGCGGTCGCCGGCGGCCACGGCGTGCACGTGCACTTCCACGAGGTGCGCGAGGAGGTCACCGCGGCCCGGCAGCGCACCGGACGGACGGCCATCGGGCACGCCGAGGCGACTGGCATGTTCCAGGTCCCGGTGATCGCCGCGCACAGCGTCTGGGTGGACCGCGAGGACCGGGAGCGGTACGCGGCGGGCGGCGTCGGCGTGGCCCACAACCCGGTCGCGAACGGGATCCTCGCCAGCGGCATCGCCCCGATCGCGGAACTCCGTGCGCTCGGCGTCCCGGTGGGCATCGGGGTCGACGGCCCGGCGTCGAACGACTCCCAGGACTTCCTGCAGGCGATGAAGACGGCCGCGCTGCTCGCTCGGGTGCGGGACCTGCAGGCCACCGCGATGAGCGCCCGCGAGGCCTTCGAGATGGGGACGATCGGCGGCGCCCGTGCCCTGCGCATGGAGGACGAGATCGGCTCGCTGGAGCCGGGCAAGCGCGCGGACCTGGTCGTCCTCGACGGCGACTCCCCGACCCTCGCGAACGTCCACGACCCCTACCAGGCGGTGGTCTTCGTCGCCGGCAGCCGCGAGGTCCGCGACGTCTGGGTGGACGGCGAGCTGAGCGTCGCGGACGGCGACGTCACCCGGGTGGACGTGCGTGAGGCGGTCGAACGGGCGCGTCCGCTCGCCCGGCAGCTCGTGGCCGAAGCGGGGCTGGAGCGCCTGTCCGCGCTCACCGGCGGCCCGCTCGACGGCACCGAGCGTCCGTAGTCCGTCCGGTCAGAGTTCGAGCACCAGTCGCGGGCAGCCGCGCCGGGCGCGGGACACGCAGACCATCATGGTGCGGTCGTCGGCCTGCTCCTCGGGGCTGAGCACGGTGTCCCGGTGCTCGACCTCGCCCTCGAGCACGGGGGTCTCGCAGGTGCCGCACGTGCCCTCCCGGCAGGACGAGAGCACGAAGGCGCCGGCGTCCTCCGCGACCTCGAGCAGGGTCCGGTCGGCTGGAACCGTCACGGTGACGCCGGTGACCGTGAGCTCGACCTCGAAGGCCTCGCCGGGGGCGTCGACGTCCGCAGCGGGCTCGAAGCGCTCGACGCGGACGCTGCCCGCCGGCCAGTGCGCGGCGGCGGCCTCGACCGCGTCCATGAGCCCGCGCGGCCCGCAGCAGTACACGACCGCGTCGCGCGGTGCGGCGAGGAGCGCGTCGACGTCGAGCCGGACGCCCTCGTCCGCCGCCGCCACGACGACCCGGTCGGGGTGCGCGGCGACGAGCTCGTGCACGAACGCCATGCGGTCGCGGGACCGCCCCGCGTAGTGGAGCTCCCACGGGGTGCCGGCGCGTTCGGCGGCGGCGATCATCGACCGGATCGGCGTGATCCCGATGCCCCCGGCGACGAAGACCGCGGGGCGCGCCGGGTCGTGGCCGAAGTGGTTCCGCGGCCCGGCCACCACGACCTCGTCGCCGACCGCCAGCGCCTCGTGCACGGCGACCGATCCGCCGCGGCCGTCGGGCTCGCGGAGCACGGCGATGCGCCAGTGCCCGTCGGCGGTCGTCGTGACGAGCGAGTACTGGCGCTCGGTCCCGGGGGAGACCTCGAGGTCGACGTGCGCTCCGGGTTCCCAGTCCGGCAGTGCCGGACCGTCGACCCGGGCCAGGTCGAGTGCGACGACGTCCGTGGCGACTTCGTGGCGGGCGGCGACGCGCAGCCGCCGACGCTCCGGCACGGCGCTCACGCGATCGCTCCGGCGCGCGGGGTCTCCTTGACCACGATCATGTGGAAGCGGCTGCCGTCCGCGCTGCACCACCGGTGGCCGGTGCCGCCGCGGTAGTACGCCGAGTCGCCGGGCCCGAGGTCGAGCGGTTCCCGTCCGCGCAGGTCGAGGTGCACGCGGCCGGCGAGCACGGTGAGGAACTCGTCCTCGTGGTGCTCGAAGTACTCGCCGAGGTCCGTGTTGTCGCCGACCCACTCCAGCGGCTCGAACGCGTGTGGGCCGGCGTGCACGAGCAGCCGGGCCTCGCCGCTCGAGAACGGTCCGCGGGCGCCCTCGCCGGCACGGATGACCTCGGGCAGGCGGACCTCGTGCTCCGGTCGCTCGGGGGCACCGGCTGCGAGCAGTTCGACCTGGGTCGTGCCGAGCGCCGCGGCGATCTTCTCGAGGGACACCATGCTGGCGCGGGAGTGCCCGCGCTCGACCTGGCTGAGGAACGGGTGCGACAGCCCGGTCAGTTCGGCGACCTGCACGAGCGTCAGTCGTGCGGCGCGTCGACGGGCACGGATGTGCTCACCGATCCGCTGGGTCTGGTCGTCGACGACGCGGTCGGTCTCGGTGGTGGTGCCGGTGCTCACGCGCGCTCCTCTCGTCCTCGGTGGGGCCGTCCCGACCGCTCGGCCGGAACGCTCGTTCCCGCTCCCGGTCGCGTCGGGGCGGGCGTCACACACGGCAACCGCCTCGAAACGAGAGGGAAACACTGCCGCCCTAGCATCGGAGATGTTGATGCGATCAACATTCTCACACACGATCGAGAGGCTCCGGATGGACTCGTCAGTGCCCCGCCCGATCGCCCTCCTGCGCTCCGCGCTGCTGCCGGACGGCCGGTCGGTCGACGTCGCGATCGACGACGAGACCGTCTCCACCGTGGCCCCGGCCGGCACCCTCGCGGCGCCGGCGGAGGAGACGATCGACCTCGGCGGCCGGCTGCTCCTGACCGCACCGGCAGAACCGCACGCCCACCTCGACAAGGCCCTCAGCGCCGACGTCATCCGGCCGCCGCTCGGCGACCTCGGTGCCGCGATCGCCTCGTGGACCGCGCACGCCACCACCATGACCGTCGAGGACATCGCCGACCGGGCCCGGACCGCCGCCCTCACCCTGCTCGCCGCCGGCACCACGGCCGTCCGGAGCCACGTCGACGTCCTCAGCGGCCGACACAGCGCGGCCGACCGGCCCGCCACCACGGAGCAGGCCCTGCGCGGCGCCCGCGCCCTCGTGCAGGTCCGCGACGAACTCGCCGGCCTGATGGACATCGAGCTCGTCGCCCTCGCCGGCCCGCTCGCCCCCGACGAGCACGTCGAGGCGGTGCTCGACCTCGGCGTGGACCTGGTCGGCGGCGCCCCGCACCTCGCCGAGGACCCCCTCGCGGACGTCGACCGACTCCTCGCCATCGCCCACCGACGGGGCCTCGGCGTCGACCTGCACGCCGACGAGAGCCTCGACGGCCCGGTGACCCTCGACCACTACGCCCGGGCATCCCGCTCGCTGCGACGGGACCGGCAGTACTCCGCCGGGCACTGCGTCCGTCTCGGCACCCTGGGGCCGGAGCGGCTCGCCGAGGTGGTCGCCGACGTCGCCGCAGCCGACCTCGGGGTGATCACGCTGCCGATCACGAACCTGTACCTGCAGGGCTGGCAGTACCCGGTCGCCACGCCGCGGGGACTGACCGCCATCCAGGCGCTCCTCGACGCCGGCGTCCGCGTCGCCGCCGGCGCGGACAACGTCCGCGACCCCTTCAACCCGGTCGGCCGGAGCGACGCCTTCGAGACCGCATCGCTGCTCGTCTCCGCCGGCCACGTGACGCCGGACCAGGCGTACGCGATGGTGAGCGACACCGCCCGGAGCGTGATGGGCCTCCCGGCCGCCGGTCCCGTCCCCGGGCGGCGCGCCGACCTGCTCGCCGTGGCCGCGACGAGCGTCACCGACGCCGTCGCGAACGCCCCCGCCGACCGCGTCGTCCTGTCTCGCGGGCGACTCGTCGCCCGCACCGAGGTGCGACGGACCGTCGCCACGCCGGCCGCAGCCGCGGCCGCCGTCCCCGCCTGACCCCTCCGCCCGCCCGCACCGAGAACCCGAGGTGATCGTGACCACCACCGCCCCGCCACCCGTCGCCACGACGGACACGCTGCTCGACTTCCGCAACGTCGAGATGACCTTCCCGAACGGCACCATCGCCCTGCAGGGCGTCGACCTCACCGTGGACCGCGGCCAGTTCGTCTCGGTCGTCGGCCCGTCCGGCTGCGGCAAGTCCACGCTGCTCCGCATCGCCTCCGGCCTCGAGACCGCGTCGGACGGGTCGGCCGGTGTCGCGGCCGACCGCATCGGCTACGTCTTCCAGGACGCCACGCTCCTGCCCTGGCGCACCGTGCAGGGCAACGTCGAGCTGCTCGCCGAGCTCGGACACGTGTCGAAGGCCGAGCGAGCCGCCAAGGCCGCCCACGCCATCGAGCTCGTCGGCCTGAACGGCTTCGAGACGAACCTGCCGAAGCAGCTGTCCGGCGGCATGCGGATGCGGGTCTCGCTCGCCCGGTCGCTCACCCTCGACCCGGAGCTCTTCCTGTTCGACGAGCCGTTCGGTGCCCTCGACGAGATCACCCGCGAACGCCTCAACGACGAGCTCCTCCGGCTCTTCGTCGAGCAGCAGTTCGCCGGGCTCTTCATCACGCACTCCGTGTCCGAGGCCGTGTACCTCTCCACCGAGGTGATCGTGATGTCCGGGCGCCCCGGCAGCGTCGTCGGCCGGTTCGACGTGCCGTTCCCGATGCCCCGCGACCCCGACATCCGCTTCACACCCGAGTTCGCCGAACTGGTCGGCGAGGTCTCGCACGCGCTCCGGGAAGGACACCGCTGATGGTCACCCTGCAGGAGGCCGCCGAGACCCGCGCGGTCCGGGCCGCCGCCCGTCGCGCCGCTCCTCGGGCCCGCCGCGGCATCGCGTGGTGGCAGCCCGTCGTCGTCCTCGCCGTGCTCGTCGGCATCTGGTACGCGGCGGCCGCGTACTACGACCACGTCCGCGGCCTGGCCTTCCTCGTGCCGTACCCGCACCTCGTGGCGAAGGCGATCGTCGCGCCGACGATGCCGGACGGGTCGCCGTCCACGTTCGGCTCCGACCTCTGGTCCGCCCTCGGACGCACCACCGTCGTCTCGCTCACCGGCCTCGGCTTCGCGATCGTGATCGGCGTCGTGTGGGCGATGGCGATGGCGCAGGCGAAGTGGCTCGAGAACTCGCTGTACCCGTACGCCGTGGTGCTGCAGTGCGTGCCGATCCTCGCCCTCGTGCCGCTCATCGGCGCACTGTTCGGCTACGAGTTCGTCAGCCGCGTGATCGTCACCGTGATGATCGCGCTGTTCCCGATGGTGTCGAACACGCTGTTCGGGCTGCAGTCCGCCGACCGCGCGCAGCGTGAGCTGTTCCAGCTGCAGCGTGCCGGCCGGTTCGCCCAGCTCGTCAAGCTGCAGTTCCCCGCCGCGCTGCCGTCGATCTTCGTCGGCCTGCGCACCTCCGCCGGGCTGAGCGTCATCGGGGCGATCGTCGGCGACCAGTTCTTCCAGCGCGGCAACCCCGGGCTCGGCGTCCTCATCCAGGTGACCGCATCGCGCCTGATGGGCCCCGAGCTGTACGCGACCATCCTGATCGCCTCGCTCTACGGCGTCGCCGTCTTCCTCGTGTTCGGCCTGATCGGCCGCCTGGCCGTCGGCCGCTGGCACGACTTCAGCTGATCCCCCCCCCAGAACCCACACCCCTTCCCACCACAGCACCACGAGACCCGCACCACGAACGGAGCCTCCATGCGCACCACCTCCCGCCTCGGCGTCGCCACCGCCGCCCTCGCCGCCACCGCCATCGCCCTCACCGGCTGCGCGGCGGGGTCGTCCGGCAGCACCGGGACGACCGCCGCGACCTCGTCGACCGCCTCCGGGCCGAAGGTCGACCTCGCCGGCGCGTGCCCCGCGACCGTCGTCGTCCAGACCGACTGGAACCCCGAGGGCGAGCACGGCCACCTCTACCAGATGCTCGGCCCGAACCCGGTGATCGACTCCTCCGGCAAGACCGTCACCGGCGACCTCTACGCCAACGGCAAGAGCACCGGCGTCAAGCTCGAGATCCGTGCCGGCGGCCCGGCGATCGGCTACACCAAGGTCGCGTCGCAGATGTACCAGGACAAGGACATCACCCTCGGGTACATGTCCACGGACGAGCAGGTGCAGTTCTCCGGCAACCTGCCCACCACGGCGGTGTTCGCCGAGAACGACCAGTCTCCGATGTCGATCATGTGGGACCCGAAGACGTACCCGGAGGTCGACAGCATCAAGGGCCTCGGCAAGGCCCTCGAGAAGGACGGCGGCGTCGTCCGCTACTTCAACGGTGCCGCCTACATGACGTACCTGGAGCAGTCCGGGATCCTGCCGAAGAAGGTCCTCGACGGCAGCTACGACGGCACCCCGTCGAAGTTCGTGTCCGCAGGCGGCAAGGACGCTCAGCAGGGCTTCGCGACCGCCGAGCCGTACATCTACCAGAACCAGGTCGCGGCCTGGGGCAAGAAGGTCGACTACGCGCTCGTCTCGAGCACGGGGTGGAACCCCTACCCCGAGGCGATGTCGGTCCGTACCGGTGACCTGAAGAAGCTCGAGCCGTGCCTGCAGAAGCTCGTGCCGGTCATGCAGCAGGCCGACGTGGACTACCTGAAGTCCCCGGGCGCCACGAACGACCTCATCACGAAGCTCGTGCAGCAGTACAACAACGGCTGGACCTACGACTCGAAGGTCGGCGCGTTCGCCGCGGCCCAGATGGTGAAGCTCGGCCTCGCGAAGGACACCGACGGCTACATCGGGTCGATGGACGAACAGCGCATGCAGGACTTCATCGCCAAGGCGACGCCCGTCTTCGCCGGCACCGGTGACGTCAAGAGCGGCCTGAAGCCCTCCGACCTGTACACGAACGAGTTCCTCGACAAGTCCATCGGTCTGGGTTCCTGACACCGGTCGGCTCCCGTCGAACGGGAGCCGACCAACAAGCGGACGGGAGGCGCGGTGCCACGCCGCCCCGCGCCTCCCGTCCGTCGTCCCCGCACCACCCACCCACCAGGAGTGAGCATGACCACCGTCACCCCCACCTCCGTCGAGGCGCTGCGCGCCGAGCTCGTCGCTCTGCTCGGTGAGCGCGGCGTGAGCGCCGACGAGCGCACGCGGGCCCGCGCCTCCGTCGACGAGGCCACCATGAGTCCCATCCTCAGCGAGCAGCTGCCCCTCGGCCTCGCCGACCTCGTCGCGTCGCCGGCCAGCGCCGACGACATCGCCGCCACCCTGCAGGCCGCGGTCCGGCACGGCGTCCCCGTCACCACCCGCGGGAAGGGCACCGGCAACTACGGCCAAGGCATCCCGCTGCACGGCGGCCTGGTCCTCGACACGTCGCGGGCACGCGCCGTCGTCGAGGTCGGCGACGGCTGGATCACCGCCGAGGCCGGCGCGTCCATGGTCGCCCTGGAGCAGGCGGCCGCCGCCACGGGCCAGCAGCTCTGGATGTACCCGTCCACCGCCCAGTCGACCATCGGCGGCTTCCTGTCCGGCGGTTCCGGCGGCACCGGGTCGATCGCGCACGGGTCGAACTGGCAGGGCTTCGTCACGGCGCTCGACGTCGCGCTCCCCGGCGCCGACGAGCTGCTGCACGTCGAGGGCGACGAGGCGCAGCCGTTCGTGCACACCTACGGCACCGCCGGCGTCATCGCCCGCGCCACCGTCCGGCTCGAGCCGCTGCAGGAGTGGCGAGCCGTCTACGCGGCGTTCCCCACCTTCGAGGACGCGCTCGTCGCCGTCCGCACGCTGCGCGGACTCGACCCGGTGCCGCGGCTCGTGAGCGCCGACCGCGCCGAGATCGCCGCGACGCTGCCGTCCGACCTGGCCATCCCGGACGACCGGGCGAGCCTGCGAGCGATCATCGACGACGTCGTGCTCGACGAGGCGCGGGCACGCATCGAGGCCGCCGGCGGTGAGGTCCTGGACGTCCGCGAGGGGCTGCAACAGACCACGAAGGTGTCGATGCTGTCGTACAACCACCCGATCTGGTGGCTGAAGCGGAACACGAGCAACACCGAGTACTTCCACGTCGAGGTCGGCGGTGAGGCGCTCATCGACCGGATCGCCGAGGTCGAGGCCGTCTACCCCGGCGGCATGCTCCACATCGAGGCCGCGCACGTCGGACCGATCGGGATGCTCACCGCGCCGTACACCGGGGCCGAGGACGTCTACGCCGGCTACCCGGTGCTCCGCGAACTCGGCGTCCGGGTGCACAGCCCGCACCAGTACTACGTCGACCACGGCGTCGAGGAGCTCGTGGCGCTGAAGCAGCGCACCGACCCCGCGGGGCTGCTCAACCCCGGGCACGTCATCGACCCGTCGCTCGTGGTCAGCGGTGGCTCCACCGCGTCCGCGCAGCCCGTCGTCCCGGGATTCGGCAAGTGAGCGCCGGCATCGGCACGGTCCGCTCGCGTCGGCTCGCGGAACTGTCCGGTCCTGCCGTCGCGGCGGGCTTCGGGCCGGACACGATCGTCGTGCAGCCCACCGGCGCCGTCGAGCACCACGGCCCGCACCTGCCGCTCCTGACCGACCACCTGCTCGCCGAGCACATCGGCGGGGCGGCGGTCGAGCAGGCGGCCGCCGAGGGACTGGACGTCTGGCAGCTCCCGACGCTGTCGTTCACGAAGTCCGATGAACACAGCTGGGCACCCGGCACGGTGTGGCTCGACAGCGACACGATGTTCGACACCGCCGTGCAGATCGGCCGCGCGGTCGCCCTCACCGGTGCCGGCACCCTGGTGTTCGCCAACGGGCACGGCGGCAACGTCGCCCTGCTGCAGGTCGCCCTGCGCGAGATCCGGAAGCGCTACGGGTTGAAGACCTTCCTCATGCCGACCCTCGCCCGCGTCCCCGGCCCGGACGGCGAGGACGCGGACGAGCTCGGGCTGGGGATCCACGGCGGCGCCGCGGAGACGTCGATGATCCTGCACCTGCGCCCGGACCTGGTCGACATGTCGCTCGCGGAGCGATGGGTGCCGGAGCACATCGCCGGCTTCGAGAAGATCGCGTTCAACGGCGGCCCGGTGTCGTTCGGGTGGTTGTCCGACGACTTCGGGACCCCCGGTGTCGTCGGCGACGCCAGCCGGGCGACGGCGTCGTACGGTGCCGTCCTGTGGGAGCACTCCGTCGCCGAGGCCGTGACGTCGCTGCACGAGATCGCACGGTTCGACCCTGCGGTGAGCCGTCCGGCGGTGGCCCGCCCCGCCGACGCCGCGGTCTCGTGACCGTGCCGCGAGGGGTCGACGATGAGCCCGTGCCGACGGACCCGTTGACCCTCGCGGCATCGTGGCTCCCTGCCGCGGCGGACGCCCCGGGTCCGACCATGACCCTCTCCACCGTCGGGCTCGACGGCTACCCCGACGCCCGGACGGTCCTGCTCTCCCTGTTCGACGGGGAGCGCCTGCACTTCCACACCGACTCGCGCAGCCGCAAGGCCGCCGAACTCGCGGCGGTGCCCCGTGCCGCGGTGACCCTGCACTGGCCCGAGGCCGCGCGACAGCTCGTCGTGGTCGGTGACGTGGCGCCCGTCTCCGACCACGAGGCCCGTGCGGCCTACGCGGCCAGGACGCGGTACCTGCAGGTGCTCGCGTGGGTCAACGACCACGCGTCCGCTGCGGACACACCGGCCCGGCGCCGGGAGGCCCTGGCGGCGTTCGGCCGCGAACGGGCCGGCACGGACCTCGAGCCGCCGAGCACGTGGGCGGGTTCGCGCTCACACCGGTGCGGATGGTGTTCTGGCGCGGGGCGACCGACGCCGCGAGCAACCGGCTCGCCTACCACCGGCGCCCGGACGGGTCGTGGTCGCGGGAGTCCTGGCCGGGGTGACCGCGCGCTGCGGAGCCTTCCTAGCGAACGGTGGCGCTCCGCAGTGGTGACCACGCAGCGACGACGACGGCGAGCGCGAACACGACCGTCACGGCGAGCAGCGCGAAGCCGTCCCCGGTCAGGGTCACGAGGGCACCCCCGCCCACTGCTCCCACCGCGGCGAGCGTCCGGTTCGCGCTGCGCATCGTGCCGTTCACCCGGCCGAGGAGGGCATCCGGTGTCACGGTCTGGCGGAGGACCATCTCGTTCGCGTTCTCGCAGCCTGCTGCGGCACCGTGCACGGCGAAGGCGACGAACAGGACCACGACCGTCGTCGGCCGTGCTGCGCCGCCGGTACCGAGCGTCACGAGCGTGATGGCCGCCCAGGCGATCGGGTAGGCGGCTCGTGCGGCGATGATCGTCCGGCCGGCACCGAACCGGGTACCGAGGCGTGTCGCAGCGGTCGCGCCGACGAGCATCGCGATCCCACTGACGGCGATGACGGCTCCGTACAGCGCTGCGGGGAGCGCGAGCGTGCGGAGCGCGAGGGTCGCGAACACCGTCAGGCCAGCGGCGTTGGCGAGGAACCAGACGTGGGTGGACAGGGCCAGCGGTCTGAGCACTGCGTTGCCGTACGTCCAGCGCAGACCGTCCACGATGTCACTCCGGAGGCTCGTCCTGGCCGGTCGCGCCGGCTGGTGCTCGACGACGCGGACCCGGGCGATGAGGAACGCGTCGACGAAGTAGCTCACCGCGTCGAGCGCGATCGCGACCGGCGCCGTCACGATGCTGACCAGGACCCCGCCGAGCGCTGGGCCCGCCGTCTGCGCCGCCGCATCGCTCTGGTCCACCCGCGCGTTCGCCGCCAGGAGGAGCGGGCGCGGCACGATCCTGGGGAGGAGCGACTGCGTTGCCGCGAACCCCACGACGGACAGGATGCCGAACAGGAACAGCACCGCCGCAGTCGCCCACAGGTTCAGGAGCCCGGTGAACCACAGCACCGGGATCGCACCGAGGCTCACGCCGCGACCGATGCTCGCCCAGATCAGCAGCGGCGTCCGCCGGAAGCGGTCGACGTAGGCGCCGACGACCAGACCGAACACGGCGTACGGGAGGAACTGGGCAGCGTTCACCAGTCCGAGCTCGAACGGACTGGCGTGCAGCACCGTCACCACGAGGACCGGCACGGCGACCGCGCTCACGGCTGACCCGAACGACGAGACGGTCGCGGCCGACCAGTAGGGGAGGAAGCCCGGCACCCGACGCAGCGTGGTCACGTCGTCGCCCATGTCCCAACGCTGGCAGACCGAGACACCGCGAGCAAGGGCGCAGCCGTCAGTGCTCGACCGTGGTCCTAGTGTGGTGCTGTGTCGAAGGTGCTGATCACCGGGATGTCGGGAACCGGGAAGTCGTCCGCGCTGAGCGAGCTCGCGTTGCACGGCTACCGGGTCGTGGACACCGATGATCCCGGGTGGCGCGAGTACCGGACGCTGCCGGATCCACCCGACGAAGCGCACCAGGGCGAGTGGATGTGGGTCGAGGCGAAGATCTCCGGGCTCCTGGACGCGGTGGACGACCGCTCGCTCTTCGTCCAGGGGTGCGTCCGGAACCAGTCCGAGTTCTACGATCGGTTCGATGCGATCGTGCTCCTGAGCGCTCCGCTCGAGGTGATGCTCGATCGGGTCGCGCGCCGTACGACGAACCCCTACGGGAAGACCGCGCTCGAGCGCCGCATGATCGAGGCGGATCTCGTCGAGGTGGAGCCGCTCCTCCGCGCCGGATGCACGCACGAACTCGACGCGGCTCGACCGCTGCACGAGGTGGTGTCCGACCTGATCGCCATCGCGTCGTCCGCGAGCGCGTCCGGCTGACGAACGTCGCCGGTCAGCGCGACGCTGCCTCCACCGTTCCACCCCACCCGTTGAACCCGCCGAACACGACCTTCACCGGGACGGCCTGCGCCCGGTTGGTCACGTACCGGTACACGCCTCCCGGACGGCCGAGCCACAGGGAACCCACCGGCGTCGTGGTCGTCGCCGTCGTCCGGAGCTCGACCACGTACTGCCCGGAGGGGATCTGGAACTGGGCCGTCTGCTCGTCGTCGAGCAGCGTCGAGAACCGGGTCGAGAACGACGCTCCGCTCGTCGCCTCCGTCACCACGACGCTCGCGCCACTGAGCTGCGGCGACGGGGTGCGGGACGCCGTGTTCGCGAAGACGGCCAGGTCGTAGTCGCTGTGCGCGTAGTGCTGCGACAACGTCACCTGCGACGCCAGGAGCGTCCCCCGCTGCTGGTACACCCGCGTCTTCCACACGGCGGGCGACGCCGTGCCGCTGGCGTACGCCTCGATGCGGTACTGACCGGTGCTCAACCCGAGGAACCGGTACCGTCCCGCGCTGTCCGAGGTCGTCCGGAACACCTGCGAGGTGTCCTCGTTCCACGCGTACATCAGCCGTCCCGCAGCGGGACCCGAGGGGCCGACCACCCCACCCTGCACGGTGGCGCCACGGACGAGCGGCACGGTCACCGCGACCGTCGTGCCACCACGGACCGCGATGTCCGAACGGAGTCCGGGTGCGTAGGTGTCCGTTCCGTGCGGCGGGAGTTGCCGTGTGGTCACCGTCACGGTGTCCGGGGCGGGGATGCCGGCGAACGTCGCGGTGCCGTCGTCGTCGGTGGTGGCGGTCCCGACGACGGCGTCGGTGCCGATCGCCGCGAGTTCGACGTCCGCCAGCCGGATCGGGGTGCCGTCCGGCGTCGCGAGCTGCACGGCGATCGTCCCCGACCCGGCCGCGTGCGCCGGCGGCGCCACACCGATCAGCGCGGCCGTTGCCAGCGCCACGATGAGTGTCGTCCCGATGATCTGTCGCATCGCGTTCCCCGATCGCCCGCCAGCCACGTGTTGCGTGGGACTGTACGCGCACGGGAGGCGGGGGGGGGGGGGGGCCCCCCCCCCCCCCCCCCCCGCCGCGGGGGGGGGCGCCCCCCCCGGGGGGGGGGGCGCAGCGCGGCGGCCGCGCCCCCCCCGCCCCCCCCCGCCCCGGGG
>NZ_JBIVBW010000002.1:382874-484156 GCF_044746255.1 Curtobacterium sp. NPDC086286
GGGGGGGGGTGCCCGCCCCCCTTTTTTTTGGCGCCCTGTTTTTCGGCCGCCGCGCGCCCCCCCCCCCCCCCCCGGGCGGGGGGGGGGGGGGGGGGCCCGCGCGGGGGGGGGGGGGGGGGGCCCCCCCCCCCCCCCCCCCCGACGCGACGGCGGCGTCGAGACCCGCACCGCGCCTCCTGGACCGGATCGCGTCACACGGCGCGACCCGGCGGCCGGATCAGGCGCGTCGCCGACGCGCCGCCGTCCAGATGCCGAGTCCCGCGACGAGGACGAGCGCGCTCCCGACGGCGAGCGGCAGCAGCTCCGCGCCGGTGTAGGCGAGCGCGCCGACGTCCGAGCCGGTGTCGCGCCCGTCCGCCGCGTCCGGGGAGCGGTCGGCACCGGGCTGCGCGGCGTCCGTGGACCCCACGACGACACCCGGTGTCGCGCTGCTGTCACCCGGTCGGCCCGAGCCGGACGACTGTCCGCCGTCGGCTTCGCCGGTCACGTCGCCCGGCACGGTGGCGACGGTCACCGGCACGGACACCGACGAGGCCGCCGACGACACCCGCTGCGGCTCACCCGCGGGGAGGGCGCTCGCCGTGGCCTCGTTGGTGATCGCGGGCGTCGCCGCGTCCTCGGTCGTGGCGGTGTAGCGGACCGAGCACGAGGTGGTCTCGGCCGGCCGCAGGTCGGTCGCCGCGCACCGGACGGGTCCGAGCAGGCCCGTGCCCGAGAAGCGGCCCTCGTCGATCGTGAGGCCGGACAGTGCCGCGTCGCCGGTGTTCTCGACGTCGAACGAGTAGACGAGGGTCTGCCCGGCGCCGGTCACCGACGCACGATCGGCGTGCTTCGTCATCGCGAGCGACGGGCGCTGCGCCGCGGAGGTCACCGTGGTGGAGTTCGACGCGGGTGCCGTGTCCAGGTCGGCTCCGGAGACGAGCGCGGTCGCGGTGAGGTCGGCGTCGCGGTCGGACGGGGTCGTCGCGCGCACCACGATCGGCTGGGCCGATGCGCCGGCGGCGAGCACGGCGTCGGCGGTGCCGTTCGGCGTGGTCAGCGCCGCGAACGTCGGCACGGTGCCGCTGGGGGCGAGGGTCGAACCCGCAGGTGCGACCGTGCAGGTGACCGTGGTCCCGGCGACGGTGCACCCG
The DNA here is from genome assembly GCF_044746255.1 of Curtobacterium sp. NPDC086286. Classification (NCBI taxonomy): domain Bacteria; kingdom Bacillati; phylum Actinomycetota; class Actinomycetes; order Micrococcales; family Microbacteriaceae; genus Curtobacterium; species Curtobacterium sp. NPDC086286. Next base: position 384,008 of record NZ_JBIVBW010000002.1, read on the forward strand.
TCGGGCGCGACGATGTCCGTGACGCCGGCCGGGAGTTCGGCCGTCAGCACGTACCCGTGCGAGACGTTCGCGCCGTCGTTGCGCACCGAGAACGTCCACTCGGCGGTCCCCGCCGCGGGCAGGAGCGCCGGGGCGGACGCCTCGGCGACGAGGTCGGTCGTCGGCAGCAGGACCTGCACGGCGACGCCCTGGAAGGTCGACAGCGCGTTGGTCGGACCGCCGTAGTTCACCATCGCCCGGAACGCGTTGTCGAGGTGCAGGGACTGGACGACCCCGTGCACCTGCAGGTACATCGCGCCGCCGATCGGCGGGTCGCAGGCGGACGCGGCGGACTGTGCGGGCCGGGTGATGGTGTCGCCCTCGAGCGTCCAGCCGTTCGGCGAGGTCAGCAGGCTGAGCCGAGCGGCGTCGGTCGGTGCGCCGTCGATCCCGGAGACGGCGACGTCGTACCAGTCGAACGTGCACCGGCCGGCGGTGGAGCTGTTCGCCCCGCCCGACGCCGAGAGTCGGAGCACCGGGTCGACGACCGGGGCCGGGAACGTGATGTCGCTGCCGTACGTCGCACACGTGACCGGCGTGCGGTCCGGAGCGCCGGAGAGGCAGTTCGCAGCCGCACCCACGGCAGCGGCGGTGGGCCGGAGCTGCAGCGAGCCGACCGTCGCCGCGAGCGACCCTGCTCCGGCGACCGACACGGCCTGTGCGGGGTCCTGGTTGACGGCGACGACGTCGCCGAGGCCGGCGAGGTCCCCGGGCAGGGTGGTCGTCGCGCGTTGGCCGTCGACGGTCCAGGTGTCGGCCCGGAGGTGGTCGACCGGGTCGGCGATCGCCGCGGGGGCGATGACGAGGGTGCTCACGACGATGCCGCCGCCGGCGGCGATGGTCGCGGCTCGGCGGAGGCGGGCGCGTGTCCGCGCGGGCGGGTTGGTGTCGGTCAAGGCGGCTCCTGGGGCTGATCCGTGCCAGTCGGGATCGACTGACCGGCAAGATCTTTCCAGTGACCAACTGATATGGCAAGTGTTTGCATACATACGGATGGCAGACGGGAGGCGCGGTGCGGGTCCGACCCGCACCGCGCCTCCTGGACCGCCGGCGTCGCTCAGCCGAGCGCGGCCGTGTCCGGCGACCCCGTCGCGAGCGCGCTGCGCACCGACCCCCACGACGCGAGTCGCTCGCGGATGGCTTCGTCCTGCTCGACCTCGAGCGCCGTGGCGTGGGCCTGCTCGAGCACCTCGTCGATGACGATGCGCCGCCCCGTGCGGGCGGACGCGATCGCGGCGTCCACCATCGTGAGGCTCATCACGTTGCCGTGCACCTCGCCGTCGGGGCGCTCGCCGGAGCGGACCGCACGGACGAAGGACGCGAGTGCGCCGGCGATCTCGTTGCCGACGCTCGGGGCCGCGTCCGGTGCGCCCGGCGTGCCGTCGAGGTCGCTCCACGGGTCGTGGTCGCCGTCCCACAGCGCCGTGCCCGCGGGGCCGGAGGCGCGCCAGTCGCCGTTCCACGAGGTCTCGGCACCCGGTGCGCACCACGAGCCGTCGTACACGTAGCGGACGTCGTCCTCGAACGTGAAGACCGCGGCGGCCGCGGCGTCGCCCCGGTACCAGGACCACGACGGGTTCCACGACTCGCAGTACACCGACACCGGGTCCCGCTCGAGCACGTAGCGCGCGGAGTCGAACGCGTGGATCGCCATGTCGAGCAGGAGGACGTCGTCCATCTCCTCGCGGAAGCCGCCGAAGTGCGGGGCCTTGGCGAAGCGCGTGCTCAGCCCGCCGACGCCCCCGAGCCCACGGACGTGCTGCCGGAAGGCGACGAGGTGGTCGTTGTACCGCCGGGACTGCGACACCATGAACAGCTTGCCGGTGGCCTCGGCGGCGGCCGCGAGCGACAGTGCCTCGGCGACCGTCTGCGCCGCGGGCTTCTCGCCCAGGACGGGGAGTCCGGCGCGGAGGGCCTCGAGCGTGACGGGGTGGTGCGCGACCGGGACGGTGATGTCGAGGACGGCCTCGGCACCGGTCTCGGTGGCGAGGGCGGTGAGGTCGGTGCCGACGGGGATCGTCGGGTCGCCGGCGACCGCGGCTCCGGCCCGGGCGGCGTCGAGGTCGAGGTCGACGATGCCGACCAGCTCGACGTCCGGGTCGGCCGCGACGGTGGCGAGCCAGGCGCGGCCCATGCCGCCGGCGCCGACCTGCACGACGCGGAGGGTCATGCCTGTGCCCCTTCGTGCTCCTCGACCGGTGCGTCGTCGAACGGGCCGCGGTAGTGCTGGCCGTCGAAGTACTCGCCGAGGTCGTACCGGCGCAGCGTCGGGATCTCCCGCTCACGCTCCGGCCGCGCCCACTCGGTGGCGTTCGCGATCACGCGTCGGACGTCCTTGTGGTGGTACACGGGGAAGTCCTGGTCGCCGGGGGAGAAGTAGAAGATCTTCCCGAGACCGCGGCGGTAGGTCATGCCGCTCCGGAACACCTCGCCGCCGGTGAAGCCCGAGATGAACACGAGCTCGTCGGGGGTCGGGACGTCGAAGTACTCGCCGTACATCTCCTGCTCGGGGATGACGATCGGGTTCGGGACGCCGCGCGTGATGGGGTGCTGCGGGTTCACGGTCCAGACGAGCTCCTGGTCGTGCTCGCTGCGCCACCGGAGCGTGCAGGTCGTGCCCATCAGCTTCCCGAAGATCTTCGACCAGTGGCCGGAGTGCAGCACGACGAGGCCCATGCCGGACAGGACGTGCTTGTGCACGCGGTCGACGACGGCGTCGTCCACGTCCTGGTGCGCGGCGTGGCCCCACCAGGTGAGGACGTCGGTCTGGGCGAGGACCTCGTCGGTGAGGCCGTGCTCGGGCTCCTGCATCGTGGCGGTGCGGACGACGGCGTCCGGCAGGTTCTCGCGGATGCCGTCGGCGATGGCGCCGTGCATGCCGTCGGGGTACCGCTCGGCGACGTGCTGCTCGACCTGCTCGTGGACGTTCTCGCCCCAGACGGTGATGCGCAGCGGGGTGGTGGTCATGGTGTGCCTTTCTGGCTGGGGTTCGTGGTCGTCGCCGGCCGCCCGGCGTGGGCTGCCGTCACTTGACGGCGCCGCCGAGTGCGCCGGCGGAGATGTACCGCTGGGCGACGATGAGCAGCACGGCCGCCGGCAGCGACGCGAGGACCGACGTCGCCATGACGGGCCCCCAGTCGGTGACGTTCGAACCGATGTAGTTGTAGATGCCGAGCGTGATCGGCCGGACCGCGGTCGTCGACGTCAGGGTGAGCGCGATGAGGAAGTCACCCCAGGCGCCGAGGAACGTGAACAGCGCCGCCGTGACGATGGCGTTCCGGCTGATGGGCAGGACGATCGAGACGAACGCCCGGAAGTCGTTCGCCCCGTCGACGAGCGCGGCCTCGACCAGGCTCGGCGGGATCGACTCCATGAACGCACGCATGAGCAGCACGGCGAACGGCACCTGGACGGCAGTGTCGGCCAGGATCAGCCCGATGTAGCTGTTCAGCAGCCCGACGTTGTTGAACAGCGTGTAGAGCGCGTTCGCGATGACGATCGCCGGGATCATCTGCGTGATGAGCAGCACGAGCAGGAACACCCGGGTGCCGCGCATCTTGAACCGAGCCAGCCCGTAGGCGGCCGGGGTCGCGATCGCCAGGGTCAGCACGACGGTGCCGAGGCCGATGATCATGCTCGACAGGAAGTTCTGCCCCTGCTGGGCGAACGCCGTCTCGTACCCGCGGAAGGTGGGGGAGAACGGGAACCAGGTCGCGGTGGCGGCCCCGGACGTGGCCTGCAGGCTCGTGTTCACCATCCAGTAGACGGGGAACACCATGATCGCGAGGAACACGCAGCCGAGGATCGTGAGCGGGATGCCCTTGACGCCGCGCTTCGGTCCGGGGACCCGTGCACTGCGCTTCGTGGTGATCGCCCGGGTGGCGGTGACGGTCTGGTTCGCGAGTCCGACGCTCATTCGTCGACCGCCTTCCTGGAGATCGCGATGTAGACCATCGCGAAGACGAACGAGACGACGATGAGCACGTTGCTCACGGCGGCTCCGATGCCGAACTGGAAGTTGATGAAGGACTGGTGGTAGGCGTTCGTGGCCAGGGTCTGCGTGGAGTTCGCCGGGCCGCCACCGGTGAGGCCGAGGATGATGTCCACGACCTTCAGCGTGTAGACGACCCCGAGCACGATCACGACGCTCACCACGCTCCGGATGCTCGGCCAGGTGATGTACCAGAACGCCTTGAAGCCCGTGGCGCCGTCGAGCGCGCCGGCCTCGTACAGCTCCGGCGGCACGGACTGCAGCCCGCTGTAGAGGATCGTCGTGTTGAAGGGGATGCCGAGCCAGACGTTCACGCCGATGACGGCGATGAGGGCGAGGCTCGGGCTGACCAGCCACGGCACCGGGGCGATGCCGACCACGCCGAGGAGCTGGTTGAGCGCGCCGCTGTCCTGGTCGAGGAGCCACTTCCAGACCGCGCTGGACGCGATCAGCGGGAGCAGCCACGGCAGGAGGAGGAGTCCGCGCAGGAACCCCGACAGCGGGAAGTGCCGCCGGAAGAACAGTGCGAGGGCGAGGCCGATCACGAACTGCAGGATGATCGAGCCGGCGGTGAACAGCGCGGTGTTCACGACGCTCGTCGCGAAGACCGAGCTCTGGAACACCTGGATGTAGTTGCCGAGCCCGACCCACGGGGCCTCGCCCGTGAAGAAGGTCTTGGTCGTGTAGTCCTGGAAGGACATGATGATGTTCTTCACGACCGGGTAGCCGAAGAACACGGCCACGAAGAGTGCGGCCGGGATGACGAAGAGCCATCGGGTGATCCCGATCCGCATGCGTGCGCGGCGCTGGCCGGGTCGTGGTGGTGGGACGGACGCCTGGGTCCGTGGTCGGGTCTGTGTCGTGGCGCTCATGCCGGAACCGCTCCTTCCGAGGGTGGGGAGGGAGCCGGCCGGGTGGCCGGCTCCCTCGTGCACTACTGGCTCTGGGACTGCGCCTGCTCGAGCGCTGCCTCGGGGTCGGCCTTGCCCGTCAGGGCGAGCTGGACGGCGGTGTAGATCTTCGTCGCGGCCTTGGGCCAGTCCGGTCCGAGCTCACCGGTGCGGGCCCGGGCGGTCTTCACGGTCGTGACGAACGAGGCCACCTGCGGGTGGTCGGACGCCCATGCGGCGCCGGCCTCGAGGTTCGTCGGCACGTTGCCGCTCACCTCGGCGAGGGCCTTCTGCGTCTTCTCCGAGTGGAGGCAGCCGACGAACTTGGCGGCGAGCTGCATCTTGTCCTTGTCGCCGGTCTGCGGGACGGTGAACGCCTCGCCGCCGAGCGGTGCGACGGTCTCCGAGCCGGTGCGGGTCGGGATCGGGACGCTGTCGAACTCGAGGCCCTTCTTCGCGTTCAGGGCGGGCAGCTGCCACGGGCCGTTGATCATCATCGCGGCCTTGCCAGCGAGGAACTGGCTGTTCACGTCGGCCTGGGCCCAGTTGATCGAGCTCTTCGACATCGAGCCGTCGTTCTGCAGGTCCTCGACGAGCTGCAGGGCCTGCGCGGCCTCGGGCGTCGCGATGTCCTTCTCGTCACCGCCGTTCGACCAGAAGAACGGCAGGAACTGCCAGGTGCCCTCGTAGGTGTTGATGTTGCTCATCGCGAAGCCGTACGTGGACCCGGAGGTGAGCTTCTTCGCGGCGGCCTTCAGCTCGTCCCAGGTCTTGGGCGGCTGCACACCGGCGTCCGCCAGCAGCTTCTTGTTGTAGTAGAGCGCGATGGAGTTCGTGTTCGACTGCAGGCCGTAGAGCTTGCCCTTGTAGGTGCTCGCCGCCTTCACGCCGGGGACGTCGCCCTCGGCGCTGAGGCCGTAGTCGCTGAGGTCGGAGAGTGCCCCGGAGGCGGCGATCTGCTGCACGTCGGGGTTGTCGAGCATGAGCACGTCGGGCAGGGTCCGCGAGGATGCCTGCTGCAGCACCTTCGAGATCAGACCGGCACCGGCGACGTGGTTGATCGTGACCGTCGCGTCGACCTCCTTCGCGCACTGCTTGTACACGGGGTTGTAGGTCGCGTCGTAGTAGTCCTCGATCGTCAGGGCCTTGCTCCCGCCGGACGAGGCCGATCCGGAACCGGAGCACCCGGTGAGGACCAGGGGGATCGTGGCGAGCACGGCGACCGCGCCGACGAGGGCGCGGGTCCGGCGCGACGTGGAGGGGAATCTTTGCTTCATTGCAGAGCTCTTCTCTTGACGGATGCAGGGGGCAGGCGCGCAACCACGAATCCGCTGACGTCATCGTCGCTGTGTTCCTTGGGGCGAGAAGCTAACAGAAAAGCGCTTCACCTGTAAAGCGCTTTTTTCGCATCCCGGACGGTAGGCTGAGCGGCATGGCCACGATGCAGCAGGTCGCCGATCGGGCGGGTGTGTCGATCGCCACCGTGTCCTTCGTCGTGAACGGCACGAAGTACGTCACCCCCGCGACGACCGCCCGCGTGCAGGCGGCGATGCGCGAGCTGAAGTTCCGCGGCAACGTCGTCGCCCGGGCGCTCGCGAGCCGCCGCACCCGGATCATCGCGCTGCTGTTCCCGACCACCGGCAACCGCTTCAGCCCGACCACCTCGCAGTTCTTCATGAGCGCTGCCGAGCGGGCGTCCGAGCGCGGCTACCACCTCGTGCTCTGGCCGGTCGACCCCGCCGGCGACGACCTCGACGACCTCGTCTCCGGGGGGCTCGTCGACGGTGTGATCCTCATGGAGGTGCGGATGGACGACCCCCGCGTCGCCGTCCTCACCGCGCTCGACGTCCCGTTCACGCTCATCGGCCGCACCCGGGACAGCAGTGGTCTGCCGTTCGTCGACATCGACTTCGAGACCACGATCGAGTCGAGCATCGACCACCTGCAGTCCCTCGGGCACCGGCGGTTCGCGCTCGTGCTCGAGGACCTCGAGGGCACGCCGATGGCCGGCTACGCGCCGCACCTCCGCGCCGAGTCCACCTTCCGGCAGGTGACGGCCGCGCGTGGGCTCGGCGGCACCGTGGTCACCGCGGGTCCGGGGAGCGACGGCGGGCGTGCCGCGGCGAGCGAGATGCTCGCGCTCGACCCCGGCGTGACCGCCGTGCTCGTGATGAAGGACGACTCCTCCGCCGGGCTGCTCGTCGGCCTGTACGCGGCCGGGCGCCGGGTACCGGAGGACGTCTCGGTGCTCAGCATCGCCTCGTCCGAGGCCAACGCCGACCAGCACTACCCGCGGCTGTCGACGATGGTGGCTCCGGGGCGCGAACTCGGGACCCGTGCGGCGGACGCGCTCATCGACCAGCTCGACGGGAAGTCCGACGAGCTGCCGCACTTCCTGCTGCCGTGCACCCTCCGCACGGCCGAGTCGACGGCGCCCGCGCCCGACTGACCGGCGCGGCGGCCGCCCGGCGGGTGGGGTTTCGCGCTGGGCGACAGTTCACGCGCGGCGGAACCCGTGAACTGTCGCCCAGCGCGAAGGGTCGCGTCGGCGCGCGCGGACGCGCCCACCCGACGGACGGGAGGCGCGGGTCGGCCCCGCACCGCGCCTCCCGTCCGACCCGCGCGCGCCACCGCACCCACCGGGCACCCAGGGTGCGTTGGTTGTGTGGACGTACAGGTTCGCACCAGGGGACGTCGAGGAGGACGGGATGGCGATCGACCGCAGGATGTTCCTGCTCGGGGGAGCGGGGGTGCTGCTGCTCGCCGGCTGCTCCACCCGACCCGAGCGCACCACGGTCCAGGAGTGGCCGACCGACCCTCCCGAGGGTGACGTCACGATCAGCTGGTGGGCGGGGCAGGTGGCCTCGAAGGACGGCGGCGACCTGCGGCGTCGGCTCATCGCCGAGTTCCAGAAGGAGCACCCGAACATCCGGGTGCGCATCGTGAGCGCCCCGAGCGACACCGACACGAACCGCACCAGCCTGACGACCCAGATCGCCGCGGGCAGCAGCACCCCGGACGTCTACCTCGGGGACGTCGCGTGGCCCGGGCAGTTCGCGAAGAACAAGCTCGCGACCCCGGTGAACGAGCTCGTCGGCGCGGACTTCTTCGACCAGTTCCCCGAGGGGCTCCGGCAGGCCGCGAGCGTCGACGGCACGTACTACATGTTCCCGCTCTACATCGACGAGTCGTTCTTCCTGTACCGGAAGGACCTGCTCGCCAAGCACTCCCTGCAGGTCCCGAGGTCGTGGGAGGAAGTGCGCGAGACCGCGGCGAAGCTCGTCGACACCGGCGACGTCAGCTACGGGTTCGCGTTCCAGGGCGACGTGTACGAGGGACTCACCTGCAACGTCACCGAGTTCGTCGCGGACGCCGGCGGCTCGCTGCTCAACGACGACCTGACGAGACCCGAGACCACGAGCTCGGAGACGAAGCGCGCGTTCGAGTTCATGCGCTCCCTCATCACCGACGGCGCCAGCCCACGCGCCACCCTGACGTACCAGGAGCAGGACACGAACGACGCGTTCTCGGGCGGCCGAGCGGCGTTCCTCCGCAACTGGTCGTACGCGTGGGGCATCGCGAACGGGCCGGACAGCCAGGTCGCCGGCAAGGTCGGACTCGCGGCGCGGCCGACCTTCGACGGGCAGGACGAGCACCACTCGACCATCGGCGGGTGGGGCAACTACATCAACCCGCACACGCAGCAGCCGGCAGCAGCGCTGACGTTCGCGAGCTGGATGTCGAGCGAGACGGCGCAGCAGTTCCTCACCCGCGAGGGCGGGGTCCTGCCGGCCCGGAGCGAGTCGCTCACGAGCCAGGACGCGAAGCGCCAGCAGCGACCGACGTACGACACCGCCGCGGGCATCACGCTCGTGCCCCGTCCGACGTCGACGGCCTACTACCCGAAGGTCTCGCAGGGCGTCTACCAGAACGGCAACAGCATCCTCGGCGGCCAGGCGTCCGTCGACGGCGGCACGAGCACGATGGCGTCGGCCATCGCGCTGGCCCTGAAGGGTGAGGCACTGTGAGCGCCGGCACCGTGACGCGGTCGTCGACCCGTCCAGGAGGCGCGGGTCGCCTCGACCCGCCGCCCCGCCTCAGCGGGCGGTCGCGTCTCGACCGCATCCGTGCGCGGGGCGCGTGGGGCTTCGCGGCCCCGGCGCTCCTCGTCGTCGCAGCGGTGACGATCTTCCCGGTGGTCTACTCGATCGTCCTGAGCTTCGCGGACGTCGAGGTCGGCTACGAGGGGTTCACGATCCGGTCGTTCGGCCTCGGCAACTACGCGGCCCTGCTGCAGAGCGCGGACTGGTACCGGGCGCTCGGGTTCACCGTGCTGTACACGGTCGTGACGGTGTTCGTCGAGCTCGTGCTCGGCATGCTCGTGGCCCTCGTGCTCGAGCGGCTCGGGGCGACCCGGGGCTGGATGCTGGCGCTGATGCTCATCCCGTGGTCGCTCGTCACGATCGTGAACGCGCAGCTCTGGAAGTACATCTACGACTCGACGTACGGTGTCGCGACCTGGTTCTTCGGGCTCTTCGGCGAGGCCCCGGTGATCCTCGGCGAACCGGTGCCCGCGATCACCGGGCTGATGGTCGCGGACATCTGGAAGACGACGCCGTTCGTGGCGATCATCCTGCTCGCGGGGCTCGTGCAGATCTCCGAGGACCACTACGAGGCGGCCGAGCTCGACGGCGCGAGCACCTGGCAGACGTTCTGGCGGGTGGTGCTCCCGCAGCTCACGCCGACCCTGACGATCGCGGTGCTGTTCCGCATCCTGCAGGCGTTCGGCGTGTTCGACCTGCCGTTCGTGCTGACGAACGGCGGTCCGGGCACCGCCACCCAGTCGCTCGCGATCATGGGCTACAAGGTGCTCTTCCAGGACATCAACATCGGCCCCGGTGCGGCGATCGCGACGTCGACGGCGATCATCGTCGCGGCGGGGTGTCTGCTGTTCCTCCGGGCGTTCCGGAACCAGGCGAAGGGAGGGGATGCCTGATGCCCCGTCAACGCGTCCGCAAGGGCTGGCGGAAGTGGGTCAACACCGTCAACGTCAGTGGTGTCGTCATCGCGGTGCTCACCGCGCTGCCGCTGTACTGGCTCGTGTCGACGTCGCTCAAGCCGGCGTCCGAGATCGGGCAGTCGCCGCCCACCGCCTTCCCGCAGTCGTTCACCCTCGACAACTTCGTGGTGGCCTTCCGCGACAACGCGCTCGGTCAGTACATGGTGAACAGCGTCATCGTGTCGGTGTCGACGACGGTGATCGTGCTCGCGCTGTCGTTCCTCGCCGGCTACGCGCTCGCCGGGCGGTGGATCCGCGGGCGGACGGCGATCATGACCTCGTTGCTCATGCTCTCGGTGTTCCCGGCGATCGCCGTGCTGACCCCGCTGTACCTGCTCGAGCGGAACCTCGGGCTGCTCAACTCCTACCCGGGGCTGATCGTGCCGTACGTGGCGTTCAACCTGCCCTTCGCGATCTGGATCATGCGGAACTACCTCGTCGGGATCCCCTCGACGATCGAGGAGGCCTCCGAGATCGACGGTGCCGGAGCCTGGCGCACGGTGCTCTCCGTGATCCTGCCGATGGCGAAGCCCGGGCTCTTCACGGTCGGGGTGTTCACGTTCACGGCGTCGTGGAGCGAGTTCCTGATGGCGCTGACGTTCAACAGCGAGAACTCGTTCCGGACGATCCCGGTCGGGATCGCCCTGTTCGGGACACAGTTCACCGTGCCGTTCGCCCAGATCTTCGCGGCGAGCGTGGCGGCGACGGTGCCGATCGTCATCCTCGTGCTGGTGTTCCGCCGGTCGATCGTGTCCGGCCTGACGTCGGGCGCGGTGAAGGGCTGAGCCGGGCCCGGAACGGGACGGGAGGCGCGTGGCGGACCCGCCACGCGCCTCCCGTCCGATCGCGACCCGTCGTCAGCGGCGACGCGGGTCGCGGGCGGTGTCCGTGAAGAAGTCCTCGTAGAGGCCGGCACCGTCCTGCAGCTCGCCGTACTTCCACCGCTTGCGCATCCGACGGAACGTCTCGATGCGCACCGGGTCGACGCCCTGCTGGGATTCGTACTTGCCCATGGTTCCTCCCCGCTCGTGGTCGTACCCCCGATCGGGGGCATCCGATCGTGACGGTACGGGTGCGTGGCCCGTCCGTCCGGCAAGATAGGTAGGGAAGTTACCTAACTGCGCTTGGTGGACAAACGTTCGAGGTGCGTCCGCCCGCGCCCGTACTCTGCCGTCAAGGGGACGGGGCGCCGAACTCGAGCGCCTCGATGACCCGGTCGATGACCCGGACGTACTTCGCCCGCTCCCGTTCCGTGAAGGAGGACAACAGCTCGTGCAGATGCTCGTTCGTGCTGTCCATCGCCGTCGCGTAGGCACGCTCGGTCTCGGGGGTCAGCTCGATGTAACGACTCCGCCCGTCGTCCGGGTTCGGCACGCGGCACAGGTGCCCGGCACGCTCCAGTCGGTCGACGGTGCCGGTGACGGCCGGGCCGCTCAGGCCGAGGTGCGACGCGAGGTCCTTGACCCGCACCTTGCGTTCGGCGGCCTCGGCGCGGGCGACGAACTGCAGCACCGTCAGGTCCGAGCCGGAGACGTCCATCCGCTCGCGGAGTCGTCCCCGCAGCGCTCCCATCGCGGCTTCGAGCCGGGTGATGGCGGCCGTCAGGTCGATCTCACTCACGCGGTCGCCCCTTCGGTGCGCATCGGTTCCGCGCAACGATACGCCGCGCTCACCGGGACAGCGTATCCAGATAACGAGGGGGACCGCGGGATCTGGACATCCGAGCCGTGGGGGTGCGCATGGCCGACCCACTGACCGACGACTTCGCCGAGGGACAGACCACGACGCCGGCGACGGTCCGGTTCGAGGTGTCCGGCGGCCATCCGGACGACGCCGTGCGGGACCTCGGTGCGGTCTACGGCGGCACGCAGTGGGCCGCGCGGCTGACCGACGCGCCGTTCGACTACCGGTACACGGCGATCGGCGACGCCGAGGTGACCATCCGCCGGTCGCAGTTGCGCGGCGCCCTCTCCGGGGTGGTGCCGGCCGGTGGCGACTACGTCGTGACGTGGATCAGCTCCGGCACCGCCGAGATCGAACGGCTGGGGGAGCGGTACGCCCTGCCGCTCGACGCCCCGGCACTCTTCCCGCCGGACCACGACTACGCCTTCCGCACCGCGGACTACGACCAGCGGGTCGTGCACCTCGACCGAGCGTTCGTCCGCCGGGTCGCCGTGACGCGCACCGACGTCGGCGACCACGCGCTGCGCTTCGACGACCGGCACGTGCCGGGGTCCGAGACGGCGCGGCGCTGGCAGGGGGCGTTGACGGCGCTCGCACGGTCGCTGCGCGTCGGCGGCACGGACTCCGTCGCCTGGCAGACCGCCAAGGTCACCGCCGCCGAGGTCTTCCTCGACATGTTCCCGCCGAAGCTCGACGACCTGCCCGGGGTGCTCGGGCAACCGCGCAACGCCCGTCTCCGTGCGGCGGTCGAGTACGTCCACGACCACGCCGCGGAGCCCGTCACGATCGGCGACCTGTCGGCGGCGTCGGGGTTGAGCGTGCGCTCGGTGCAGGAGTCGTTCCGTCGGGTGTTCGACGTGTCCCCGCTGACGTACCTGCGGCAGGTGCGCCTCGACCGGGTGCGCGCCGAGCTGCTCGACGCCGATCCGCTCGCCGGGGCGGTCGGGGACGTCGCGCGCCGGTGGGGGTTCGCGCACCTCGGGCGGTTCTCGGCGGCGTACGCGGAGCGGTTCGGGGAGTACCCGAAGCAGACGCTGCGGCGCTGACGGTCGCGGTGGGGCGCTGACGGTGGGGTCCGCCGCGCGGTGTCAGCGGTCCGCGGGCGCCGGTCCGGTGCTCCGGCGCACGCGCAGGGTCGTCGGCAGCCGGACGTGGTCCGACGTCGGCTCGCCGCGCAGCATCGTGAGGAGCATCTCGACCGCCCGCGAGCCGAGCTCGACGAGGGGCTGTGCGACGGTGGTCAGCGGCGGCGTGGTGGTCGCGGCCTGGGGCACGTCGTCGAACCCGACCACCGACAGGTCCCCGGGCACGTGGAGTCCGAGTTCGGCTGCGGCGCGGAGCACACCCACCGCCGACGAGTCGTTCGCCGCGAACACCGCGGTCGGACGTTCCGGTCCGGCGAGCAGGTCGCGGGCGACCTCGGCCGAGCGGTCCTCCTGGTAGCCGCCGTCGCGGACCAGTGACTCGTCCACCGACAGGCCCGCTGCCGCCAGTGCGCGTCGGTATCCGGCCTCGCGCAGCTGTGCCGACGCCAGGTCCGGACGACCCCGGAGGTGCGCGATCCGGGTGTGCCCGAGCGCGACGAGGTGCTCGACGGCCTGGACGGCCCCGGCCTCGTTGTCGGAGTCGACGGTGGCGTGCCCCTCGGGGCCGGTGTGCGGGTCGATCGCCACGACCGGGATCGACGAACTCGAGAGCGCCGTGCTCGGGGTCACCACGATCGCGCCGTCGATGAGCGTGCCGGACAACCGCGAGAGCGACCGGCGTTCCCACCCCTTCTGCTCGGCACCGGTCACGAGCCCGGCGTAGGCGAGCAGTTCGTACCCGGTTCCGGTCGTGGCACCGGACACCCCGCGCAGGAGCTCGGTCGAGAACGGCTCGAACTCGGTGACGAGGATGCCGATGACGTTCGTCCGCGAGCTGCGGAGGCTGCGTGCGACGAGCGAGGTCTCGTAGCCGAGCTGCTCGACGACCTCCTGCACGCGCAGGATCGTCGCGGGGGCGACGCCGTCGCGTTGGTTGATCACCTTCGACACCGTGGGGATCGACACTCCGGCGGCGCGTGCGACGTCCGCGATGGTGACCCGGCCGGCTCCGGGACGCATGCCGAGAGCCGTGTCCATGTGCACACCGTACCGCTGAGCTGACGCTCGAATTGGTAAAGAAAACGTTATCGATATCGATTGACACGGCTCGATGGCACCTGGCACGCTCTCCGCAGCGGCAGTCGATGTCGCTGATTGTCAACGACGACACTTCAGGAGATCCACGATGACGAGGAAGATCCGTGCCACGGCAGCCATCGCGCTGATCGGGGCGACAGCACTGGTGGCCGCAGGCTGCTCGGCCGGCAGCGACGCCGCCGGGGGCGACAGCGGCGACGGGAAGGTCTCGATGACCTTCTGGAACAACTCGACGACCGGGCCGGGCAAGGCCTTCTGGCAGGACACCGTCAAGGCGTTCGAGGCGAAGAACCCGAACGTCACGATCAAGATCCAGGCCATCCAGAACGAGGACCTGGACGGCAAGCTCCAGACCGCCCTCAACTCGAACTCCGCCCCGGACGTGTTCTCGCAGCGCGGCGGCGGCAAGATGGCCGCGATGGTCAACGCCGGCCAGCTGCTGGACATCTCCGACTCGATCGGCTCCGGTGCCAAGAGCGGGATCAGCGACGGATCGTTCAAGGCCTTCGAACTGAACGGCAAGACCTGGGCGATGCCGACGAACGTCGACCCCGAGGGCATCTGGTACAGCCAGGACCTCTTCGAGGAGGCCGGTATCGAGGGCACGCCGACCACGATGGACGAGCTGAACGCCGACATCCAGAAGCTCAAGGACAAGGGCATCCAGCCGGTCGCCGTCGGTGCGAAGGACGCCTGGCCCGCGGCGCACTGGTACTACAACTTCGCACTGCGGGCCTGCTCGTCGAACGTGCTCAACAAGACCGCGCAGGACCTGAAGTTCGACAACAAGTGCTGGAAGCAGGCCGGTGAGGACACCAAGGCCTTCTTCGACACGAAGCCCTTCAACGACGGCTTCCTGACCACCTCGGCCCAGCAGGGTGCCGGCAGCTCCGCCGGTCTCGTCGCGAACCACAAGGCCGCGATGGAGCTCATGGGTGCCTGGGACCCGGGCGTGATCTCCTCGCTCACCCCGGACGGCAAGCCGCTGCAGGACCTCGGCTTCTTCCCGTTCCCGGAGGTCTCCGGCGGCAAGGGTGCGCCCGGCTCGATGATGGGCGCCGTGGGCGGGCTCTCCTGCTCGGCGAAGGCCCCGAAGAAGGCCTGCACCGACTTCCTCAACTTCGTCACCACGAAGAGCGTGCAGGAGAACTACTACAAGGCGTTCAACTCGATCCCCGCGAACAAGGACGCGCAGTCGGTCGTGACCGAGCCGTACCTGACCACGGTGCTCAAGGCGTACAACGACGCCCCGTTCGTCTCGAACTACCTCGACACGCTCTACGGCCAGAACGTCGGCAACGCGCTCAACACCAGCGTCGTCAACCTGCTCGCCGGCAAGGGGTCCGTCTCGGACATCGTGTCGACCGTCAACCAGGCCGCGGCGAAGGGCTGAGACACATGACCACCTCCGTCGCACCGCGCTCGAACGAAGCGCCGGCCGGGACGGGGCGTCGCACGGGCGGGGCCGACGGTTCGCCGTCGGCCCCGGCCCGCCGGGCCCGCAAGGGCACCGACGTCCGCACCCGGGTCGAGATCGCCGTCCTCGCCGGTCCGGCGGTGATCATGTTCGTCGGGTTCGTCATCCTGCCCGTCGCACTCGCCGCCTACTACGGCTTCTACAAGTGGCAGGGCTACGGCGCCCCGGTCGACTTCGTCGGCCTGCAGAACTACACGGTGATCTTCACCGACCCCGACTTCCGGGCGGTGCTCTGGCACAACCTGTTCATCGTCATCGGCTCGCTCGTCGTGCAGGGTCCGATCGCGATCGTGCTCGCGCTGCTGCTCAACCAGCGCATCCGCGGCCGCGGGCTCATCCGCGTCCTCATCTTCCTGCCGTACGTCATCTCCGAGGTCATCGTCGGCACCGGGTGGAGCCTCATGCTCCAGTCGAGCGGTGCCCTGAACGACCTGCTGCAGAGCATCGGTCTGGGCGGCCTGCGCAACGACTGGCTGTCGAACCCGGACATCGCGCTGTGGACCCTGCTCGGGATCATCTCGTGGAAGTACATCGGCTTCGCGGTGATCCTCTTCCTCGCCGGCCTGCAGAGCATCCCCGAGGAACTGTTCGAGGCCGCGCAGCTCGACGGCGCGAGCTACTGGCAGATCCAGCGACGCATCACGCTGCCGCTCCTCGGACCGACGCTCCGCATCTGGGCGTTCCTGTCGATCATCGGGTCGCTCCAGCTGTTCGACCTCGTCTACATCATCTGGGGGCAGTACATCGCCTCGACCGCCGGGACCTCGACGATGGCGACCTACATGGTCGGCAACGGCCGCCTGTCCGGCAACTACGGGTACGGCAACGCCGTCGCCGTGGTGATCTTCCTCATCTCGCTGGTCGTCGCCCTCGTCTACCAGCGGTTCGTCCTGCGCCGCGACACCGCCGGCGCCCTGACCGAGAAGAGCGACCGATGACCGCCACCGCCTCCATCGTCGCGCCGAAGCGCCGCCAGCGTGACACCGGACCCGTCCGGCGTGAGCGCAACCTCGGCACGTACTTCATCGCGCTGCTGTTCATCGCCGTGTGCATCGGGCCGGTCGCGTACATCGTGCTCGGCGGGTTCCGCACGAACTCGCAGATCACCGCGAGCCCGGCAGGGCTGCCGAACCCGTGGCAGATCGGCAACTACGTCAACGTCCTGACGAGCGGCGTGTTCTGGCAGCAGCTCGGCAACTCGGTGATCGCCGGCGTCACCACCACCCTCGGCGTGGTCGTGCTCGGCCTCATGGTGAGCTTCGTGCTCGCCCGGTACCGGTTCCGGGGGAGCGGCGCGCTCTACTCGCTGTTCGCGGCCGGTCTGATGTTCCCGATCACGGTCGCCATCACGCCGCTCTACATCCTCGTGAAGGACCTCGGCCTGACGAACAACCTGGCTGGTGTGATCCTCCCGCAGATCGCGTTCGCCCTGCCGACGACGGTCATCATCCTGGTGCCGTTCCTCCGGGCGATCCCGGACGAGCTCGAGGAGGCGGCCGCCATCGACGGCGCGAGCAAGCTCGGGTTCTTCTTCCGGATGGTCGTGCCGCTGTCGCTCCCCGGTGTCGTGACGGTCGGCATCCTCGCATTCATCGGCAGCTGGAACAGCTACCTCCTGCCGCTGTTCATCCTGAACGACGCGTCGACCTACACGCTGCCGCTCGGGGTCCAGGCGTTCGCGTCCCAGTACTCGGTCGACACCGCCCGGGTGCTCGCGTTCACCTCGCTCTCGATGATCCCGGCGCTCGTGTTCTTCGCGATCTTCCAGAAGCGCATCGTCGGCGGCCTGACCGGGGCGGTGAAGGGGTGACGGCGACGGACGCGACACGGACCGTCGGACGCGAGCCGCGCCTCCAGTCCGACCCGGGCCGTGTCGAGGACGCGACCGGCGCCGACCGCGCGACCGCCCTGCTCGCCGCCATGACGCTCGAGGAGAAGACCGCGCAGCTCGTCGGCTACTGGCTCGACCAGAACGGCGTGGTCGCCCCGATGCAGGGGGAGATGGCGGCGCACGACGACGCCGACGGCCGCACCCTGGCCGACGTCACGCGCCACGGCCTCGGCCAGTTCACCCGCGTCTACGGCACCCGCCCCGTCGAGCCGGACGAGCGCGCGGCGTGGCTGTGGTCGGAGCAGCGACGACTCAAGCGCGAGACGCGACTCGGGATCCCGGCACTCGTGCACGAGGAGTGCCTCACCGGGCTCGCTGCCTGGAAGGCCGCCACGTTCCCGACGCCGCTCGCGTGGGGCGCCGCCTTCGACCCGGAGCTCGTCGAGCAGGTCGGCGAGGCGATCGGCGACTCGATGCGACAGCTCGGCGTGCACCAGGGCCTCGCCCCGGTGCTCGACGTCGTCCGCGACCCGCGGTGGGGGCGGGTGGACGAGTGCATCGGCGAGGACCCGTACCTCGTCGGGACGATCGGCACCGCCTACGTCCGGGGCCTGCAGCGCGCCGGGGTGGACGCGACGCTCAAGCACTTCCTCGGGTACTCCTCGTCGCAGGCGGGGCGGAACCACGCTCCCGTGCACGCCGGGCCGCGCGAGGTCGCGGACGTCTTCCTGCCGCCGTTCGAGATGGCGCTGCGCGACGGCGGGGCCCGGAGCGTCATGAACTCGTACGCCGAGGTCGACGGCGTGCCGGTCGCGGCGAACGGTGACCTGCTGACCGACCTGCTCCGGGGCCGGCTCGGGTTCGACGGCACGGTGGTCGCCGACTACTTCTCGGTCGCGTTCCTCGAGGTCATGCACGGCGTCGCCGCCGACCGTGGCGAAGCGGCCGCACTCGCCCTCACCGCGGGCATCGACGTCGAGCTGCCCACCGGGGACGCGTACCTCGGGCCGCTCGTCGACCGTGTCCGCTCCGGTGACGTCGACGAGGCGCTGGTCGACCGTGCGGTGCTCCGTGTGCTCCGGCAGAAGGATCGGCTCGGGCTGCTCGACCCGGACGCGTTCGAGGACGAGCCGCCGACCGGGATCGACCTCGACACCCCTCGGCACCGGGCGCTCGCGAAGGAGCTCGCGGCGCGGTCGCTCGTGCTGCTGTCGAACGGACCCGAGGCGCCGGTCCTGCCGCTGGCCCCGGGTGCGTCGGTGGCGCTGATCGGGCCGAACGCCGATCGCGCCGAGGCCCTGCAGGGGTGCTACTCCTTCGCCAACCACGTGCTCGCCGCGCACCCGGACCTGCCGCTCGGCTTCGCCATCCCGACCGTGCGCGAGGCGCTGACGGAGTCGCTCGGGGCCGACACCGTCCGGTTCGCCGCGGGCTGCGCCGTGACCGGCGACGACCGCTCCGGGTTCGACGACGCGGTCGCGGTCGCGGAGCGCTCCGACGTCGCGGTGGTCGTCGTCGGCGACCAGGCCGGACTGTTCGGCCGCGGGACCGTCGGCGAGGGGAACGACACCGAGTCCCTCGACCTGCCGGGCGTCCAGCGCGAGCTCGTCGAGGCGGTGGTCGCCACCGGCACGCCGACCGTCGTCGTGCTCCTGACCGGACGGCCGTACGCCATCGGGTGGGCGCTCGACGGCGACGCTCCCCGTCCGGCCGCGGTGGTGCAGGCGTTCTTCCCCGGCGAGGGCGGCGGTCTCGCGATCGCGGACCTCCTCACCGGCGCCGCCACACCGTCCGGTCGCCTGCCGGTCTCGCTCCCGCGGGCTGCCGGCGCGCAGCCGTACACGTACCTGCACCCGCGCCTCGGCGGGCCGTCCGACGTGACCGCGACCGACTCGACGCCCGTCCGGCCGTTCGGGTTCGGGCTCTCGTACACCTCCTTCGCGTACGAGGAGCTCGTCGTCGACCCGACCGTGTCCAGCGCGGGGGCCTTCGACGCGGGGGTGACGGTCCGGAACACCGGGGAGCGTGCGGGCGAGGACGTGGTGCAGCTGTACGGGCACGACGTGCAGGGGAGCGTCACCCGGCCGGTCGCCCAGCTGCTCGGCTACGCCCGGGTCGCGCTCGGCCCGGGGGAGTCCGTGCGCCTGCGGTTCAGCGTGCCCGTCCAGCGGTTCTCGTTCACCGACCGTGCCCTGCGGAAGGTGGTCGAGCCCGGGGACGTGGAGGTGTGGGTCGCGTCCCACGCCGCGGCGTCCGGACCGACCGGTGGGGTGCGCGCCGACGGGATCGTCGCGGTGGGCGGCGGGACCTGCCCCGCGCCCGTCCCCGGGTCCGCCACGGCGCGTGCGGTCGTCCGCGTCACCGGGCCGGTGCGCGAGGTCGAGCCGTCGGACCGGCGGACGGTCACCTGGGAGCGGGTCTGACCGGACCGACGACGGGACGGACGGGAGGCGCGGTGCGGGCTCGCACCGCGCCTCCCGTCGCGTCCGTGGCCGGCATCCGGGTCAGAGCATCCCGGTGAGCACCCCGCCGTCGGCGCGGACCGCCGCACCGTTCGTGGCGGACGCCCGCGGGCTGGCGAGGTAGGCGACGAGGTCCGCGATCTCGTCGGGCCGGATGAACCGTTCGAGCAGGGTCGTGCGGTTCTGCCCGATCACCGCGGCCTGCACGGCCTCGACCGGGGCGTCCTGCGCCGACGCGATCGTCTCGATCGTGGCCGCGACCCCGTCGGACCAGGTCGGGCCGCCGAGGACCGTGTTCACGGTGACGCCCGTCCCGCGGGTCCGCTTCGCCAGGCCGTTGCCGAGCGCGATCACCGCGGCCTTCGTGACGCCGTAGTGCACCATGTCGACGGGCACGTTCACGCCGGACTCGCTGCTGACGAACACGATCCGGCCCCAGCCGCGCTCGACCATCGGGTCGAGCAGTGCCCGGGACAGTCGGACGCCGCTCATCAGGTTGACGTCGAGGTACCGCTGCCACTCGGCATCGTCGACCGATCCGAAGTCGGCCAGGCCGAACAGTCCGACGTTGTTCACGAGCACGTCGACCTCCGGGAGCTGCTCGAGCAGCGCGTCCACCTGCGCCGGGTCGGCGAAGTCCGCCGGGATCCCGGACACTTCGGCGCCCGGGAGCGCCGCTCGCATCCGGGCGACGGCGGCGTCGACCCCCGTGCGTTCCCGTCCGTTCAGCACGACGCGGGCTCCCTCCGCCGCGAGGGCTGCTGCGACGGCGTACCCGATGCCCTGCGTCGAGCCACTGACGAACGCCGTCCGGCCCCTGATGTCGAGATCCACGTCGTACTCCTGTCGTGTCGTTCACTTGCCTGGGCAAGTCAATCTACGCAGGATCACTTGCCTGAGCAAGTCACGGTGGTACGCTCTCCCCATGCCGGACGACGTCGCCACCACCGGGCTCAGTGCTGAGGAGCTCGAGGTCTGGGTCGCCCTCGCGACCGTGCTCGAACGACTGCCGACCGCGCTCGACGCGCAGCTGCAGCGTGACAGCGGCCTGACGCACTTCGAGCACGGCGTCCTGTTCGCCCTCGACAGCGAACCCGACCGGACGCTGCGGATGAGCGTGCTCGCCGCCGCCGCGAGCGGCACCCTGTCGCGGCTGTCCCGCGCGGTGACACGGCTGGAGCAGAAGGGGTGGGTCCACCGCGTGGTCGACCCGACCGACGGGCGGTTCACCCTCGCCGTGCTCACCGACAGTGGGCACGAGCAGGTCGTGGCGTCCACGCCGGCGCACCAGGCGCTCGTCCGGCGGGTGGTCTTCGACGCGCTCACGCCGGCCCAGGTGCGGCAGCTCGGCGCGGTCAGTCGACGCATCGCCGAGGCCGTCGGCGGGACACCGGTGTGGTCCCCGCCGACGCGGTGAGTCAGGGGCGCGGCGGAGCCGTGTAGGACCCGTTCCGAACGTCCTCGACGAGTGACCGCTCGGACGGGTGCCAATCGTAGGTGGCCCGTGCCTTCGTCGCGAGGAGGTGTGTGGACGTCGTCAGCGTCCGGACCGCCGGGCCCATCTGCGCCTCGGCGACCTCGAGCGGGACGGAGACGCTCGGGGTGCCGGTGAGGTCGCCGATCGCCTCCGCGAGTTCCCGGAAGGTGAACGGCACCGAACCGACCGCGTTGACGACGCCGGCGACCGGGTGCTCGATCGCCCGGACGTACAGGTCGGCGAGGTCGTCGACGTGCACGGGGTACCAGGCGTTCGCACCGTCGCCGATGTACGTCGCGGCGCCGTTCGCGATGGCGGCGTCGATGAGGCCGGTGACGAGCCCGGTCCCGCCGCGGCCGAAGACGAGCCCGGCGCGGACGGCGATCCCGGTGATGCCCGGCGCGCCGAGCACGATGCGTTCGGCCTGCGCCTTGACCGGCTGGGCGCTGACCTCGGGAAGGACCGCGTCCTCGGTGACGTCCGTCGGGTCGAAGCCGTAGACGAGTCCGGTGGAGGTGTAGACGACGGGCTTCGGGGAGGTCCCGGTGGTTCCGGGCGTTCCGTTCGTTCCGGGCGTTCCGGGCGTTCCGTTCGTTCCGGCGGCTTCTGCTGCTCCGGCGGTGACGGCGCGGACGGCCGCGAGCTCGTCCTCGGTCGACTGGGCGGTCGGTGCGTAGTCCGAGGCCGCGTACACCACCGCGTCGGCGGCCGCGGCGGCTGTGCGGAGCACCTCGGTGTCGGCGATCGAGCCGGCGACGGGTACTGCGCCGGCCGCTCGCAGGCGGGCGGCGCTCTGCTCGGAACGGGCGAGCGCGGTGACGGAGTGGCCGGCGGAACGGAGGTGTTCGACGAGGACCGAGCCGAAGTAGCCGGTGCCGCCGATGACGAAGATCTGCATGGACGGCACGCTAAACTCTGACATCAGTGTCAAGGTCAAGCGAGGAGCAGCGACGATGCAGATCGGCGATCTGAGCCGGGCCAGCGGGGCGAGTGCCCGGTCGCTGCGCTACTACGAGCAGCTCGGGTTCATCCGGCCGGAGCGCCGGGCCAACGGCTACCGCGAGTACGACGAGTCCGACGTCGAGACCGTCGGCACGATCAAGATGCTCCTCGACCTCGGGCTGCCGACCGCGCTCATCGAACAGGTCCTGCCGTGCACCCGCGGCCGGAAGGTCGAGGACCAGTGCCCGGGCATCATCGACCAGGTCGTCGCGATCCGGGACGACATGGACGCGCGGGCGCAGCGGCTCCTCGCGACGAGGGACGCCCTGTCGGAGTCGCTCTCGCGCGTCGGACGCTGAACCGCTCCGCAGGCGGACTCCGCACGCGTGCAGCGACCGTCCCTAGGGTGACGCCATGCATGACGAACCTGACGGGGGCCAGCACCCGATCGTGCCGACCGCGCGCGGTGCCGTCCGCCACGGTCGCCAGCGGCGCGCAGCCCGCACCCTCTTCCCGGCGATCGGCGGCGTCCTCGCGATGGCACTCGTGCTCACGGGCGGGTACACGGCCTGGTCGTACGCGCAGCTCGACAGCGCCGTGACCAAGGTGCACGTGGCGCTCCCGCACCCCTCGGCGTCCGCCGACGTCGACGGGTCGGCCGAGAACATCCTGCTCGTCGGGGACGACCACCGTCCGGCCGACGCCACCCCGCAGGAGCTCGCCGAGCTCGGCACGCAGCTCGACGACGGGGCGACGAACACCGACACCATGATCGTGCTGCACATCCCCGCGGGCGGGGGCAGCGCGACGATGATCTCGTTCCCGCGCGACTCGTGGGTGCCGATCCCCGGCCACGGCACGTTCAAGCTGAACAGCGCGTTCTCGGACGGTGCTGCGAACGGCGGCGGCGACGCCGGTGGCATGCGCCTGCTCATCCAGACCATCGAGAACATCAGCGGCCTGCAGATCGACCACTTCGTGCGCGTCTCGCTGCTCGGCTTCTACCAGCTCGTGAAGGCGCTCGGGCCGATCCAGGTCTGCTTGAACGAACCCGCCCACGACCCGAACTCGAACGTCGACCTCCCCGCAGGGAACTCGACGCTGAACGCCTCGCAGGCGCTCTCGTTCGTCCGGCAGCGCGACGGGCTCCCGCGCGGTGACCTCGACCGCGAGGTCCGCCAGCAGTACTTCCTCTCGCAGGAGGCCCGCAAGGTCCTCTCCGCCGGCACCCTCCTCAACCCGGTGAAGGTGTCGGACCTGCTGCACGGTGTCGGGGACGCCGTGCAGATCGACGACGGCCTGAGCATCCCGAGCCTCGTCAACACGTTCCGCAGCATCGACCTGTCGAGCATCCGGTCGACGACCATCCCCACCGCGGGGACCCCGACCATCGACGGCTACTCGACGGTGGCGGTGGACTTCGGCGCGGTGCCGGCGTTCATCCAGGGCATCGTGGGCGCGCCCGCGGCGTACACGGCGGCGAAGGCGGCGTCCCCGTCGAGCGTGCACGTGTCCGTGCAGAACGGCGGCTCCACGCCGGGCGGCGCGACGGCCGCCTCGGCAGCGCTCACGGCGAAGGGGTTCGTGGTCGGGGCGCCGAGCGACACCACCACCACGGCGGCCACGGTCGTCGAGTACCCGAAGGGCGCCGAGGCCGCGGCGAAGGCCGTCGTGGCGGCGGTCCCCGGAGCCACGGCGGTCCTGTCGGCCACGGTGTCGGGGGTGACGCTCGTGCTCGGGACCGACGGGCACACGGTCGGGGCCGCGGGGGCTGCCGGGTCCGGATCCGGGTCCGGTTCCGGCGCGGGTTCGGCCGGTTCCGGCTCTACCGGCTCCGGCTCGGGTTCGGCCGGTTCCGGCTCCGGCACGGGCGCTCGCTCCGGGTCGTCCGGCTCCGGCACCTCCGGCGCCTCCGGTTCGTCCGGCGCCGGGTCGTCCGCGCCCGCGGCCACCCCGTCGTCCACCCCGGTCGGCAACGCGTACGGCAAGCAGGGCACCTGCATCAACTGATCGCACCCCCGGCCACCGCGCCGTGTCAGCATGGAGCGTGCTGACCGTCGGGATCCTCGTCGTCGCGGGCGTGGTGGCCGGGGTGATCGGCACCGCCGGCGGGATCACCTCGCTCGTGGCCTACCCGGCGCTGCTCGCCGTCGGGGTCCCACCGCTCGCCGCGAACGTCACGAACTCCGTCGCGCTCGTCGGCAGCGGTGCGAGCTCCGCGTTCCGCGCGCGGCACGAGGTGCGCGCGGAACCCGCGGTCCTGCGTCGCTGGATGCCGACGACCGTCGCCGCCTCGCTCGCGGGCGCGGTGCTCCTGGTCGTCACACCGGCGCACCTCTTCGACCGCATCGTCCCGTTCCTCGTGCTCGCCGGGGGACTGCTCCTGCTGCTGCAGCCGTTCATCGACCGTCGTCGTGCACGGGCCGCCGGTGCCGCCGCGGGTGGGCACGGCGCCGCCGCCTCGGCCGGGATCGTCGGGGTCGGCGTCTACAACGGGTACTTCGGCGCCGGGTCCGGTGTGCTCATGATCGCCGTGCTGCTGCTCACCGGGGAGTCGTCCCTGCACCGTGCGAACGCCGTGAAGAACGTGCTGCTCCTCGCCGCGGACCTGTTGCCGGCGGTCGTGTTCGCGGTGTCCGGGCACGTCGTGTGGTCCGCCGCCGTGGCCCTCGGCGCGGGGGCGGTGGTCGGCGGGCTCGTCGGACCGACCGTCGCCCGGCGGGTGCCGCACGGGGTCCTCCGGGTCGCGATCGCGTGCTGCTCGGTCGCGCTCGCCGTGTACCTGTTCGTCACTGTGGCGTCGTCCTGATCCGCGGGGACGGTGGTCCCTGACGCCCCGGGACGACCGTCCGGATCGGTACGGTGGTCGGCATGGCACGATTCACGCCCCCAGCCGCCGACGCCGTCCGCGCACGCCTCCTGCTCGCCGCGCGCGACGAGTTCGCCACGGCGGGGCTCGTCGGCGGCAAGGTCGAGCGGATCGCTGCCGCCGCGTCGAGCAACAAGGCGCAGGTCTTCCACTACTTCGGCAGCAAGGAGGGGTTGTTCGACGCGCTCGTCGAGCAGACCGTCGCCGAGACCTTCGACCTCGTCCCGCTCGACACCGACGACCTGCCCGGGTTCGCCGGCCGGTTGCACGACTCGTGGACCGAGCGGCCCTGGGCCCAGCGGCTGGCGACCTGGCACCGGCTCGAGCGCGCGTCGGCCGCTCCGCTCGAGGCGATCGTCGAACGCCGGACCACGATGGTCGCCGAGGTCGAGCGGGCGCAGCGGGCCGGCGTCCTGCCGCGCAGCTACCGACCCGCCGTGCTGCTCGGCCTCGTGCTGCACCTCGCGGCGTTCTGGAGCGAGGCCTCCGCGGAGTCCGAGGCCCTGACGCGCGCGGTGGTGCCGGCGCGGCGACGGCAGATCGTCGTCGACGCGGTCACGTCACTCGTCGGTCACTGACGGTCAGGACCCCGCGCCGAACGGCAGGCCGAGGCCGAACGGCACGCCCAACCCGAGGAAGCCGGACGCGGCGACGGCGGCCGGCAGCACGACCGTGACGAGCGTCAGCGTCGCGCCGATGAGCACCGCCGCGAAGGCGAGGCCGTCGCCGCGCTCGCCGGTGCGGCGGACCTCACGGCGGGCGATGAACCCGACGACGACCCCGCCGATCGGCGCGACGAAGGCGAGCGCGATGGCCACGACCGCGATGAGGCTCAGCGGAGCGACCGCGGTCGGAGCACCTGCGGTCGGCGCGGCGTCGGGTCGGGTGGCGGGCACGTGGGCTCCGGGAGCGATGTCGGTCACGGCGACCGAGCCTAGGAGCGCGACGCCCGACGGGGGAGTACCCAGTCCTGGTGGCGTGGAGGCACTCCGGTGTGCCACGCTCGGTCCGTGGACGACGGACTCCTCTACGACCTCTGCAGCCGAGCGCGGCGCGTGCACATGCGAGCCGGCGGGTCGGGGCCGGCGCTCCGCGGGCTGACGGACTTCATCTCCGCCGCAGCCGATCCCCGGGGCACCTACTCCGACGCAGCCCTCGTGGCGCTCGTCGAAGCGGCGCCGGACCCGGTCGGGTTCCGGTGGGGGCTGGAGCGGCTCGAAGCGGTGAGTGCCATCCGGACCGTCCCGCCGTCGGACTACTCCGCCGACGAGGTGGCCGAGTACGAGGACGCCCAGGCCGCCCTGCTGCGCCGGATCGGCCGCGACAGCGGGGAGCCCGCGCCGGGCCCCGTCCAGGTCGTGAAGAACGTCCTGGAGCAGTTCGTCCGCCGCTGGTACTGACCCGCGCGTCGCCCGGCCGCTCAGCCCCGCTCGCGCAGGAACGCCACCTGCCGCTCCCAGTGCGCGAACCCGCCGCCCTCGTGCCCGTTGTACGGGTACACCTCGATCGCCTTGTCCACCGAGCCGAGCGCGTTGTAGGCCGCGAAGGTCGTCCGCGGCGGGACCACGTCGTCCATGAGCGCGACGGAGAACAGCGCCGGCGCGGTGATCCCCGCCGCGAAGTGCACCCCGTCGAAGTACGCGGCCGTGTCCCACACGGTGTCGATCGCGTCGCGGTGCACCGACAGGTACCGCGCGAGCTCGAGGTACGGACCACCCACGGCGACGGCGGTGCCGTTCTCCCAGTCGCTGAGGAACGCGACGTCCGGCAGGAGCGCCGTGATCGGTCCGACGTGCGCCTCGACCAGCGCGGCCGCGGCGATGGTGATCCCGCCGCCCTGGCTCCCGCCGGTCAGCGCGATGCGGTCCGGGTCGACGCCCGGCAGCGAGCGGACGGCGTCGACGAGTCGGACGGCGTCGGTGTACACGCGCCGGTAGTAGTGGTCGGCGGGGGACCCGATGCCGCTCGTCATCCAGCCGCCGATGTGCGGGCCGGAGCCGTGCGGGTCCGGGGTGTCGCCGCCGGATCCCCACCCGCTGCCCTGGCCGCGGGTGTCCATCACGACGTGCACGTACCCGGCGAGGGCCCACGAGACCCGCTCGCCCGGCAGCCCGCGACCGCCGTTGTAGCCGAGGAACTCGACGACGACCGGCAGCGGCCCGGCGGCGTCGACCGGTCGTGAGACCCAGGCCCGGACGGGGTCGCCGGCGAAGCCCGGGAAGGTGAGGTCCTCGATGACGAGTCCGGTCACCGGGGTGTCGGCGGCGGCGAGGACGGGGTCGGTGCCCGACCCGGCGGCCCGTGCGTCGGCGACGGTGTCGGCCCAGAAGGCGTCGAAGTCGTCCGGCCGGCGGACGTCGGGTCGGTAGGCGCGCAGGGCGTCGAGGGGCAGGTCGGTGTACGGCATGTGGTCTCCTCCGGGGACGATGATGCCCCCGACGCCGTGGTGGACGGCGTCGGGGGCGGGAGTGTCCGCGAACGGACGAACGGACGAACGGACGAACGGACGAACGGACGGACGAACGGACGAGCAGCCGCTCAGCGCGCGGCAGCCCGGTACTGCTCGAGCACCTCGGGGTGCGGGTCGCCGGCCACGACCGTGGTCGCCGTCTCCCACGCCGGCAGGCTCCCGGTGAGCACCCACGCCGCCTGCTTCGCCGCGCCGGCCGCCACGTACTCGCCCGGCTCCGGCACGAGGACGTCACGACCGAACACCTGCGCAGCGACGACCCGCACGGCCTCGTTGCGCGCGGCACCGCCGATGAGCAGCAGCCGCTCGACGGTGACACCGGTGCCCTCGACCGCCGCGAGGCCGTCCGCGAGCGCGCACAGCATCCCCTCGACCGCGGCCCGGGCGAGGTGCGCCCGGTCCGTCGTCCCCGGCGTCATGCCGAGCAGCGAGGCCGTCGCGTCCGGTCGGTTCGGCGTGCGCTCGCCGACGAAGTACGGCACGAGCACGAGCCCGTCGGCACCCGCCGGCGCCTGCAGCGCCAGCTCGCCGAGCGCGTCGTGGTCCACGCCGAGCAGGCCGCCGATCACCTCGAGCACGCGCGCCGCGTTGAGCGTCGTGACGATCGGGAGGCGCGACCCGCTCCCGTCGGCGAAGCCCGCCACGGTCCCGCTCGGGTCGCGCACCTCGGCGTCGGTGACCCCGAAGACCGTGCCGCTCGTGCCGAGGGACACCGCGACGTCACCCGGGCCGAGTCCGAGGCCGAGCGCTGCCCCGGCGTTGTCGCCGAGTCCGGCGCCGACGAGGAGCCCCGAGGGTGCCACCGCGCCGTTCGGCAGCTGGACGTCCGCGGTGAGCGCGCCCATCGCCTCGTCGGGCAGGACGACCCGCGGCACGACGACGGAGTCCGCGGAACCCGTGGCACCGGCGACGCGCATCGGTCGTCCGAGCGCCGACTCGAACAGCTCCGCGTCGTACTCGCGCCGCACCGGGTCCCAGTAGGCCGTGCCACTGGCGTCGGAGCCGTCGGTGGCGAGGGCGTCGAGGCCGGGGCCGAGCGGACTCTCGTCGGCCGGACCGTACCCGCGCAGCCGCCACGACAACCAGTCGTGGGGGAGGGCGACGGCCGCGACCCGGCCGGCGTTCTCGGGCTCCGCGTCGCGGAGCCACCGCAGCTTGGTACCGGTGAACGACGCCACCGGCACCAGACCCGTGCGGGCGACCCATGCCTCCTGGCCCCGCTCCGCGACCATCTGCGCGGCCGCGTCGGCACTGCGGACGTCGTTCCACAGCAGCGCGTCGCGGACCACGCGGCCGTCCGCGTCCACCGCGACCATGCCGTGCTGCTGCCCGGCGATCGCGACGGCACCGACGTCGGCGAGCCCGCCGGCGTCCGCGACGGCGGTGCCGAGCGCGTCCCACCAGTGGCGGGGGTCGACGGACGTGCCGTCCGGGTGGGACGCGCGTCCCTCCCGGACGACGGCGCCGGTCGCGGCGTCACGGATCGTGACCTTGCAGGACTGGGTCGACGAGTCGACCCCTGCGACCAGGTCAGCCACGAGCGCCCATGAGGTGCTCGATGGCGAGCTGCTGCAGCTTCACGAAGCCGAAGCCCTTGCCGCCGAAGTACGCGTCGGCGTCGAAGTCCTCGTACGCGGAGCGGTCGGCGAGGAACGCGTCGTACGACTCGCCGTCGTTGAGCGTCGGCGTCGACAGCTCGCCGACCTTCGAGGCCTCGAGCGCTGCCTGCACCTCGGGGTCGGCGCGGAACGCCTGCGCGCGCTCCTTGAGCAGGAGGTACATGCGCATGTTCGCGGCCGCGGAGTCCCAGACGCCCGTGATGTCCTCGGTGCGGCTCGGCTTGTAGTCGAAGTGGCGGGGGCCGTCGTACGCCGGGCCGCCCTGGGGCGCACCGTGCTCGAGCAGGTCGACGAGCGAGAACGCGTTCTGCAGGTCGCCGTGCCCGAAGACGAGGTCCTGGTCGTACTTGATGCCGCGCTGACCGTTGAGGTCGATGTGGAAGAGCTTGCCCTGGTACAGCGCCTGGGCGATGCCGGCCGTGAAGTTCAGCCCGGCCATCTGCTCGTGGCCGACCTCGGGGTTGATGCCGAAGAGTTCCGGGCGCTCGAGCGTCTCGGTGAACGCGATCGCGTGGCCGAGGGTCGGCAGCAGGATGTCGCCGCGGGGCTCGTTCGGCTTCGGCTCGATGGCGAACCGGATGCCGTAGCCCTTGTCGGTGACGTACTGGGCGAGGAGGTTCACGGCCTCGCGGTAGCGCTCGAGCGCGGCCTGCACGTCCTTCGCGCTGTCGTACTCGGCACCCTCGCGGCCGCCCCACATCACGAACGTCGACGCGCCGAGCTCGGCGGCGAGGTCGATGTTGCGCAGGACCTTGCGGAGCGCGAACCGGCGCACCTGGCGGTCGTTCGAGGTGAAGCCGCCGTCCTTGAACACCGGGGCGGAGAAGAGGTTCGTCGTGACCATCGGCACGACGATGCCGGTGGCGTCGAGAGCACCCTTCAGGCGGTCGATCTGCGTCTGGCGCTCGGCGTCGGTCGAGCCGAACGCGAAGAGGTCGTCGTCGTGGAAGGTCAGGCCGTAGGCGCCGAGCTCGTCGAGCTTCTCGACGGCCTCGACCACGTCGAGGGCGGGGCGGGTCGGGCCGCCGAAGGGGTCGGATCCGTTGTAGCCGATGGTCCAGAGACCGAAGGAGAACTTGTCTGCACGGGTGGGCGTCGTTGCCATGGTGGTCACCGTTCGTCGTCGAAACAAAATGTTGCCGCGCCCAACATAAGCGGTAGTGTTGACTCTGGCAAGGACGTGATCGCAAGGGAGCGAGCGGATGGCACAGGACCGACTTCGAGTGGCCATGGTGGGCCACGGCTTCATGGGAGCCGCGCACTCACAGGGGTGGCGCACCGCACCGAGGTTCTTCGACCTCGGGGTCGAACCGGAGATGGCCGTCATCGTCGGCCGTGACCCGGAACGGACCGAGGCGGCGCGGCAGCAGTACGGCTGGCAGGCCGCGTCCACCGACTGGCGCGCCGTGGTCACCGACCCGGACATCGACGTCGTCGACATCTGCTCGCCCGGCTCGTCCCACGTCGAGGTCGCGATCGCGGCGCTCGAGGCCGGCAAGCACGTCCTGTGCGAGAAGCCCCTCGCCAACACCGTCGCCGAGGCCGAGGCGATGACCGCGGCAGCCGCCGCCGCACGGGCGGACGGCGTCCGCGCGATGGTCGGCTTCAGCTACCGCCGGGTGCCCGCCATCGCGTTCGCGAAGCGGCTGGTGGAGGACGGGAGGCTCGGCACCGTCCGACAGGTCCGCGCGCTCTACCTGCAGGACTGGCTCGCCGACGAGGACGGCCCGATGACGTGGCGGCTCGACAAGGCGCTCGCCGGCTCCGGCTCGCTCGGTGACATCGGCGCGCACGCGATCGACCTCGTCGAGCACGTCACGGGCGCACAGCTGTCGACCGTGTCCGGCACCCTCGAGACCTTCGTGACCGAACGTCCGCTGATGGCCGAGGGCGTCGGGCTGTCCGGCACCGCCTCGACCGAACGCGGGCAGGTCACCGTCGACGACGCCGCCTTCTTCCTCGGACGGCTCGCCGGTGGCGCTGCCGACGGGGCGATCGGCACGTTCGAGGCGACGCGCTACGCGACCGGCCGGAAGAACGGCCTCACGCTCGAGATCAGCGGGTCGGCGGGTGCGATCCAGTTCGACCTCGAGTCGATGAACGAGCTGCGCTTCTACGACGCCACGGCACCCGCGGGGGAGCAGGGCTTCCAGCGGATCCTGGTCACCGAGCCCGAGCACCCGTACATGGCCGCCTGGTGGCCGACCGGGCACCTCATCGGGTACGAGCACACCTTCAGCCACGAGGTGAAGGACTTCGTCGAGGCGATCGTCGCGGGCACCGACCCGTCGCCGTCGTTCGAGGACGGGCTGCACGTGCAGCGGGTCCTCGACGCGGTCGAGCGGAGCGCCGCCGACGGCAGCGCCTGGACGGTGATCTGAGTGGCTCCGACGAAGCACGCCCTCGTCGTCCGCGGCGGGTGGGACGGGCACATGCCGGTCGAGACCACCGACGCGTTCGTGCCGTTCCTGCGGGACAACGGGTTCGACGTGCAGGTGTCGGACTCGACCGCGGTGTACGCCGACGAGTCGGTCATGGCGGACGTCGACCTGATCGTGCAGGTCGTCACGATGTCCACCATCGCCGACGACGAGTTCGCCGGGCTGCAGCGGGCCGTCCTCGGCGGCGCCGGCCTCGCGGGCTGGCACGGCGGGATCGCGGACGCGTTCCGCAACACCGCCGACTACCTCCACATGATCGGCGGCCAGTTCGCGCACCACGCGGGCAAGCACCCGTCGGAGCGCACCGGCGAGCAGTCCGACAACTACATCCCGTACACGGTGCACATCACCGACCTCGGGCACGAGCACCCGATCACGCAGGGCATCGAGGACTTCGACCTCGTGACCGAGCAGTACTGGGTGCTCTCCGACGAGTACAACGACGTGCTGGCGACGACCACGCAGGAGGCGCGGGACTTCGACGCCTGGAACCGTCCGGTGACCGCGCCGGCGATCTGGACCCGGCAGTGGGGCGAGGGACGCGTGTTCGTCTCGGCACCCGGGCACCGGCTCGAGGTCGTCGAGTCGCAGCCGCTCCGCACGATCATCGAGAGGGGACTCCTGTGGGCAGCCCGGTGAACGGTCCGGCACTGCGGGTCGGTGTCGTCGGTGTCGGCAACATCAGCCAGCAGTACTTCGAGCACTTCCCGGCGCTGCCCGGCCTGGCGCTCACCGCCGTGGCCGACCTCGACGTCGACCGCGCCCGGTCGGTGGGCGACGCCCAGGGCGTCCGGGGCACGAGCGTCGACGAGCTCCTCGCCGCGGACGACGTCGACGTCGTGCTCAACCTGACGATCCCGGCCGCGCACGCCGAGGTCGCCACCCGGGCCCTCGACGCCGGCAAGCACGTCTACGGCGAGAAGCCGCTCGCACTCGCGACGGCCGAGGCCGCACCGGTGCTCGAACTGGCCGCACGCTCGGGCCTGCGGGTCGGCAGCGCGCCGGACACGGTGCTCGGGACGGGGATCCAGACCGCGCGCGCAGCACTCGACGACGGGCTGATCGGCGACCCGGTCGGTGCCGCGGTGTCGTGGAGCGCTCCGGGGCACGAACTCTGGCACCCGGCGCCGGCGTTCTACTACCAGCCCGGCGGCGGCCCGCTGCTCGACATGGGGCCGTACTACCTGACGAGCCTCGTGCAGTTCTTCGGCCCCGTCGCCCGGGTCAGCGGCAGCGCCACCCGGTCGACCCGTGAGCGGACCATCGCGACCGGGCCGTTCGCCGGCGCACCGATCCCCGTCGACGTCGACACCCACGTCGTCGCCGTGCTCGAACACGCCAGCGGAGTCGTCTCCACGGTCACCGTCTCGTTCGAGGTGTGGGCGACCCGGGCGCCGCTGTTCGAGGTGCACGGCACCGCGGGCAGTCTCGCCGTCCCGGACCCGAACCGCTTCTCGGACCCGGTGTCGATCGCGACGGCCGACGACCGCGAGTGGCGCGAGCTGCCCGTGTCGGCCGGGTACGCCGACGCCGGCCGCGGGTACGGACTCGCGGACATGGCGCACGCGATCGCGACCGACCGGCCGCACCGGGCGTCGGGGGACCTCGCGTTCCACGTGCTCGAGGTCATGGAGGCCGTCCAGACCGCCTCGCGGGAGCACACCGTCGTCACGGTGGCGTCCCGCGTCGACCGGCCGGAGACGGTCCCCGCCGGCGCGACCCCGGGATCATGGTGACCAGCACACGCAGCGAGGAAGGACGACGACGATGACGACGACGGACGGAACCGACGAGGCGGTGACGACCCGCGCCTCCAGGCCGGTCACCCTCTTCACCGGCCAGTGGGCCGACCTGCCCTTCGAGGAGGTCGCCCGTCTCGCCGGCGAGTGGGGGTACGACGGCCTCGAGATCGCCTGCTGGGGCGACCACCTCGACGTCCGCCGCGCCGCGACGGACCCGGCGTACGTCGCGGACCGCACGGCGATCCTGGAGCGCAACGGGCTGCAGGTCTGGACGATCGCGAACCACCTCACCGGCCAGGCCGTGTGCGACGACCCGATCGACCAGCGGCACGAGGACATCCTCGCGCCGCACGTGTGGGGCGACGGCGACCCCGAGGGCGTCAGGCAGCGTGCCGCCGAGGAACTGCAGTGGACCGCGCGTGCCGCCGCGGCGCTCGGGGTCGACACCGTCACCGGGTTCTCCGGATCCTCGATCTGGAAGACCGTCGCGGGCTTCCCACCCGTGCCCGCGTCGATGATCGACGCCGGGTACCAGGACTTCCACGACCGGTGGTCGCCGATCCTCGACGTGTTCGAGGAGGTCGGCGTCCGCTTCGCGCTCGAGGTGCACCCCTCCGAGATCGCCTACGACTACTGGACGGCGAAGCGGACGCTCGAGGTGTTCGCCGACCGCCCCGCGTTCGGGTTCAACTTCGACCCGTCGCACTTCGTCTGGCAGGACCTCGACCCCGCCGCGTTCCTGCTCGACTTCGCCGACCGGGTGTACCACGTGCACTGCAAGGAGTCGGTGAAGCAGCTCGACGGGCGCAACGGACGACTGTCGTCGCACCTGCCGTGGGGCGACCCCCGGCGCGGGTGGGACTTCGTCACCGCCGGGCACGGGGACGTGCCGTGGGAGCGGGTGTTCCGCGTGCTGAACCACATCGGGTACGCCGGGCCGACGAGCGTCGAGTGGGAGGACGCCGGCATGGACCGGCTCGTCGGCGGGCCGGAGGCACTGGCGTTCGTCCGGAAGCTGGGCACGATCGCGCCGCCCGAGGCCGCGTTCGACGCGGCGTTCTCGCGGTCGCGGTAGCGCGCCGCCACCACCCGCCCACCGACC
Organism: Curtobacterium sp. NPDC086286; assembly: GCF_044746255.1. Classification (NCBI taxonomy): domain Bacteria; kingdom Bacillati; phylum Actinomycetota; class Actinomycetes; order Micrococcales; family Microbacteriaceae; genus Curtobacterium; species Curtobacterium sp. NPDC086286. Next base: position 418,285 of record NZ_JBIVBW010000002.1, read on the forward strand.
ACGACGAGGGACCGATGACGAGCACGACCGCCGCGACGCCTGCGCCCGCGCCCGCGCCGGGCAACGCGGCGCGCGTCCTCCGGCTCGTCCACGAGGAGGGGCCGATCACCCGCGCCGAGATCACCCGGCGCACCGGCCTGAACCGCTCGACGACCCTCGCGCTCGTCGGCGAACTCGTCGACCGCGGCCTCCTGCACGAGGACCTCCCCGCCGCCGGGGCACCGGGGACCGGCGTCGGGCGGCCGAGTCCGGTCGTCCGGGCCGCGCCGGACGTCGTGGCCGCCGCCGTCACGGTCGAGGTCGACGCCGTCTCGGTCGCCCTCGTCGGGCTCGACGGCACGGTGCGGAGCCGCCTCGTCGAACCGCAGCACCGTCCGCCCACGCCCGCGGAGGCCGTCGAGACCGTCGCCGGGCTGCTCGACCGGATCCGTCCGGGGTCGGCCGGCACCGCGACGCTCCGGCTCGTCGGGATCGGGGTCGCCGTGCCCGGGACGGTCCGGGTGGAGGACGGGACCGTCCAGTACGCACCGCACCTCGGCTGGCACGACGCGCCCTTCGCCGAGCCCCTCGCCGAACGGACCGGACTGCCGGTGCGGGCCGCGAACGACGCCAACCTCGGCGCCTGGGCGGAACGGCTCGCCGGCAGCGGCCGGGGCGTCGACGACCTCGTGTACCTCAACGGCGGCGCGAGCGGCATCGGCGGCGGGGTCATCACGGCCGGCCGTCCGCTGAGCGGTGCCGACGGGTACGCGGGCGAGCTCGGACACACCTTCGTCGCGGCGAACGGCATCCGGTGCCACTGCGGTGCCGTCGGCTGCCTCGAGACCGAGGCCTCCCGTGACGCCCTGGCGACCGCGGCCGGGACCGCTCCGGACGACCTGGTCGCCCTCGCCGCGGCGCTCGCCGAGGGCCGACCCGAGGTCGAACGGGTCGTGGACCGCCAGGTGACCGCCCTCGCCACGGCCCTCCGCAACGCGATCCACACCGTGAACCCGTCGGTCGTCGTGCTCGGCGGCTTCCTCGGCGTGCTGCTCGACCACGTCGGCGACCGGATCCTCGACGACGTCCGAGCGCAGTCGATGACCGGGACCGCCGACCGGCTCCGCATCGTGCCGGCCGCGCTCGGGTCCGACGTGCTCGAGCACGGGGCCGCCGAGATCGCGTTCGGCGCACTGCTGCGCGACCCGGACCGGATCACCGACGCGGTGTCGGCCACAGCCACAGCCACACCCACCCCCACGACCACCCATCCGTCCGGCCGCGACGACGCGGCCGAGGAAGCGAGAACCGCATGACCTCCACCCAGCGCGTCAGCGTGCTGCTCGGCACCCAGGACCTCACCGTCGAGGACCGCCCCGTCCCCGCGGTCGACCCCGGCGACGTCCTCGTCCGGGTCGCCGCGGTCGGCGTGTGCGGCTCCGACGTGCACTACTACCGGCACGGCCGGATCGGGGACTTCGTCGTCGAGGAGCCCCTCGTGCTCGGCCACGAGCTCTCCGGCACGATCACCGCGGTCGGCGAGGGCGTCGACCCGTCCCGCGTCGGGGAGCGCGTGGCGATCGAGCCGCAGCGACCGTGCCACCGCTGCCCCCAGTGCCTCGCCGGGCGGTACAACCTCTGCCCGCACATGCGCTTCTACGCGACGCCGCCGGTGGACGGGGCGTTCGCCGAGTTCGTCACGATCGAGTCCGAGTTCGCGCACACGCTGCCCGACTCGGTGTCGTTCGAGGCCGGAGCCCTGCTCGAACCCCTCTCCGTCGGCATCGCCGCGGTCCGCAAGGCCGGGATCGTCCCCGGGTCGAGCGTGCTCATCGCCGGGGCCGGTCCGATCGGCATCATCTGCGCGCAGGCCGCGAGGGCGTTCGGCGCCTCGCGGATCGTCATCAGCGACCTCGTCCCGGAGCGCCGCGAGCGTGCGCTCTCCTTCGGCGCGACCGAGACCGTCGACCCCACCGTGGTCTCCGTGGCGTCCGACCTGCCGCCGTTCGACGCCTTCATCGACGCCAGTGGTGCACCGCGGGCCGTCTCCGACGGCATCAAGGCCGTCGGACCGGCCGGGGCCGCCGTCCTCGTCGGGCTCGGCAACTCCGAGATGACGCTGCCGGTCGAGCACATCCAGAACCTCGAGGTCACCGTCACCGGGATCTTCCGGTACACCGGCACGTGGCCGGTCGCGATCGAGCTGGTCGCGTCGGGACAGGTGGACCTGGACTCGCTGGTCACGGGTCGCTTCGGCCTCGGCGACGTCCGCGAGGCCCTCGAGAGCGACACCGACCCCGAGTCGCTCAAGTCGGTCGTCTACCCGGGTGGCGTGCCGTCCGCGACGTGACCGGACGACGGACGGGAGGGACGGGGCGGGCCCGCACCGTCCCTCCCGTCCGTCCTGGAGTCGCCACCAGGGCACGCGACCCGCGTCGGGACGCCCCCACTGGGGCCACCGCCGCGACACCCGGACGCGCTACGGTTCGCGCATGACGGCTTCACCCGCGGCTGCCGTGCCGCAGCGCACCGACCGCCGCGCCCTCGTGTCCTGGGCTCTGTGGGACTGGGGATCCGCGGCGTTCAACGCGGTCGTGACGACCTTCGTCTTCAGCACGTACCTGGCGAGCCGCGCGTTCGTCGACCCGGCGCTCGTCGCCGACACGTCCGCCGCCGGGAAGGCGCTCGTCGAGCGGGAGCTCGCGCACAACGCGGCCGTCGTGTCGACGGCACTGACGATCGCCGGCATCGTGGTCGCGCTCGTCGCCCCGGCGGTCGGACGCCTGGCGGACACGTCCGGGCACCGGCGCCGGTCGGTGCTCATCGCCACGATCGGCATCGCGCTCTCGATCGGCGGCATGGTGTTCGTCGCGCCGAGCCAGCCGTACCTGCTGCTCGGTGCGGCCCTGCTCGGCATCGGGACCGTCGCCTACGAGATCGCGAGCGTCGGCTACAACGCGATGCTCGGACAGGTCGCGTCGGGGGAGCAGACCGGACGCGTCTCGGCGATCGGCTGGGCGGCCGGGTACTTCGGCGGCATCGTGCTGCTCGTCGTCCTGCTCGTGCTCTGCATCCAGGACTTCGGCGGGGGCGACGTCGCGGGGCTCCTGCAGCTCCCCGCGACCGTGGCTTCGGGGCAGTGGGACGTCCGCGTCGCGATCGGCATCGCCGCCGTGTGGCTCGCGGTGAGCTCGATCCCGCTGTTCGTCACCGTCCCCGAGGCCGCGCCGGACCGTTCGCGCGCCGGCACCCTGCTCGGGGCGTACCGGGACCTCGGGCGGGACATCGCGCGGCTCTGGCGCGAGCGCCGGAACGTCCTCGCGTTCCTGCTGGCGAGCGCGGTGTTCCGCGACGGCGTCGGCGCCGTGTTCACCTTCGGCGGGATCGTCGCCGCGCAGGTGTTCGGCTTCAGCCCGTCGCAGGTGATCCTCTTCGCCATCGCGGCCAACATCGTCGCGGGCATCGCCACGTTCCTGTCCGGCAGGCTCGACGACCGGTTCGGTTCACGCGCGATCATCACGGTGTCGCTCGTCGGGCTCGCGGTGTGCGGGATCGGCGTGTTCGCGGTGGGGAACGTCCCCGCGGGCTTCTGGGTCCTCGGCCTGACGCTGGCGCTGTTCGTCGGGCCGGTCCAGTCGTCCTCGCGGGCGTACCTGGCGCGGTTGGCGACGCCCGGCCGCGAGGGCGAGCTCTTCGGCCTGTACGCCACGACCGGGCGCGCGGCGTCGTTCCTCGCGCCGGCGCTCTTCGGGGTGGCGGTGACGGTCGGCGGATCGACGCGGTACGGGATCCTCGGGGTCGTCGTGGTGCTCGTGGCGGGGCTGGTGCTCATGGCGTTCGTCAAGCGGGAGCCGGTGGACGGGCGCTGAGTCCGAGCGTGTCGGAGACCGTGGTGCTATCGTCTCCGACGTCCACGGGGGAACGACGGGGGGAACGCATGGGGGCCGCAGAACTGCGGATCGAGTCGGAGACGCTCGCGGCGGTCGCGACCGCGCTGACCGACGCCCGGACCGCACTCGGTGCGGACACCGCCCGGTTCACGGGCCTCGACACCGGTTGCCTCGGCGTGACCGAGGTGGTCAGCCGCACCGCCGGCCTGTCGCTCGCCCACCAGGGCATGATCGACGCCGTCGACGCGGCCCTCGAGCAGGCCGCGACCTTCCCGCACGACCTCGGTGCGCAGGTCGACGCGCAGGAAGCCGCCCTCGCGAAGCAGGCGGACGGCAAGTGAGCGGCGAGGAGCCGGACGTCGGCGACCCCGCCGGCATCACCGCCCTGGGGAAGCACTGGCACGACCGGGCCGACGCCGTGCAGGACGCCCTGGCGAAGATCGCCGGGGCGTCCGACGTCACCGCATCGCCGACGTGGAAGGGCGACGCGCAGACCCGCTTCGCAGCACTGCTCGACGAGATGCGGCCGAGCGCGTCCGGCCTCGTGGCGCTCTTCGACGCCGCCGGGGACGCCTTCGACCAGTACGCGAAGGACGTCCAGCGCATCAAGGACGACGCGGACGCGATCCGCCTGCAGCGCGGGACCGTCGCGGCCGAGCTCGCCGGACAGCAGCTCACGCTGCCGACGCTGCGCTCCGCCGCGAAGGCCGACGACGCGACCGAGGCGGACGCCAAGAGCCTCGCGAACGCGGAGCGGGCGATCGCCGACGCCGGCGACCGGTCCGCAGCGCTCGACGCCCGGTGGGAGCAGCTCGTGCAGGACCGCACGACGGCCGACCAGGCGCTGCTCCGGGTGATCACCGGCCCCGAGACGCTCGGACGCCTCGGCAGCATCGAGGGACGTGGTGTCGGCGCGTCCGACGAGGACCTCGCGTCGATGCTCGCGGGCCTGTCGCCGACCGAACTCGGCGCGCTCCTGATGCTCGACCGCAACCTCGCCGACCGCATCGCCGACATGTCGCCCGACGAGGTCGCCGCGCTCTGGAAGACCCTGGGCGGTGGGAAGGACACGACCGGCGCCGAGCACAGCGCCGCCCAGGACGCGCTCATCGCATCGCTGCCCGCGGTCGTCGGCAACCTCGCGGGGCTGCCGGCCTGGGCGCGGGACCGGGCGAACCGGATGACGCTCGTGTCGGCCGTGGCCCAGGCCGAGCAGGACCTCGCGGACGCGAAGGACCGGCGCGTGGGGCTCGGGTGGCCGGCGTCGCAGGCGGCGGACCAGTCGATCGAGGCGGCGCAGGCGAACCTCGACGCGTACCGGAACATCGAGAAGACCCTGGCGTCGACGGCGAAGCCCGGTCGCGCGCTGCTCACCCTCGCCACCGACCACCAGCCGCCGCTCGCTGCGGTGGCGGTCGGTGACGTGGACACCGCGGAGAACGTGACGTACATGGTGCCCGGGATGGGCACGACGACCAAGGACACGACCGGGTGGACCACCGCGGCCCAGAACCTCTGGACGGCGCAGGAGGGCAAGAACGCGACCGGCGCCGAGCACGCGGTCGTCGCGTGGATGAACTACGAGGCGCCGCCGGTACCGAGCGGCCTCACCACGATGGGTGTCCTGCACGGCGACGCGGCCCGGGCCGGGGCGGACCGGCTCAGTGCCGACCTCCTCGGCTTCGGGGCGGCGCGTCCCGATTCGCCGACACTCAACGTGGTCGGGCACTCCTACGGGACCACGGTGGCATCGGACGCGCTCCACGATCACGGTGTGCACGTCGATTCCTTCGTCAGCGTCGCCTCGGCAGGCATCGAGCAGGACGTCGGAGGTGCGTCTGGTATCGCGGCCGACCACGTCTACGCCGGCCAGGGGAGCCCCGGTATCCCGTTCACGGACGACCCGCGAGACCAGTGGGCCTGGGTCGGCCGAGCAGGCAGCGGTCGCCAGGACCCGATGGACGCCTCGTTCGGCGCGACGACCTTCGGGACGAACGGTGGGGACCCCGGCGAGGGTGCCGGCGTGACCACACACGACCCGATCGGCTACGGCGGCAGCCAGGGGTACTTCAACCTCGGGACCGAGTCGCTCGACAACGTCGCGCAGGCTACGTTCGTGGGAGGCGAGGACCTCACTCCCGCGGACGACGCCGGGGTGAGCGCCCTGCAGCAGGACTACTTCGACAACCTGATGGGACCGACACTGTGATCGGACGCCCGCGAGGCACGGCAGCCGGGCCCGCACTCGCCCTGACCCTCGCCCTGACACTGGCGCTCGCCGCGTGTTCGGGTCCGCCGACAGGAGGCACCTCCGTGGAGACCACACCGAGCACACCGACCGTCCAGCACCAGCGTGATCTCGCCGCCGCCTACGTCGACGCGACCATGCGGACGTCGGGCGTCACGTGGGACGACTCGCAGGCGAACGAGTACGCCCAGGAGTGCCTCCTCGGTGACGGCACGTCCGGAGCGCTCTACAACCTCGCCCGCATCGGCGCGGGAGTTCCCGACCCCGAGGCTGCGGTGCGGACCGTCGGCCGGTCGTGGGCTGCGGACGGGTTGACCGTCAAGTACTCGGAGTCGTCGCTCAACGACGGCAGCCGGCAGTTCGTCGTCAAGGGGGCGGGTGGTGCCGTCGAGCGCATCCAGTTCGGGGCGGCGACCGTTCGAAGCTCGCTCGCCGCGGTCTCCCGCTGCGGGACGGGTGACGCAGCGGACCTCGGCTGAGGTGCGGGCGTCCGTGCGCGCCCCTGCGGTCGTCGTGGCATCGGAGCTCGGGTGAGCGTGTGGGGGCGGCGTTCGACGCCGATCTCCTCCAGGCGACCGACGGTGATCGGGACGGTGCTGCTCGCCGCGATCCTGCTCGCGGGCTGCGCGGCGGGCACCCCGACCAAGGAGGACACCGTGCAGGCTGCACCGACCGCAGAGCACCAGCGCCGACAGGCGGCAGACTCCGTCGAGGAGACGATGCGCCGTTCGGGGGTCGACTGGGACGCGGACCAGTCCGACGAGTACGCGCAGGACTGCGTGCTCGCGGACGGCTCGGCGGGCGCGCTCTACAACATCGTCCGGACCGGTGCGGGCGTCGACGACCCGGAGGCCGTGACGAAGGCGGTGGGCACGGCCTGGGTGGCGGACGGACTGAAGGTGGAGTACTCGACGGACGAGATGACGTCGGGTGCGAAGCGGTACCTGGTGAACGGCGGCGGCGGCGCCGTCGAGCGCATCCAGTTCGGCGCTGCGACGACCAAGACCACCATGAGCGGCGTGTCGAAGTGCGGCACGGGTGACGCGGCGGACCTCGGCTGACGCCTCCCGTCGGGCGGTGCCAGGAGGCGCGGTGTGGGCCCGCCTGCAGGCTGCGGTTCCGCGCACGGTTGCGCCCCTGGCGCGGTTCCGCCGGACTCCGCAGCGAGCGTGCGCCAGGATGGAGCCATGACCGACCAGCGCATCGCCGTCGTCGTCCTCGCCGCCGGGCAGGGCACGCGCATGAAGTCGTCCACCCCGAAGGTCCTGCACCGCCTCGCCGGGCTGCCGCTCATCGCGCACGTGCTCCGGACGGCGTCGTCCCTCGAGCCCGAGCACGTCGCCGTCGTCGTGCGGCACGAACGGGAGCTCGTCGCGGCCGAGGTCACCGAGCGTGCGCCCGACGCCATCGTGGTCGACCAGGACGACGTCCCCGGCACCGGCCGTGCGGTCGAGGTCGCGGTGCAGGCGCTTCCGGCGGACTTCGACGGCGCCGTCGTCGTGCTGTCCGGCGACGTGCCGCTGCTCGACGCGGTGTCGCTCCGAGCACTCGTGGACGCTCACGTCGGCGGCGGCAACGGCGCCACCTTCGTGAGCGCGATCGCACCGGACCCGACCGGCCTCGGCCGCATCGTCCGCGACGCCGACGGCGCGTTCGTCGGGGTCGTCGAGCACAAGGACGCGACCGCCGAGCAGCTGACCATCACCGAGGCCAACGCGGGCATCTACGCCTTCGACGTCACGCACCTCCGTGCGGTCCTGCCGTCGCTCACCACGGCGAACGCGCAGGGCGAGAAGTACATCACCGACGCGCCGGCACTCATCGGAGCGCGGGGCGCGCGCATCGACGTCGTCACGCTGACCGACCCGTGGCTCGTCGCCGGCATCAACGACCGGGCGCAGCTGTCCGACGCCGCCCGGGTGCTGAACGCGCGCATCGTGCGCCGCCACCAGCTCGCTGGGGTCACCGTCCAGGACCCGGCGACGACGTGGATCGACCTCGACGTCTCGATCGAACCCGACGCCGAGGTCCTCCCGGGCACCCAGCTCATCGGCGCCACTGCGATCGCCTCGGGCGCGGTCGTCGGGCCGGACACCACCCTGCGCGACACCGAGGTCGGCGTCGGCGCCGTGGTGAACCGCGTCGACGCCACCCTCGCGGTCATCGGCGACGGCGCCTCCGTCGGGCCGTTCGCCTACCTGCGACCGGGCACGATCCTCGGCGACGGGGGCAAGATCGGCACCTTCGTCGAGACGAAGAACGCGACGATCGGCCGGGGCAGCAAGGTGCCGCACCTGTCGTACATCGGCGACGCCGAGGTGGGCGAGGACTCGAACATCGGCGCGAACACGATCACGGCGAACTACGACGGGGTGCACAAGCACCGGACCGAGGTCGGCTCGAACGTCCGTACAGGGTCGCACAACGTGTTCGTCGCCCCGGTTAGGATTGGTGACGGAGCGTACACCGGCGCGGGTACGACCGTCCGCAAGGACGTCCCTGCCGGGTCGCTGGCGATCAGCTACGCCCCACAGCGCAACACCGACGGATGGGTCGAGGAACACCGACCCGGTTCGCCGGCTGCCGAGGCCGCTCGGCGCGCGAACGGCGAACAGATCTGACGGCTCTCGGGCCGATCAACACGGCCCCGCGGGGTCAGGGAGTGAGCACCGCACTTGTCCGGAATCAAAACGACCGGCCAGAAACGACTCGTCCTCGTCTCAGGGCGAGCACACCCGGCGCTCTCGGCCGAGATCGCCGAGGAACTCGGCGTGGACCTCGTCCCGACCGATGCACGGACCTTCGCGAACGGGGAGCTCTACGCCCGCTTCGACGAGTCGGTCCGCGGCTGTGACGCGTTCGTCATCCAGTCCCACACCGCGCCGATCAACGAGTGGCTCATGGAGCAGCTCATCATGGTCGACGCCCTGAAGCGCGCGTCGGCGAAGCGCATCACCGTCGTCGCGCCGTTCTACCCGTACGCGCGGCAGGACAAGAAGGGCCGTGGTCGCGAGCCGATCTCGGCGCGACTCGTCGCCGACCTGTTCAAGGCCGCTGGTGCGCACCGCATCATGAGCGTCGACCTGCACGCCGCACAGATCCAGGGCTTCTTCGACGGCCCGGTCGACCACCTGTTCGCCATGCCGGTCCTGCTCGAGCGCTTCCAGCAGACCCTCGACCCGTCGACGCTGACGGTCGTCTCGCCGGACATGGGCCGCGTGCGCGTCGCCGACATCTGGTCGGAGAAGCTCGGCGCGCCGCTCGCCATCATCCACAAGCGCCGCGACCCGCTCGTGCCGAACCAGGTGTCCGTCCACGAGATCGTCGGTGACGTCTCGGGTCGCGTGTGCCTGCTCGTCGACGACCTGATCGACACCGGCCGCACCATCGCCAAGGCAGCAGAGGCGCTCAAGGCCGCCGGTGCCACCGGCGTGGTCGTCGCGGCGACGCACGCGGTGTTCTCCGACCCCGCGACGGAGCTGCTCCAGAGCGAGTTCATCGACCGGGTCGTCGTCACCGACACCCTGCCGCTGCCGGAGGACAAGCGCTGGGACCGCCTCGAGGTCCTGCCGATCGCACCGCTCATCGCACGCGCCATCCACGAGGTCTTCGACGACGGGTCGGTCACCTCGATGTTCGACGGCGCCGCTTGACCGCACCCGTGCGCGACGCGCTCGCGGCCCGGCTCCGGGCCGCGGGCAGCGTCTTCGCCGAGGACGAAGCGGACCTCCTGCTCGAGGCCGGTGACGGGGACGCGGTTCGCCTGCGAGCGCTCGTGCAGCGGCGGCTCGGCGGCGAACCGCTCGAGTACGTGCTCGGCTGGGCGGCGTTCGACGGGCACCGCCTCCGCGTGACGCCGGGCGTCTTCGTGCCCCGGGCCCGCACCACGGCCGTCGTGGAGCACGCCGCACGCCGGTTGCACCGCTACGACCGTGTCGTGGACCTCTGCTGCGGTGCCGGGGCGATCTCGGTCGCGCTCCTCGGTCGTGTCGGTGCCCTCGACCTCGTCGCGGCGGACATCGACCCGGCGGCGGTCGACGTCGCTGCGGAGAACATCGGCGACCGCGGGATCGTCGTCGCCGGGGACCTCTTCGCGCCGCTGCCCGACCGGTTCCGCGGGCTCGTCGACGTCATCGCCGTGAACGCGCCCTACGTGCCGACGGGGTCCATCCCGATGATGCCGTCGGAGGCCCGCGACCACGAGCACCGTGTCGCGCTCGACGGCGGGGTGGACGGGCTCGACCTGCACCGGCGGATCGCGTCGGGGGCGGGGGAGTGGCTCCGACCCGGGGGTGCGGTCGTCATCGAGGTGTCGGCTGCGCAGGCACCGACGTCGGCGGCCGTCTTCGAGGCTGCGGGCCTCGCGGTGGCCGTCGAGTCCGACGACGAGGTCGACGGGACCTGTGTCGTGGCGACGCGTCCCGCCTGAGACGATCCGCGTCGTCGAGGTGACCCGCGTCGTCGAGGCGACCCGCGTCGTCGAGGCGACCCGCGTCGTCGAGGCGCGCCGCGCCTCCTGTCCGTGACGACGGACGGTCCACACCGTCTCAGGCCGCGCGGACCTCGACCGTGTGCCATCCCGACGCCCCGTTCGGAGCCGGGGGCCGCTCGACGCTCGTCTGCACTTCACCGTCGGCGCTCACTGCGCGGACCTGGATGCGGTGCGACCCCGTCGTCGGCGTCCACCGGTAGACCCACTGCCGCCACGTGTCGGCCGAGACGGAGTCCGCGAGGGTCGCCTCTTCCCACGCGCCGTCCCCGACCCGGACCTGCACACCCTTCACCCCTGTGTGCGGCTGCCACGCGACCCCGGCGATCGCCACCGTCGAACCGGCGTCGACCGTCGCGCCCGCGCGCGGGGTGTCGATGCGCGACTCCAGCTTGACCGGACCGCGTTCCGACCAGCCGCGCGGCGTCCAGTAGCCCTGGGCGTCGGCGAACCGCGTGACCTCGAGCTCGGTGACCCACTTCGTCGCGGACACGTAGCCGAAGAGCCCGGGGACCACCATGCGCACCGGGAACCCGTGCTCCGGTGGCAGCGGCTCGCCGTTCATCCCCACGGCGAGCAGCGCGGCCGTCCCCTCGTCCTGCAGGACGTCGAGGGGCGTGCCCGCCGTGAACCCGTCGATGCTGCGCGACAGCACCATGTCGGCACTCGCGTGGGGCACGGCGCGCTCGAGCAGCTTCCGGATCGGGTAGCCGAGCCAGAGCGCGGTGCCGATGAGGTCCCCGCCCACCTCGTTCGAGACGCAGCTCAGCGTCGCGTGGTGTTCCTCGAGTGGGAGGGCGAGCAGGTCGTCCCACGTGAGCTCGACCTCGTGGTCGACGGCTCCGTGGATGCGGAGCTTCCAGTCGGCGGTGTCGACCGACGGCACCCGCAGCGCGGTGTCGATCCGGTAGAAGTCGCTGTTCGGGGTGACGTAGGGCGTGATGCCCTCGACGTCGAGCGACGCCCCGGCCGGGACCGCGGGTGCGGTGGTCGCCGGGGCCGGCAGCCGGACGGCCCGGCGTGCGGCAGCGGTCGCCTGCGCGGCGGCGGTGCCCAGACGGGAGGCGCCGCCCACCACGACCGCGACGGCCGCCGCCGTCACACCCCAGACCAGGAAGGCGCGACGTTCCGCAGAGGCGGGTCGCGGTGCGGCGGAGGGCACGGCGGCTGCCGACTCCCACCGGCGGAGCCTGGCGGTGAGCAGCCGGAGCACGATGACGGCCGCGGCGACCCCGAGCACGGACGGAGCCCCGTCCAGCGTGCCGCTGCCGGAACGGGTGGTGACGGCCAGGAGCGAGAGGACACCGCCCACGGCGAAGACCAGGGCCCCGAACGGCGGGCGGGCGCGTTCGAGGATGCCCGCCCCGGCGCTGACCACGGCGACGATGACCGCCATGAGCACGAACAGCGCGACCTTGTCGCCGGTGCCGAAGAGCGTGACCATGAGGTCCTTCGCGCCCGGGGGCGCGAGGTCGATGACCGCCGAACCGACCGCGACGAGGGGGCTGCCGGCACCACCGAGGACGAGGGCACCGAGTTCCGCGGCGGCGAAGAACGCGAGCGCGGCGACGATGCCCGTCGCGGCCGCGAGCAGGCGGGGGCGCGAGACCGCCACGGGGGCGGGCGCGAGGTCAGTGGTCACGGGCCGAGCGTAGGTCGACCGTGCCGCGTGTGTGCTGACAGTCGTGCATGCGGTGGACAGAGCCGGCGGTGTCCGCGCCCGTGGACGACCCGTACCCCGCACGAGCGGGTCCGCTGGTTCGTCGGGCGTTCACCGGTGCCGGCCAGCCGGTCGCGGGTGGAGCATGCGAGGATCGAGGGGTGCTGAGGCGTCCCGACCGTGTCCCGCGCTTCGGTCGCGCCCGGCGACGGGACCGCCACCCGATGTCGCAGGCACGACGCCTCCTGGTGCTGCGCTGGATCATCGTCGGCGTGTGGGCGGCCCTGCTCACGGCACGCATCATCGTGGTGTCCACCACGCCCGACGCGGACCTGACCTTCTTCGGCATCGCCGAGGTCGCCGTGATCGGTGTCGGCCTCCTCGTGATCGCCGGTGCCGTGCTGCGGGGCTGGTCGCTCCGACGGCGGCACGAGGACGAAGCCCTGGCCCTCGCGATCCGCCGGATCGACCCGACGGTGTGGCTCGTCCCGGCGGCACCGACCCCGGAGCTCCGGGCATCGGTGGAGTCCGTCCGGCCGGACGTCGCGCTCGGGCACCGGGTGACGTGGGCCTTCGGTGCGACCGAGGCTTCGCTGTGGGAACTCGAGGAACGTCGTGCGACCCGGCTGCTCGTGATCCGGTGGAGCCGGATGGTGCACGTCGGCCTCGAGGACGTGCACGGCGACGGCCGGTCATGGGCGATCGCCATGCACTACGTCCGGCCCGACGACACGACAGCGGTGGCGACGTTCTTCGTCCGTGCGGCGCCGGGCTCGCGGCGGATGCTGGGCCGGGGCCCGCGGATGGAGCGGCTCGTGGCCGACCTCGCGCGCGAACGCATCGTCGCGTAGCGCGTAGCGCGTGGCGGGGAACACCGGAGGGCCCCGCCGATCGGCGAGGCCCTCCGTGGTGCGGTCGTCGCCGCTGCCTAGTGGGTCGACGGTTCCTGTTCGACCTCACGCCGGTCGTCGTCCGACCAGAGCGTGTGGAAGGTGCCGTCCTTGTCGATGCGCTGGTAGGTGTGCGCGCCGAAGAAGTCCCGCTGCCCCTGGATGAGCGCGGCGGGCAGGCGGTCGGAGGCGAGCGAGTCGAAGTACGACAGCGCGGACGAGAACCCCGGCGCCGGGATCCCCGACGCCGCCGCGATGCCGACGATGCGACGCCACGCGGCCTCGCCCTCCTGCACGGCGTTCGCGAAGTACGGGTCCACCAGCAGCGACTCGAGCGAGGGGTTCTTGTCGTACGCCTCGACGATGCGGTTGAGGAACTGCGCGCGGATGATGCAGCCGCCGCGCCAGATCTTCGCGATGTTGCCGAGGTTGATGTCCCAGCCGTACTCCTTGGCCCCGGCGATGATGAGGTCGAAGCCCTGTGCGTACGCGACGACCTTCGACGCGTAGAGCGCCGCACGGACGTCGTCCTCGAACCCGTCCGGGACCTCGGCGATGGCGGGACGGTCGGGGAAGGCCTTCTGCACCGCAGCGCGCTGGACCGGCTTGGACGACACCGCGCGGGCGAACACCGCTTCGCCGATGCCGGAGACGGGGATGCCGAGGCCGACCGCGTTCTGCACGGTCCACACGCCGGTGCCCTTCGACCCGGCCTCGTCGCGGATGACGTCGACGAGGGCCTTGCCCGTGTCGGCGTCCTGCTGCTTGAGGACCTCGACGGTGATCTCGATCAGGTAGGACTCGAGGTCGCCGCCGTTCCACTCGTCGAACACCTTCACCAGGTCCTCGACGGACAGCCCGCCGACGCGGCGGAGCAGGTCGTACGACTCGGCGATGAGCTGCATGTCGGCGTACTCGATGCCGTTGTGCACCATCTTCACGAAGTGGCCGGCACCGTCGGTCCCGATGTGGGTGACGCAGGGCTCGCCCTCGGCGACGGCGGCGATCGACTTGAGGATCGGGCCGAGGGTCTCCCATGCCTCCTTCGAACCGCCGGGCATGATCGACGGACCCTTCAGGGCACCCTCTTCACCGCCCGAGATGCCGGTCCCGACGAAGTTGAGACCCTTGTCGCGCAGGTCGTGCTCACGGCGGATGGTGTCGTGGAAGTTGGCGTTGCCGCCGTCGACGATGATGTCGCCGTCCTCGAACCGTTCCGCGAGCTGCTCGATGACCGCGTCGGTGCCCTTGCCCGCCTGCACCATGATGATGGCCGTGCGGGGCTTGGACAGCGAGGCCACGAAGTCGTCGATCGACTCGGACGCGATGAAGCCGGCGTCCGCGTGCTCGTTCAGCAGTTCCTCGGTGCGGGCGTACGTGCGGTTGTAGACCGCGACGGTGTTGCCCTCCCGCGAGGCGAGGTTCCGAGCGAGGTTCGAACCCATCACCGCCAGACCGACCACGCCGATGTTCGCCTGTCCGTTGTTCTCTGCCACGAGGTCTCCTTCGTCCTGACGTTCGGCACCAACCTACGGTCCGCAGCCTGGGACCGCCCGGGTGTTACGGCAACTGGGGACGACTGTTCACCGGCCCAATACGGTGGAGGAATGACCGAGCGCGCTGTCCTCCCGCCCCTGCTCGTGATGGGGGTCTCCGGTTCCGGCAAGTCGACGATCGGGCAGGCCCTCGCCGACGCCCTCGCCGCCGAGGGGCAGCCCACGGTCTTCGTGGACGCGGACGACCTGCACCCCGCCGCGAACAAGGAGAAGATGCGGCAGGGGATCCCGCTCACGGACGAGGACCGCTGGCCCTGGCTGGACGCCTGCGCCGCGCGGATCGCCGAGGTCGAGGACTCCGGCCACCGCTGCGTGATGGCGAACTCGGCGCTCAAGCGTGTCTACCGCGACCGTCTCCGCGCCTCGGCGCCGACCCTCGTGATCGCCTTCCTCGACGGCTCGCACGACCTGATCGCCGACCGCCAGGCGCACCGTCACCACGAGTACATGCCGAGCTCCTTGCTCGACTCGCAGTTCGCGACGCTCGAGCGACCGCAGCCGGACGAGGCCGCCGTCACCGTGTCGATCGAGGGCTCGGTCGACGAGACGGTGACGGCGATCCTCTCCGCGCTCTCGGTCACTTCCGGCTGAGCTCGGACAGCCGCGACCGGTACTCCTCGGCGTCGATGTCGCCGCGGGCGAACCGGTCGGCGAGCACCGAGCGGGCGTCCGACCGTGCCCGCCAGCTGCCGCGTCGGAGCACGCCGAACACGAGGAACACGACGAGGAACGCGACGAAGAAGAACGCGGGGAAGACGGGGAACGGGAACCCGCCGCCGTGCCAGTAGGGCGCGGTGGCGGCGATGGTGGTGAGCATGGTGACCTCCTGTGGTCGGTTCGGCGTCGCTGTCACGACCGTCCAAGACTCGGTCCAGGAGGCGCGGCGCGCGTCCGTCGCGCAGCCCCACTTCCGCCTGCTCCCGCAGTCGTAGTGCACGTCCTCCTCCACACCCGACTACTCCCGCGGGAGTAGTCCACAGGTCGTGCGCACGCCCGATGCCGCGGGCGGGAGCCGACCCTAGGCTCGAGCCATGGACACCACCCCGACCCTCGCCGACCCGGCGAGTGACGACACCCGCTGGGTCGGGCGCCGTCGCTTCGCCCGGGTCGGTCGGGTCCTGCCGGTGGCGTTCCTGCAGATCGTCGGGACGCTGCTCGCATCGCGCGTGCTGGTCGGACCGGGTGTCGGGACGGGCCCGGCCGGCCCACCCTGGACACGGCACGCGTTCAGCGGTGCGGTCGACCCGGTGCACCTCGGCCCGCTCGCTATCGGGTTCCTCGTGGCTGGCGTCGTGGTGCTCCCGTGGCGCTGGCGGTGGCCACGGTCGGTGCTGCTCCTGACCCTCGCGACCACGATCGGGTACGCCCTCGTCGTGAGTCCGCGCGGGCCGTTCGTCGCCGCGCTGACGATGGCGCTCGCCAACGCCTGGCTCCGCGGACACCGCTGGTGGGTCCTCGCCTCGGCGGCGCTCGCCGTCGTCGTGCTCCCGACCGCCGATGCCGTCCTCGGCCGCTCGTCCGTGCTCGACCTCAGCGCCGTGCTGCTCTGCATCGCCTGGGCCACCGTGACCATCGCCGTGTCCGAACTCGTCCGCGTCCGGCTCGAACGGGTCGCGGAACGCCGTCGTCAGCGCGCCGAGGCCGACCGGCGCCGTGCCGCCGACGAGCGGGTGCGGATCGCCCGCGAGCTCCACGACTCGGTCGCCCACAGCATGTCCCTCATCAACCTCCAGGCCGGGGTCGCCCTCCACCTCGGCGCCGACCTCCCGGACCAGACGCGGGACTCCCTCGCGAACATCCGCGACTCCAGCCGCGAGGCCCTCGTCGAACTCCGCACGATCCTCGGCGTGCTCCGCTCGGTCGACGGAGCGCCCGACCGCGAGGGGGCGGAGCGCGCCCCGACCGCCGGCCTCGACCGCGTCGCCGACCTGGTGGAACGAGCGCGTGCCGCGGGCGTCGACGTCACCCTGGCCGTCGACGGCGACCGATCGGCGGTGCACGGCATCACGGACCGGAACGCGTTCCGCATCGTGCAAGAGTCGGTGACGAACGTCATGAAGCACGCCCCCGGACACCGGGCCGACGTGACGATCTCGATCGGCCCGGACGTCGTGGACCTGGTCGTCGCCGACCGCCCGTCCCAGCCGCGGGTGGCCGACGTCGGCTCCACCGAGCCGCTCGCCCCGACCGGCAACGGGATCATCGGGATGCGCGAACGTGCGAACGCCGTCGACGGCACCCTGTCCGCCGGACCGACGACCGACGGCGGCTGGCGGGTGGCAGCGCGCCTCCCGGTGGTCGGCACCGACCCCGAGGACGCCCGATGACCACGGCCAGCATCGCCCCGGACCCGATCCGCGTGCTCCTCGTCGACGACCAGGTGCTCGTCCGCGCCGGGCTCCGCGCACTCGTCGACGCCGAACCCGGCATGACCGTCGTCGGCGAGGCGGGTGACGGTGACGCCGCGGTGGACGTCGCACGGCGGGAACGCCCCGACGTCGTCCTCATGGACATCCGGATGCCGGGCACCGACGGGCTCGCGGCGACGCAACGGATCTCGGCCGACCCCGAACTCGGGGGCGTGCACGTGGTCATCCTCACCACGTTCGAGGAAGACGACTACGTGTTCGAGGCGATCCGCGGTGGCGCTGCCGGATTCCTCGTGAAGGACACCGAACCGGCCGAACTCCTCCGGGCGATCCGGACCGTCGTCGCGGGGGAGTCCCTGCTCTCGCCCCGGGCGACCCGTTCCCTGGTCGAGGCGTACGCCACCCACGCGAAGCCGTCGTCCCTCGCGCCGGAGCTGGGCGTCCTGACCGACCGCGAGCGTCAGGTCATGCAGCTCGTCGCCGTCGGCATGACGAACGCCGAGATCGCCCAGCACCTCTTCGTCAGCCCGATGACCACGAAGACCCACGTCTCCCGGGCGATGATCAAGCTCGGTGCCCGCGATCGTGCCCAGCTCGTCGTCTTCGCCTACGAGACCGGCCTCGTGACCCCGGGCTGGCGCCCGTGACCGCCCGCTCCGCTGCCACCGTGACTTCGAAGACCGCGCAGCGAACCCCTCGAACACCTCGGACGCCCGCGCCGAGCCGATCCGGTCGACGTCGAACGGCACTGACCGGACCCGTGGCAACGGACGGCAACGACTGCCGGACCGCCGCACCCCGAGTTGCATGGACCCCATGTCGTTCACCGGATTCGGCGTCGTCGCCGGAGCAGCACTGACCGAGGCCGTCCGTCGCGCGGGCGCCGACCACGTGGAGCCGACGATCGCCGGCAACCTGGCGATCCGGCCGAACGGCGACGGCGGCGGCCACGACCACGGCGGTGGCTGGGTGCTCGACGACGGCTACGCAGGCGACCGCTTCCCGTCCTTCGCGATCCTCGTCCCCGGTGACCTCCCGCTGCTGACCGCCGACCCCGACGCGGTCCGGGACTACTTCGAGGCCGTCCTCCCGATCGTCCACTCCGTCGCCGAGCCGGGCGCGAAGATCGTGTTCGGCTCGGGGACCGCCCGCACGGCACCCGACGGCATGCCCGAGACCGAGGCCCACCGTCGCTTCGCCGAGGTGCTCCGCACGGCCCGGGACACCGCCGCGGCGAACGACCTCCGCATCGTGCTCGAGCCGCTGAGCCGCTCGGAGACGAACGTCCTGCACTCCGTCGCCGAGGCCGTCCGGTTCTTGGACGACACGGCGGTCGACGGGGTGGACGTCGTCGCCGACCTGTTCCACATCCGGAACGAGGGGGAGTCGCTCGACGTCCTCCGGGAGCACGGCGCCCGCATCGGCCACGTGCACGTCAGCGACCGCGACCGTCGCCCGCTCGGTGCCGACGGCGGCGACGACGTCTGGCGTGACTTCCTCGCGGCCGTGCACGACGGCGGCTACCGCGGCTCGGTCTCGCTGGAGTGCAACTGGTCCCCGGACACCGCGACCGCCGAACAGGAGATCGGTCGATCGCTCGAACTCCTCCGACGAACCGGTGCCATGCTCGTGGCATGACGATCGAGGTGCGTCCCGCGACGTCCTTCGACGACGTCCGCACCATGGTCGGTCCGAAGCGTCCGGACGCGAACGTGTGCTGGTGCCTGAGCTACCGGATCCCGGCGAAGGAGAACCAGGCCCTCAGCGGCACGGCCCGTGGAGATCGCGTCCGGGTGCTCCTCGACGAGGACCTGCCGCCCGGGGTCCTGGCGTACGACGGCGACGAGGTCGTCGGGTGGGCAGCGGTGCACCCCCGTCCGGACACCACGTTCGCGCGGAACCGGAAGATCCCGCACCTCGACGACCCGGGCGACCGGAGCGTGTGGAGCGTCTGGTGCATCCGGGTGCGGCCGGGCCACCGGGGCGAGGGCATCTCGCACGCGCTCCTGGCGGGCGCGGTCGACTTCGCCCGCGAGCACGGCGCCCGCACGGTGGAGGGCTACCCCGTCGACAACCGCGGCGAGCGGGTCGACCTGACGATGGCGTACGCCGGGACCCGCGCACTGTTCGAGCACGCCGGCTTCGAGCACGCGGCGGACACGACGTCCGTCCTGAACGGCTTCCCCCGCGTGCTCGTGCGCAAGCGCCTCAGAGCTTGAACGTCGCCCTCGGGATGTCCGACACGATCCGACGCGCCGTCCGTACCGCGTCCTCCTCGGACAGCTCGTGCGTGACCACGAGCGACGCCAGGTAGGCCGCGTCCGCTCGGCGAGCCATGTCGTGCCGCGCCGGGATCGAGCAGTACGCCCGGGTGTCGTCGATGAACCCCGAGGTCTTCGTGAACGACGCCGAGTCGGTGATGGCCGCCCGGTACCGGCCGATCGCCGCGGGCGTGTCGATGAACCACCAGGGAGCGCCGGCGTACACGGCGGGGTAGAAGCCGGCGAGCGGGCCGATCTCGCGCGAGAACACGGTCTCGTCGACGGTGAAGAGCACGAGGTGGAACCCCGGCGCGGTCCCGAACGACTCGAGCAGCGGCCGCAGCGGTTCGGTGAAGGACCCGACCGCGGGCAGGTCGTGCCCGGTGTCCGGCCCGAAGCGCTCGAGCGTGGGGGCGTGGTGGTTCCGCAGCACACCGGGGTGGAGCTGCATGACGAGACCGTCCTCGACGCTCATCTCGGCCCACCGGTAGAGCATGTCGTGCCGGTACGCGACGGCCTCCGACGCGGTCACAGCGGACGGACCCTGCATCGCGGCCGTGTGGATCCGCGAGCGCTCCGAGGCCGACAGCGGCGTGGACCCGGCGTCGAGGACCCCGGTGTCCGTGGCGGTGGCACCGTGCTGGATGAAGTACTGGCGACGTGCGCGCAGAGCCGCCAACAGCCCGTCGTGGGTTCCCGTGTCGATGCCGGCGGCCTCACCGATCGACGCGACCACGTGCCTCCAGTCCGACCCCGACGGGTCGAACACGGCGTCCGCGCGGAACGTGGGGACCACCCGGCCGGTGAAGGTGGGGTCGGCGGCGAGCCGCGCGTGCGCGGCGAGGTCGGCGGTGGGCGCGTCCGTGGTCGCGAGGACCTCGATGCCGAAGGCGTCGAACAGGGCGCGCGGACGGAACGCGGACGTGGTGAGGAGCTCGGCGATGTGGTCGTACTGGGCGTCCGCGTTCGCGGCCGACGGCTGTTCCGTCAGTCCGAAGACGTCGTGCAGCTCCGTCTCGAACCAGTAGCGGACGGGGGTGCCGAGGAAGTCGTCCCAGTGCTCGGCCAGGTTCCGCCAGATGGATCGTCCTGGAGGCACGGTGCCGGTTCCCGACAGGTCGACGCGACCCAGCGCCTCCAGTCCGACACCGTTCGCGTGCAGGAGCCGCAGGACGTAGTGGTCCGGCGTGATGAGCAGCGACGCGGGGTCCTCGAAGGGCTGGTCGTCCGCGATGAGGGCGGCGTCGACGTGCCCGTGGGGGGAGATGATCGGCGCGTCCTTGACGGCGTCGTAGACCGTGCGGGCGACCGCTCGCGCTCCCGGGTCGGCTGCGAAGAGCCGGTCCGGGTGCGGGGCGAGCGGTGTGGCGGTGGTGGTCTGGGTCATCGTCGACTCCTTCATGACGCGTGGGGGACGGGTGCGGGACCGGTGGACTCGCGGACGGTGAGGTGGGTCGGCAGCGCGACCGCGCCGCTCATGTGCTCGCCGGGCAGTTCGTCGGCGGGGATCGCGCCGAGCCGTCCGAGGAGCATCCGGATCGCGACCCGGCCGGCGCGCTCGATCGGCGACGTCATCGTGGTGAGCGGTGGGTTGCAGAAGTCCGCGCCGAAGATGTCGTCGCAGCCGACGATGCTCATGTCCTCGGGGACGCGGACGCCCCGCTCCCGGAGTCTGGCGAGCATGCCGATCGCGATGAGGTCGTTGAACGCGATGCAGGCGGTGGCACCGGCGTGCACGGCGGCGTCGGCGGCCGCTGCTCCGGAATCGACGAACGGCGCGTGCGGCCCGACGCGGCCGACCCGCACGCCGAGGCGCTTGGCGACGCGGACGAGGGCCTTCCACCGGCGTTCGTTCGACCACGAGCTGTCCGGGCCGGCGACGTAGAGGATGTCCCGGTGGCCGAGGGACACCAGGTGCTGCACGGCCTGCTCGACCCCGCCGGGGGTGTCGATGAGCACGGAGGGGACCCCGGCGGGCCGGCGGTTCACCACGACGAGCGGGGTGCGTTCGGCGAACCGGGCGATCTGCGCGTCGGACAGTCGCGACGCGGTGAGCACGGCCCCGTCGGCCTTCCCGGCGATCGCGCTGAGGGCGGCCATCTCGGCGTCGGCGGACTCCTCGGTGTCGACGAGGAGCTGCGTCCACCCGGCACCGGCGAGCTGGTGCTGCGTCCCGCGGATGACGTCGAAGTAGAAGGGGTTCGTGATGTCGGACACGAGCACAGCGACCGCGCGGGTCCGGCCGGACGTGAGCGCCCGGGCCTGCGAGTTCGGGACGTAGCCGAGTTCCCGGGCGGCCTGCTGGATGCGCTGTTGCGTCGCCTGGTTCACGCGGTCGGGCAGGGAGAGCGCCCGGGACACCGTGGACGGCGCCACACCGGTGGCGTCGGCGATGTCGCGGATGGTCACCCGCCGGGCGGTGTCGGTGTCGGTCACGGTTCCTCCGTCGTCCGGCCTGCGCGTCGGTGCGCCGGTGCGGTCTGCCGGTGCCTCGGTGCGCCGGTGCAGCGAACGTAAACCGGTCTGGCAACAAGTGGCAACCGATTGCCGCATGTTGCCAACCGCGGGACAGTGGATCGACCGGGCAGTGCCGCCCGGAGGAGGTCTCGAGGAGGAAACCCCCGTGAACACGCGAAGACTTCATGCCCGCACCGTGATCGGTGCCGCGGCCGTGGTCGCCCTCGCCGCGCTGTCCCTCCAGGGATGCGCCGTGGTGAACGGCAGCGGCGACGACCCGAACACCCTCCGCGTCATGATGGGCGCGGACACCACCTACCCCAAGGAACGCAAGCAGTGGCAGCAGGACGTCGCCGCTGAGTTCAAGCGCACCACCGGTGCGAACGTCCAGTGGGAGACGTACTCGTCCGCCCAGGAGGAGCTCACCGCCATCCAGACCAGCGTCATCTCGGGGCAGGGTCCGGACGTGTACGCGATCGGCAGCACGTTCACGCCGACCGCGTACGCCACCGGCGCCTTCGTCGAGATGGGCTCGAAGGAGTGGAAGGCCGTCGGGGGCAAGGACCAGTTCGACCCCGCGTCGTTCGGGATCTCCGGACCGAGCACCTCGAAGCAGATCGGCATCCCGTTCGCCAGCCGACCGTTCGTGATGGCGGTGAACAAGGACCTGCTCGCCGACGCGGGCATCACGGAGATGCCCACGACCTGGGACCAGCTGACCGAGGACGCCAAGGCCACCACCACGGGTGGCCGGCACGGCCTGGCGATCGCCTACGCCGACGGCTTCGACCCGTGGAAGTTCGTCTGGGGCATGGCGCAGAACGCCGGCAACACGATCGTCTCGAAGGACGGCAAGGCGGAGATCGACTCGAAGGCCGTCGAGAACGCCTACCGCACCTACTTCGACTGGGTCACCAAGGACGGCGTCGTCGACAAGGCCGCGATCGGGTGGAACAACGCCCAGGCCCTCGCGCAGTTCACCGAGGGCAAGGCGGCGTTCTTCCCGATGACGACCACCACCGCGATCAACTCGTTCAAGAACACCCCCGTGGACGGCAAGTACGAGTTCGCACTCCTGCCGACGGTGCCCCCGGGAGCGACGTCGCGTCCGTCCGGCGGCATCGAGGCGGCGAGCATCCTCTCCGGCGACAACTGGGTCGTGGCCGACTACGGCAAGAAGCAGGACCTGTCGTTCGACTTCATCAAGCAGCTCAGCACGCCGAAGGCGCAGCTCGAGTACTACAAGCTCTTCGGCAACCTGCCGACGAACTCCGACGCCGCGGCCGAACTCGCAGCGGCGAACCCCCAGCTCAAGCCGATCATCGACGCCGGCAAGCTCTCGAAGCCGACCGCCTTCACCGGTGCCTGGTCGGACATCCAACTCTCCCTCGTGGACGTCGTCGTGCAGTCCATCCCGTCGCTCAAGAGCGGTGAGGTCACCGACGACCAGCTCCGGAAGCGTCTGCAGGACGCCCAGGAGGACGCCCAGTCCACGCTCGACCGGCAGAAGAACGGAGGCCTGTGATGACGCAGGTCCAGACCCCCGCGCCGCGCGCGACCGAGTCGCGTGACCTCGAGGTCCGTCCGCACGGCACGACCCCGCTCTACAAGCGGGAGCGTCCCCTCTGGATGCTCCTGCCCGGCGGCGTCCTCATGCTCGCCGTCATCGTGGTGCCGCTCCTCGTGGGCTTCTACATCGCGATGCTCGACCTCGACCAGTACACGCTCCGCCAGTGGTTCAGCGCCCCGTTCGTCGGGTTCGCGAACTTCGCCGAGGCGTTCACGGACTCGCCCCTGCTCCACTCGATCTGGATCTCGGTGTCCATCTCGGTGCTCGTCACCGCGGTCACCGTCCCGATCGGCGTCGCCGCGGCGATCTCGACGCAGAACCGGTTCCCCGGTCGCGGACTCGTCCGGTCGATCTACCTCATCCCGTACGTGCTCCCCGCCTTCGTCGTCGGCACGTTCTTCCGGACCATGCTCCAGCCGCAGGGCGTCGTGAACTCGATCCTGCACACCGACGTGCTCTGGTTGAACGGCTCCGCGTCGTACTGGGCGCTCGCCGGCGTGATGATCTGGACGAGCTGGCCCTTCGTCTACCTGCTCTCCCTCGCCGGACTGCAGGCGGTCGACAACGAGGTGCACGAGGCCGCCGCACTCGACGGGGTGACCTGGTGGGCGAAGCTCCGCTACATCATCTTCCCGTACCTGCGCGGACCCCTGAGCCTCGCGGTGATCATCGCGATCCTGCACAACATCAACAACTTCACCCTCCCGTTCGTGCTGTTCGGCATCCCGCTGCCGTCGAGCGTCGAGGTCATGCCCGTCCTCACGTACATCGCGAGCTTCCAGTCGTTCCGCTTCGGCCTGTCCGCGGCGATGGCGATCTGCTCCCTCGTGATCGTCGCGATCCCGCTGTTCGTCTACCTGCGGGCCGTGAAGCTCGACACCGGTGACGACGCGGGCCCCAACCGCAAGCAGCGTCGCGCCGACCGGCGCACCCTCGCGGCAGCGACCCCGGCCGCTGCCGCCGACATCGACGGAGCCCGAGCATGAGCGCCTTCACCACCTCCACGCGGACCCGCCCCACGGCGACGCTGACCGAGAGCATCACCGCCGGCGACCGCGGCCGTCGGCACAAGCGCCCGTACGACACCGACGTCACCCGGCTCCTGCCGCGCTGGCTGCTCATCCTCGTGATCGCGGTGATCATCGCGTTCATCGCCGTCCCTGTGCTCTACATCCTGTTCGGGTCGGTCAACTCCGACGTCGCGGTGGCCCGGGGCGAGTACTTCCCCTCGGAGTTCACGCTCGCGAACTACGTGGACATCTGGTCGACGGTCGCACTCGGCGAGGGGCTCGTGAACTCGATGCTCACCGCCGGTGCCGTCGCCGTCGCGAGTGCGGCGCTCGCCGTCTCCACCGCGTACGTGCTCGTCCGGTTCCGCTTCCTCGGACGCCTGACGTTCCTCCGCGGTCTGCTCGCGCTGCAGTCGATCCCCGGCACGCTCCTGCTCCTGCCCGTGTTCGTGGTGTTCTCGAACATCGCGAGCGCCACCGGCGTGCAGATCATCGGCACCCGCTGGGGCCTGTTCGTCACCTACCTGACGTTCGCCCTGCCGTTCTCGACGTGGGTGATGGTCACGTACCTGCGCGGCCTGCCGAAGGAACTCGAGGAGGCCGCTCGCATCGACGGCGCGTCCAGCACCAAGATCCTCACGAAGATCGTCCTGCCGCTCTCGTGGCCCGGCATCGTCGTGTCGGCGATCTTCGCCTTCCTGCTCGGCTGGAACGACGTCCTGTTCTCGACGATCATGACGACCCCCAACACCCGCACGGTGGCGGTCGTCCTGCAGGTCCTCGGCACCACGCAGGAGGGCGGCGCCGTCCCGATCTACGGCCAGATGATGGCCGCCTCGATCGTCTGTGCGGTCCCGGTCGTGGCGCTCTACCTGATCTTCCAGCGCTACCTGGTCGGCGGTCTCACCGCCGGCTCCGTCAAGTAGCGCTGTGCAGTCTGCCGACTTGTCCACAGACTGCCTGGAGGCGCGGTGCCAGCCCGCCCCGCGCCTCCAGGCTGGTCGCATGAAGGGAATGCAATGACCCAGCCCAGTTGGGAACTCTCCGGTTTCGGCGACGAGATCGACGCCGATCCGGCGATCCAGGTCGCGGTGCTGCAGGCGCTCGGCGCCAGCGCCATCGAGGTCCGCAGCGCGTGGGGGGTGAACGTCGTCGACCTCGACGAGGACCAGCTCGCCGGCCTGCACCGCCTGTTCGAGGAACGCGGGCAGACCGTGTCCGCCATCGCCTCGCCGATCGGCAAGGTGTCGGTCGACGAGCCCGTCGAGCACGAGGTCGGACGACTCGGCCGCGCGATCGCCGCCGCGCACGCCCTCGGCACCACGAACATCCGGATCTTCTCGTTCTACTTCGAGGGCCGGCAGCCCGAGGACGTCCGCGACGACGTCCTCGTGCGGATGCGGGCCCTGGCCGACCTCGCCGAGCGCGAGGGCGTCACCCTGCTGCACGAGAACGAGAAGGACATCTACGGCGACGTCCCCTCGCGCGTGCTCGACATCGTCGAGAGCGTCGGCTCGCCCGCGCTCCGCCTCGCCTGGGACAACGCGAACTACGTGCAGTGCGGCGTCAAGCCGTTCACCGACGGATGGGCGCAGCTCGCGCCGTACGTCGACTACCTGCAGGTCAAGGACGCCCTCGCCGCCGACTCGTCGGTCGTCCCCGCGGGTGAGGGCGACGGCGAACTGCTGCAGACACTCACCGCGCTGCGCGACGCCGGGTACTCCGGCTACGCCTCGCTCGAGCCGCACCTCAGCGACTTCACCCACCTCGGCGGGTTCTCCGGCCCCGCGGCGTTCGGCCGCGCCGGTCGTGCCCTCCGGAAGCTCACCGACCAGATCGGAGTCACCCTGCGATGACCGAACCCACCCCGCTCAAGCTCGCTGTCGTCGGCGCCGGCGTCATCGGACGCCACCACGCCAAGGTCGCCGTCCACCACCCGGACCTGCAGGTCGTCGCCCTCGTCGACGCGATCCCCGCAGCGGCCACGAGCGCCGCCGACGAGATCGAGGCGATGGGCGTCACCCGCCCCATCACGACGTCCACCATCGAGGAAGCGATCGCGCAGACCGACATCGACGTCGTCGCGATCTGCTCGCCGTCCGGCATGCACGTCCAGCTGGCCGAGGCCGCCCTCGCCGCCGGCAAGCACGTCGTCATCGAGAAGCCCCTCGACACCACGATGCCCCGCGCACGGCAGATCGCCGCGCTCGCCGCCTCCGCACGAGCGCGCGGACTGGTGACGAGCGTCATCAGCCAGCACCGCTTCGACCCGGCCTCCGCCGCCGTCGCAGCAGCCGCCCACGACGGCGGGTTCGGCACCGTGACCTCCGGCCTCGCGAGCGTCGCCTGGTACCGCTCGCAGGGCTACTACGACTCCGGCGACTGGCGCGGCACCTGGGCGCTCGACGGCGGCGGCGCGGTGATGAACCAGGGCGTGCACACCGTCGACCTGCTCGTCTGGGCGCTCGGACGTCCGGTCGAGATCTCGGCGCAGACCGGCCTGCTCGCGCACGACCGGATCGAGGTCGAGGACACCGCGGTCGCCACCGTCCGGTTCGCCGGGGGAGCGCTCGGCGTCATCCACTGCACGACCGCCGCGTACCCGGGCCTCTCCGCCCGGTACGCCGTGTACGGCACGCACGGGTCCGCGATCGTCGACGACGACCGCCTGGCGTACTTCCACATCGCCCCCGACGCGGCGACGCTCGAGTCCGCGTCCACCACCGCGAACGCCACGGCGGTCGCCGGTGCGGTCGACCAGAAGGACGAGGTCGTCCCGCCGGAGCACGTCGTCGGCGGTCCGGCCGAACCCGACCACTTCGCCGCCGGTCACGCCCGGCAGTACACCGACATCGTCGAGGCGATCCGCGACGGCCGCGAACCCGGCGTCACGGTCGACGCGGCCCTCGTGTCACTCGCGACCGTCCGCGGCCTCTACGTCAGCGCGACGCTCGGCAAGCCCGTCCGGATCGACGACGTGATCGAGGGCGCGTACGACGACGTCGTCCCCGTCGTCGGCGCACACGCAGCAGAAGGAGCCACCCGATGAAGTTCTCCGTGTTCACCGCCTCCACCCCCGACTGGACCCCGTCACAGGCCGCGCAGACGCTCGCCGAGCAGGGCTGGGACGGCATCGAGTGGCGCATCGTCGACGACCGTCCGGCCTCCGGCGAGGCCGTGCCCGCCGGGCGCTCGTTCTGGGCCGGCAACAACTCCACGTGGCAGTTCACCGGCATCGAGGACCAGGTCGGCGAGATCGCCCGCACCACCGACGCCGCCGGGCTGGACTACTCCGGCATCGGCGGGTACCAGCAGGCGTCGAACCGTGACGGCGTCGACACCATGCTCCGCGTCACGAGCGAGCTCGGCGCCCGGCAGGTCCGCGTCTCGATGCCGATGTACCGGCAGGAGAAGGAGCGCACCGGCGAGACCTACACCCAGATCTTCGACCGCACCCGGGCGGACCTCGAGTGGGCCGTCTCCCGTGCGACGGAGCTGGGCGTGAAGGCGCTCGTCGAGCTGCACCACATGACGATCACGCCCTCGGCGTCGGCGGCGCTCCGGCTCGTCGACGGCCTCGACCCGGAGCACGTCGGCGTCATCCACGACCTCGGCAACCTCGTGATCGAGGGACACGAGGACCACCTCGCCGCGTTCGAGCTCCTCGGCCCGTACCTCGCCCACGCGCACGTGAAGAACGCCCGCTGGGTCGACACCGGCGACACCCGGGCCGACGGCAGCACGATCTGGCAGAACGAGTGGGCACCGCTGCGCACCGGCCAGGCGTCCGTCTCCGAGTACCTCGACGCGCTCCGCCAGGTCGGCTACGACGGCTGGGTCACGATCGAGGACTTCTCCACCGACCTCCCGCTCGAGGCCCGCACCGCCGACAACCTGGCGTACCTGCGGTCCCTCGTACCGGTGTCGGCATGACCGATCGCCGACCCGGCATCGTGCACCTCGGGGTGGGTGCGTTCGCGCGCGCCCACCTCGCCTGGTACACGGCGCACGCCGACGGCGAGCCGTGGGGCATCACCGCCTTCACCGGACGCTCGCCGGACACGGCCGATGCGCTGGACGCCCAGGGATGCCGGTACACGCTCGTCACCCGGGCCGCCTCGGGCGACGACGCCGAGGTGGTCGACACGATCGTGGCCGCCCACCCGGGCAGCGACTCCTCGACCTGGCGGCACGTGGTCGCGTCCCCGGCGACCACCGTCGTCACGCTGACGGTCACCGAGCAGGGCTACCGGTCCGGTTCCGACGTCCCGGCCCGCCTGGTCGAGGGGCTCGAGGCCCGCCGCGCCGCGGGGTCGGGGCGCATCGCGCTCGTCAGCCTCGACAACCTGACCCACAACGGTGACGTGCTCCGTGACGCGGTGACGTCCGCCGTGTCCGACCCGGCGCTGCTGGAATGGGTCGACGCGAACGTCTCGTTCCCCTCGTCGATGGTCGACCGGATCACCCCGGCCACGACCGACGACGACGTGGCGGCGCTGGCGGAGCTCCCCGGTGCGCTCGACGGCGACCGGGTGCCCGTGGTCACCGAACCCTTCGCGGAGTGGGTGCTCGAGGACGGCTTCGCGGGGATCGACCGTCCGGCGTGGGAGACCGCCGGCGTCCGCATCGTCGACGACGTCACCCCGTACGAGCAGCGGAAGCTCTGGCTCCTGAACGGGTCCCACTCATTGCTGGCGTACCTCGGCCTGCAGCTCGGCCACGACACGGTCGCGTCCGCGATGGGCGACCCCGTCTGCCGTGCGGCCGTCGACCAGCTCTGGGACGAAGCGGCGCTCGAACTCCCGCTGCCCGCGGCCGAGGTCGCCGCGGCACGCGACGCCCTCGTCGACCGGTTCGCGAACCCCCGGATCCGGCACACCCTCCGGCAGATCGCCGCCGGCGGCTCCGAGAAGCTCCCCGTCCGCGTGGTCGACGTGCTCCGGCACCGGCTGGACCGCGACCCGTCCGCGGGCATCGGTCCCGGTGCCGCGACCGCCATCGCGGCGTGGTGGCTGCACCTGACCGAGCAGCCCGACCTGGTGAGCGACGACGGAGCCCCCGGGGCAGACTCGGACGTGCACGACGTGCTGCGCGTCATCGCCCCCGACCTCGACACCACCCCCGTCGTCGCGGCGATCACCGCCGCGGCCGACCGCATCCGTGCCGCGCGGGACACCGCGGAGCGCACGAGAACCGACGAAGGAGTCCACGCATGACCGACACCACGACGAACCCCGCGGCCCCGGTGCCGGGTGCGACCGACGCCGGAGCGGCGACCGATCCCACCGCCGGACGTCCGGACACGTGGGCGTCGGCCGACCGTGGGCAACTGATCGACCGCGCCGAGGTCATCGTCACGAGCCCGAACCGCAACTTCGTGACGCTGAAGCTCACCACCGCCGACGGCGTCACCGGGCTGGGCGACGCCACCCTGAACGGTCGTGAGCTCGCCGTCGCCACCTACCTGTCCGAGCACGTCGTGCCGCTGCTGGTCGGCCGCGACGCGAGCCGGATCGAGGACGCCTGGCAGTTCCTCTACCGCTCGTCGTACTGGCGGCGGGGTCCGGTCACCATGGCCGCGATCGCCGCGGTGGACATGGCGCTCTGGGACATCAAGGGCAAGGTCGCGGGGATGCCCGTGTACCAGCTGCTCGGCGGCGCCTCCCGGACCGGGCTGATGGCGTACGGCCACGCCTCGGGCAAGGAGTTGCCGGAGTTGTTCGACTCCATCCGTGAGCACCAGTCCGAGGGCTACCGCTCGATCCGCGTGCAGACGGGCGTCCCCGGCCTCGAGTCGATCTACGGCATCGCGTCGAACAAGACGACGACGGGGAACGAGGGCGTCCGCTACGACTTCGAGCCCGCGCAGCGCGGTGCGTTCCCCGCGATGGAGGACTGGGACACCCGGGCGTACCTGCGCCACGTGCCCACCGTGTTCGAGGCCGTCCGGAACGAGTTCGGCCCCGAACTGCCCCTGCTGCACGACGGCCACCACCGGATGACCCCGCTGCAGGCAGCGAAGCTCGGCAAGTCGCTCGAGCCGTACGACCTGTTCTGGCTCGAGGACTGCACCCCGGCCGAGAACCAAGAGGCCCTGAAGCTCGTCCGGCAGCACACCACGACGCCGCTCGCGATCGGCGAGGTCTTCAACACGATCTGGGACTTCAAGGACATCATCCGCGACCAGCTCATCGACTACGTCCGCGGCGCCGTGACCCACATGGGCGGCATCTCTCCGCTGAAGAAGACGATGGACTACGCCGCGATGTACCAGATCAAGTCCGGGTTCCACGGGCCGACCGACATCTCGCCGGTGGGCCTCGCGGCGCAGATGCACCTCGGGTTGGCGATCCACAACTTCGGCATCCAGGAGTACATGCAGCACGGCCCGAAGACGAACCAGGTGTTCCGGCAGACCTTCACCTTCACCGACGGGTACCTGCACCCCGGCGACGAGCCGGGCCTCGGGGTCTCGCTCGACGTCGACGAAGCCGGCAAGTACCCCTACGAGCAGGCGTACCTGCCCTTCAACCGACTCGCCGACGGCACCGTCCACGACTGGTAGCGGGCAAGCTGGGCCGCATGGGGTTCGCGGACGTGGCGAGGGAACTGCTCCTCGTCGCGCCCGCGGACTTCGTCGCTGAGCGGACCGCGCGTCAGCGGGCTGTCCGGAAGGACGACCGTGCGCTCGCGACGGCGATCGGCGGCCTCCGGAAGCCGGCGCCGGCCGCGTGGGTCATCGACCTGCTGGCGCACGAGGGTGCCCTGGACGAAGCGGTCGACCTCGGACCGGCCATCCGGCAGGCACAGGCGGACGCCGACCCGGCCGTCATCCGGAAGCTCCGGCGTCAGCGAGCGGGCGTGGTCGACGCGCTCACGCAGGCCGGTGCCGACCTCGCGTCCGATGCCGGGCACCCGGTGACGCCGGCCGTGCTCGACCAGGTGCGGGCGACGATCGAGGCCGCGATGGCGGACCCGCACGCCGGTGCCGCGGTGCGCTCCGGGCTCCTCGTCCGCGCGCTCGAGAGCGCCGGGTTCGACGACGTGGACCTCGACGAGGCGCTCGCCGATCCCGATGCGGTGCCCGATGCGTGGTCGGGGAGCGGCGCGGCGCCGATCCCCATCACGGAGGGGAGACGCGCGGCGGGGACGACCCGCGCCTCCCGGAAGCCCGACCGCGAGCCCGACCGCAAGCCGGACAGCGAGCCGGACCGTACGCCGGACCGCGAGCCCGAACGCAAGCCGGACCGTAAGCCGGACCGCGAGCCGGGCCGCGAGCCGGACCGCGAGCCCGACCCGGCCGCCGAACGCCGCGCAGCGCGCGAGGCCGAGACGGCCGCACGGACGGAGTCCCGCGACGCCGACGCCGCACTCGACGCGGCCGAGGACGCCCTCGCGACCGCCGAGGCCCGCCGGACCGACCTCGAACGCCAGCTCGCCGAGGCCACCGCCGAGGTCACGCGACTCGAACACGCCCGCGACGATGCCGAGACCACGAGCGACCGAGCCCGCGAGCTCCTCGCGGCCGCCCAGCACCACCGACGCGAGGTCGGCCGCTGACCGGAGCCCCTCCGACGTGGACTGACCAGTACCCCTCGAGCGGCCCCGGAGCCCACATCGTTACCCAACAGTTGTCGTTCTTGACGGACTGCGTTGGAGCGGTCTAATCTCGGGCACCATGCTTCGGGCCGGCGATGGTCCGCCGGGTCCGCCCCGACGACAGCACCGGGCGGCCCGGGTACAGGACTCGCATCATCGCCGACGCAGCACCCCACCCGCAGCCACTGCGCGGGCGAGGTGCTGCGCGGCGCGCGGCGCACCCCGGAGACATGCCGCGATGCCGGGTCGAGCACTCCGGGGCCCCTTCAGGAGAGACGACACATGTCGGAACCCCGCACCGCCCGCACCACCACCCTCACGCCGCCGAACGGCGTCACCGCTCCCGAGTCCGGCACCGCCGCGCCACCGCCGGCCGCCGCCGCCCGCGAGGGACTCCTCGCCCGCCTCGGTATCCCGCACCCGCTGCGCTGGGGCTTCCTCGGCGTCCTGGTCTTCATGACCGGCGACGGCATCGAGTCGAACTTCATCTCCCCGCACATCGCGGCGGCGCTCGGCTCCGGCGGGGTCGACAGCGCCGCGATGGTGATCGGCCTCTACGGCGTCGCGGTCCTCGTCGCGTCGTACTTCGCCGGCGTGCTGTCGGAGCTCTGGGGCCCGCGCCGGGTGATGACCATCGGCGCCGTGCTCTGGGTCGTGTTCCAGGTCGCGTTCCTCGCGGCACTGCCCACCGGGTCGGTCGGCCTCATCGCGCTGACGTACTTCCTGCGGGGCCTCGGCTTCCCGCTGTTCGCGTTCTCGTTCCTCTGCTGGGTGAACCACACGGTCGCCCGCGAGCGGAACGCCACCGCCGTCGGCTGGTTCTACGTCGTGTTCACCGGCGGCCTGCCGACGCTCGGCTCGCTCATCGCGATCGGCACCATCCCCGCGTTCGGCGGCGGCCACACCGGGGAGACCTGGTCGATGGCGCTGTCGCTGCTCCTCGTCGCGGTCGGCTGGGCGATCGTCCGGTTCGGCGTGCACGAGCCCACCGGCCTCGGTCGGATCGCGCCGCGCTCGCACTCCGCCGCCCGGGTGATCGCGAGCGGCATCGAGGTCTGCGTCAAGCGCCCGAAGGTCCTGCTCGCGGTCCTCATCCGGCTCGTGAACACCGCCCCGGAGTTCGGCATGTTCGTGATCATGCCCGCGATCATCGGCACCGAGCTCGGTTGGGGCCAGTCGAAGTGGCTGACGATGACCGTGATCGTCTACGCCGGCAACATCCTGTTCAACGCGTTCTTCGGCGCCCTCGGCGACCGCATCGGGTGGATCCGCACCGTGAAGTGGTTCGGCATCGGCGCCTCGGCGATCGGCCTGCTCGCCTGGTGGTACGTCCCGCACCTCGTGCCGGCCGGCTCCGAGTGGGGCTTCTGGCTGGCGACCGCCGCCGGCACCGTGTTCGGCATCATGCTCGCCGGGTTCACGCCGATGGGCGCGATCGTCCCCGCCTTCGCCGGCGAGGAGCGCCGTGGCGCCGCGATGGCCATGTACGCCACCGCAGCGGGTGGTGCGACGTTCCTCGGCAACGCCGTCGTCAGCGCCGTGCTGCCCTGGGGCGGCCCCGGCGGCGTCGTCTGGACGTTCGTCGGCCTCTACGTGCTCGCGTTCGTGGTGCTGTCCTTCCTCAAGGTGCCGGAGGGCGCCGAAGCGGCGGGCCACTGACGCGACCACCTGCGGCCTGGAGGTGCGGTGCGGGCCCGCACCGCGCCTCCAGGCCGCCTGTACTGACGTCCAGGGCACGGTGCGACACGCCCGGATCGGTCCTGCTAGACTCGGTGACTGACTTCGGCGAGGGCCGCGCATGCGCGGCCGTGATCGACGCGGTGGGAGACCCGGCCCAGCTTGGGAACGTTCCTCACGCGTGCACGCGTTCGAGTTGCAACACCACAGACCCCCACGATGCCGGCACCCCGGTGTCGTCCCCGAGACCAGGAGACACCATGGCCGACTACACCAAGCTCGCAGCGGAAGTCCGCACCAAGTTCGGCAAGGGCGCTGCTCGCAAGCTCCGTGCCGCCGACAAGATCCCCGCGGTCGTCTACGGCCACGGCACCGAGCCGAAGCACATCACGCTGCCCGGCCACGAGACCATGCTGCTCGTCCGTACCGCCAACGCGGTCGTCGACCTCGACATCGAGGGTGCGGCCCAGCTCGCGCTCGTCAAGGACGTCCAGCGTGACCCGGTGCGCCAGATCATCGAGCACATCGACCTCGTGGTCCTGCGCCGCGGCGAGAAGGTCACGGTCGACGTGCCCGTCGTCGTCGAGGGCGAGTCCTTCTCCGGCACCATCCACGTGCAGGACCTCAACACGGTCTCGCTCCTGGTGCTCGCCACCTCCATCCCCGAGCACGTCGTCGTCGACGTCGAGGGCCTCGAGGACGGCACGCAGATCCACGCCTCGCAGCTCCAGCTCCCCGAGGGCGCCGAGCTCGAGACCGACGCCGAGGCACTCGTCGTCGCGATCGTCACGCCGCGTGGCACCGCCGACGACGACGCCGCCGACGAGGCCGCTGCCGAGGCGGGCGCCGAGGCCGGTGCCGAGGGCGGCTCCGCCCCGGTCGACGGCGAGTAACACCCCTTCGCGGACATCTGGCCGACGCTGATGACAGGCAAGACGCTCGTCGTGGTCGGGCTCGGGAACCCCGGGCCCGGCTACGCGGGCAACCGTCACAACGTCGGCCAGATGGTCCTCGACGAACTCGCCGCCCGCATGGGCGCGACGTTCAAGAAGCACAAGACCCCGAACCAGGTCGCCGAGGGGCGCCTGGTTCCCGGGGGACCCCGCCTGGTGCTCGCCAAGCCCGGGTCGTTCATGAACACCTCGGGTGGCCCGGTCTCGAGCGTGCTCGGGTTCTACAGCGCCACCCCGGCCGACCTCGTCGTCGTGCACGACGAGCTGGACCTGCCGTTCGACACCGTCCGCCTGAAGGGCAGTGGCGGGCACGGCGGGCACAACGGCCTGCGCGACATCATCAAGGCCACGGGGACCAACGAGTTCACCCGCGTGCGGATCGGCATCGGCCGACCCCCCGGGCGCCAGGACCCGGCCGACTACGTGCTGCGTGATTTCTCGCCGACCGAGAAGAAGACGCTGCCGAACCTGCTGGCGGACGGCGCGGACGCGGTCGAGGCGATCGCGGACCTCGGGCTCCTCGCCGCGCAGCAGCGCGTGCACGCCCCGTCCTGAGCGGCGCTTCCCGGTGCCGTGCGTTCGCCGGTCGCGCACACAGCGGCCGGTGTCAGTGGTGGCCGGTACCATCTCCTGAGTGACGATCTCGGGCATCATCCCTGCGCTCTCGCGCGCCTCCGCCTTCGATCGCGTCCTCCGTGCCGCACCCCGTGACGCCGACTTCTCGGTCGTCGACGGTCTGCGCGTGCCACTGCTCGGCGCCCTGCTGGCCGAACGCACCGGGCCGCAGTGCGTCTTCGTGATCACGGCCACCGGGCGCGAGGCCGAGGCCGTCCGCGCATCGGTCGGCAGCTACCTCCCCGATGCCGAGGTCCTCGAGTTCCCCGCGTGGGAGACCCTGCCGCACGAACGGCTCAGCCCGAGCGCGCAGACCGTCGGCACGCGCATCGCGACCCTCCGGAAGCTCGCCGCGTGGCAGGACGCCCCTGCGGCCGAGCGCCGCACGACCGTGGTGGTGGCGAGCGTCCGGGCGGCGCTGCAGCCGATCGCGGGCAACCTCACCTCCCTCGCGCCGATCGCCCTCCGCACCGAGTCCCGTGGCAACGACCTCGGCACCATCGCCGGGCAGCTTGTGGACATGGCGTACGCCCGGGTCGACCTCGTCACCCGCCGTGGCGAGTTCGCCGTGCGCGGCGGCATCCTCGACGTCTTCCCGCCGACGGCCGACCACCCGGTCCGCGTCGACTTCTTCGGCGATGAGATCGAGGCGATCAAGGCCTTCTCCGTCGCCGACCAGCGCACCACCGACGACGACCTCGGCTCGGTCGAGCTCACGGCCTCGCGCGAACTCCTGCTGAGCGACGACGTCCGGCAGCGGGCGCGCGAGATGCTGCACGAGTTCCCGAACCTCTCCCAGATGCTCGCGAAGATCGCCGAGGGGATCCCGGTCGAGGGCATGGAGTCCCTCGCGCCCGCGCTCGTGCAGGACCTCGTGCCGGTCACGAACTACCTGCCGGACGACGCGGTCATCGCGGTGTTCTCGCCCGAACGGGTCAGCGGCCGCGCGCACAGCCTCGCCGAGACGAACACCGAGTTCCTCCAGGCCGCGTGGAGCGCCGCGGTCGCCGGTGCGCAGGCGCCGATCGACCTCGACGCCGGCAACTTCCTCACCGTCCAGCAGCTCAAGAACAGCCGTGGGCAGCGCACCTGGTGGACGGTCTCCCCGTTCGACTCCGGGCTGGACGAGGGCGACGCCGAACGCGTGCTCACCGACGCCGAAGCCGTGGCCGAGGCGGGCGACTACATCCGCGTCCGGGCCGAGGCGATCCCGAGCTTCGCCGGCAGCGCGGACGGCGCCATCGCGCACGTGAAGCAACTCACCGACGACGGGTGGGCCGTCGTGGTGACCGCCCAGGGCCAGGGGCTGGTCGAACGGGCGGTGCAGGTGCTCGCCGACGCGGGGGTCGCCGCCCGTGCCGAAACCGTCACCGCGCCTCCCGAGCCCGGCGTCGCCGTCGTCACGACCGCCACCGTCGAGCACGGCTTCGCCACCCCGGATCCGCGCATCGCGGTCCTCAGCGAGGCCGAGTTCTACGGCCGCAGCGTCCAGCAGGGCGCGCGCACCGTCAAGAAGCTCGCGAGCCGGCGCAAGAACGTCGTCGACCCGCTGCAGCTCAAGCCCGGGGACGTCGTCGTGCACGCCACGCACGGCATCGGCAAGTTCGTCGAGCTCGTCTCGCGCGAGGTGAGCTCCGGCGGTCGCAACGCGGTGAAGACCCAGCGCGAGTACCTCGTGCTCGAGTACGCGCCGTCGAAGCGCGGGTACCCGGGCGACAAGCTCTTCGTGCCCACCGACCAGCTCGACCAGCTCTCGCGGTACGTCGGCGGCGAGTCCCCGACCCTGTCGAAGATGGGCGGCTCGGACTGGGCCTCGGCGAAGTCGAAGGCGCGCAAGGCCGTCCGCGACATCGCCGTCGACCTCGTGAAGCTCTACTCCGCGCGGATGGCGTCGAAGGGGCACGCCTTCGGCCCGGACACCCCGTGGCAACGCGAGCTGGAAGAGGCGTTCCCGTTCGCCGAGACGGCCGACCAGCTCACCACGATCGACGAGATCAAGCGCGACATGGAGCGGCCGATCCCGATGGACCGCCTGCTCTCCGGCGACGTCGGCTACGGCAAGACCGAGGTCGCGATCCGCGCCGCGTTCAAGGCCGTGCAGGACGGCAAGCAGGTCGCCGTGCTCGTCCCCACGACACTCCTCGTGCGCCAGCACATGGAGACCTTCCAGGAGCGCTTCGCCGGCTTCCCCGTGCACCTGCGCGCCCTCAGCCGGTTCCAGACCGAGAAGGAGTCGAAGGAGACCATCGCCGGCCTCGCCGACGGCACGGTCGACATCGTCATCGGCACCCACCGGATCCTGTCGCAGGGCATCCAGTTCAAGGACGTCGGCCTGGTCATCATCGACGAGGAACAGCGGTTCGGCGTCGAGCACAAGGACCAGCTCAAGAAGCTCAAGACGAACGTCGACGTCCTGGCGATGTCCGCGACGCCCATCCCGCGCTCGCTCGAGATGGCGGTCACCGGCATCCGCGAGATGTCCACCCTCGCCACCCCACCCGAGGACCGCCACCCGATCCTCACCTTCGTCGGGCCGCAGTCCGACCTGCAGGTCGCCGCCGCCATCCGCCGCGAGCTCCTGCGCGAGGGGCAGGTGTTCTACGTGCACAACCGCGTGAAGGACATCCAGTCCGTCGCCGCGCACCTCGCCGAGATCGTCCCGGACGCCCGCATCGCCGTCGCGCACGGACAGATGTCCGAGTCGACGCTCGAGCAGGTGATGGTCGACTTCTGGGAGCGCCGGTTCGACGTCCTCGTCTCGACCACCATCATCGAGACCGGCCTCGACATCGCGAACGCGAACACGCTCATCATCGACAAGGCGGACAAGTACGGGCTGTCGCAGCTGCACCAGCTGCGCGGTCGTGTCGGCCGAGGGCGTGAGCGCGGGTACGCGTACTTCCTCTACGACGCCGAGAAGCCCCTGTCCGAGACCGCCCAGGACCGCCTCGAGACCATCGCCGCGAACAACGAGCTCGGCGCGGGCATGCAGGTCGCCATGAAGGACCTCGAGCTCCGCGGGGCGGGCAACTTGCTCGGCGGGGAGCAGTCCGGCCACATCGCGGGCGTCGGGTTCGACCTCTACCTGCGCATGATCGGCGAGGCCGTCTCGCAGTTCCGCGGGGACGTCGCCGAGGGGCAGACCGAGCTCCGGCTCGAGATCCCCGTCGACGCGCACATCCCGGACGACTACGTCGAGTCCGAGCGGCTCCGGCTCGAGGCGTACCAGAAGCTCTCCGCCGCCTCCGCCCCCGCGGCGCAGGCCGAGGGGATCGACATGGTCCTCGACGAGCTCACCGACCGGTACGGCCAGCCGCCGCAGGCCGTGCTCACCCTGGTCGAGGTCTCGCGCCTCCGCCGGATGGCGCAGCAGGTCGGACTCTCCGACGTCGTCGTCATGGGGTCGAACCTGCGCGTCGCGGGCAAGGAGCTCGCCGACTCGGCGCAGGTGCGGCTCAAGCGGATGTTCCCCGGAGCCCGGTGGTTCCCGCAGCAGGACGCGGCGAGCATCCCACTGCCGAAGCCGCACGGTGAGACCCTGCCGGACGCTGCGCTCATCCAGTGGGTGGAGAGCATCCTGACGGCCGTGTACGGGGCGTCGAAGGCGCCGGCGGAGACGCCGGCGGCGTAGTCGGGTGGGCTGCCGTCGCGCGCGTGTGTGCCGACGGACGGGAGGCGCGGTGCCAGCTGGCGCCGCGCCTCCCGTTCGTCGGTGGTCGCGTCGTGGGCGCGCGCGTGCCGGTGTGCGCGGGACGCTTGCGTACGTGCGCATCATCCGACGTTCCGCCGGTCGATCGACGCGTGCAATGTCGGAACGTGCGCGCGCATCTCTTGCGCGAGCATCATCCGACGTTCCGCCAGTCGATCGACGCGTGCAATGTCGGAACAGGGACGCGCACGGACCCCGCGCGACCCCGCTACTCGGTCGCCTCGGCCTCGGAGAGCTCCCGCCGCGCCCGGTACCGACGCGCCCGCAGGCTGACCACGACGGCGGACGCCACGATCGCGATGCCCGAGCCGACGAGGACGGCGAGCACACCCTCGTCGAGGATCTCCTCGTTGCGGGCGAAGGCGAGCTCGTTCATGAGCAGCGAGACCGTGAACCCGATCCCGCCGAGCACGCCCACCGTGACGATCGACCAGAACGACAGCGTCGAGCGGCCGGGCGCCCGGAAGATCCGGGTCGCGACAGCCCCGAACAGCGTGATGCCGATCACCTTGCCGACCGGCAGCGCGAGCACCACCGCCCAGAAGGTCGGCGAGAGCTCCCCGATGCCGACGGCGGGCACCACCACCGCGGCCGACGCGAAGGCGAACACCGGCAGGACGATCGCGTTCGACCACGGCTCGACGTTGCCGTGCAGCGTGTGCCCGGGGCGGCGCGGCAGGACGAGCCCGAGCGCAACGCCCGCGATCGTCGCGTGCACGCCCGAGTGGTAGACGAGCCACCACGTGAGGACACCGAGCACGACCATGCCCGCGATGACCCAGGCCTGGCCGGGACGCCCGGGGCGTAAGGCCTTGCCGAGCAGCCAGAAGAGCGCGAGCACGACGACGGCGCCGGCCAGCGCGAGGAAGTCGGTGTCGTGCGCGAACACGACGGCGATGATGATGATCGCGATGAGGTCGTCGAGCACCGCCAGGGCCAGCAGGAACACCCGGAGCGTCGAGGGCAGCCCACGACCGAACATCGCCAGGACGCCGAGTGCGAAGGCGATGTCCGTCGCGGTCGGGATCGGCCACCCGTGGCCGTACGGCGTCCCCGCGGTCACGAGGAGGTAGATCCCGGCCGGGACGAGCACGCCGCCGACCGCCGCGATGGCGGGGATGACCGCCGTCTTCGGGTTCGACAGCTCACCGGCGACGAGCTCGTGCTTCAGCTCGATCGCCACGAGCAGGAAGAACACCGCGAGCAGCCCGTCACTGATCCAGTGCGACACCGAGAGGTCGAGTCCGACCGCGCCCCACGGGGCCTGCACGTGCAGGAGGTGCTCGAGGCCGGGGCCGAGCGGCGAGTTCGCCACGACGAGCCCGAGGACGGCCGCGGTGAGGAGTGCGATGGCGCTGAAGCGGGGGGAACGGACGATTGCCGGCATGGAGCTCCGTCGGAGAAGGGTCGGGTGGGAGATCGTCGACCAGACTTCCCGACACGCCACGTACAGCATACCGGCCGACCCTCCGCGGCGTCCACGGTGTGCTGCGTGGCACGATGACCGCATGACCGCCGTCTCGGACCTCGTCACCGTCGTCGACCGCCTGCTCGACCCCGCCGGAGGGTGCGTCTGGAACCGCGCCCAGACCCATGCCTCGCTGGCGCGCTACGCGGTCGAGGAGTCGTACGAGCTGGTCGACGCGATCGACTCCGGGGACGACGACGAACTCCGCGAGGAGCTCGGTGACGTGCTCTACCAGGTGGTCCTCCACGCGGGACTCGCGGAGTCGTTCGACCTCGAGGACGTGGCCGCCGGCGCCCGGGACAAGATGGTGCGCCGGCACCCGCACGTGTTCGGGGACGAGCGGGCGGACACCGTGGAGGACGTCGTGCGCGTCTGGCGGGCGGCCAAGGCTGCGGAGAAGTCCTCGCGGCGGAGCGTCTTCGACGGGGTCCCTCGGGCGATGCCGCCGATGGAGCGGGCCGTGAAGCTGCTCGAACGCCTGGAGGAACGGGGGGACTCCGACGCGGTCGTCGCCTCCGTCGTCGCGGCGGCGGGCGCGGGGGCGCGGTCGGGAGGCGCGGGTGGCGTCCCGGACGCCGGTGCTGCGGGTGCGGGGGCGCGATCGAGGGCCGGGGGTGCGGTTCCGGACGCGGGTGCGGTTCCGGACACGGGTCCTGGTCGGGAGGTGCGGGTGGAAGGCGCCGGTGGTGCCGTCGTGGATGCCGGGTGGGGGACCGCCGTGCTCGCGATGATCGCGGAGGCGCGTGGCACCGGGATCGACCCGATCGCCAGTCTGCGTGCCGCGGTCGCGGAGCTGGAGGCGGCCGGCCGCGTCGGAGAGTGAGGCGACCTGCCGCGCCCGAGCGGTGCGGGTGCGGATGCTCGGTGCGGGTGCGGGTGCGGGGTGCGGGGTGCGGGGGGCGCGGGCGAGGGGAGTGCGGGCGTCCTCCCAACCCGAAAAAAGGAGGACGCCCGCGAGTGGGCCGACGGCACCACCAGGGATGCGGTGCCGATGGAGCAGCCCACTCGAACCGCGGGGCACACTGCAGCACGTTGCCCACGCGATCGGTTCGTCGGATGGATCAGGCACCCGTCGAACCGAGGTTCTGGATGAAGAATATCAGCCGGTTGGAACGTGTGCAAGCCGGGAAGGTCGATCTGCCAGAATCGATCCATGGCTCCGACCGTGACGGCTCCCCGTGGCATGCGTGACTTCCTCCCGGCAGACAAGGCCCGGCGCGAGCACGTCCTGGGCGTGATCCGCGACGTGTACGCGCGCCACGGGTTCGACGAGATCGAGACCCCGGTCGTCGAGGACGCCGCCCGCCTGCACTCGGGCCTCGGCGGCGACAACGAGAAGCTCGCGTTCGCGGTCATGAAGCGCGGGCTCTCCACCGAGGACCTGCAGCACGCCGGTGCGCCGCTCGACCTCGCCGACCTCGGGCTGCGGTTCGACCTCACCGTGCCCCTCGCGCGCTTCTACGCCACGCACCGGGCCGAGTTGCCGTCGGTGTTCCGGTCGGTGCAGATCGCCCCGGTCTGGCGTGCCGAGCGCCCGCAGAAGGGGCGCTACCGGCAGTTCGTGCAGTGCGACATCGACATCCTCGGTGAGCCCGGGCAGCTCGCCGAGATCGAACTCATCCGGGCGACGACCGCTGCCCTCGACGCGCTCGGGGTCCAGGGCACCACGATCCGGATCAACGACCGCCGGATCCTCCTGGCGCTCCTCGGGTCGTGGGGGATCACGGACCCGACCGCGGCCGACCGTGCGCTCATCACGATCGACAAGCTCGACAAGATCGGGCCGGACGGCGTGGCGGCTGAGCTCCGCGAGACCGTCGGCGTCGAGCTCCCCGGGCTCGAGGACACGATCCGCACGCTCGAGACCGCCGACTGGGACGCCGTCGAGGGAGCCACGTGGCTCGACGCCGACGCGTTCGAGGACCTGCAGCGGCTCCGTTCGGCGCTCCCGGGCGTCGACCTGCGCTTCGACCCGACACTCGTCCGCGGCATGGGCTACTACACGGGCACGATCTTCGAGGTCGCGCACCCCGACTTCGGCTACAGCCTCGGCGGTGGCGGGCGCTACGACGGCATGATCGGCCGGTTCCTCGGACAGGACGTGCCCGCGGTCGGGTTCTCCCTCGGGTTCGAGCGGCTCGTCGACCT
This sequence comes from Curtobacterium sp. NPDC086286, assembly GCF_044746255.1. NCBI lineage: Bacteria > Bacillati > Actinomycetota > Actinomycetes > Micrococcales > Microbacteriaceae > Curtobacterium > Curtobacterium sp. NPDC086286. Next base: position 460,833 of record NZ_JBIVBW010000002.1, read on the forward strand.
CGTCACGCTCCCGGAGTCCGCCGAGTCCGACGCAGTCGTGCTCGTGTACGACAAGGACGTCGACCCGGTCCGGCTCGCGGCGCTCAAGGCCGAAGCGCTCGAGGGGCACCGTCGTGTCCGGCTCGAGCGACGCACGAAGAACATGAAGAACCTGCTCGCGGGACTCGTCGCGCAGGGCTTCGACGCGTTCGCCTCCGTGGGTGCCGACACGCAGTCGCTCGAGGGTGTGGAGTTCCGCCCGCTGGCGTGAGTTCTCCACAGTCGCCCGTCATGCACGCCTCGTGTTCACCCGCGCCTCGCTAGGATCGACTCCGCAATCACCACAACCGAACGTGTAGGGAGTACCCCGTGGCCCAGATCGACGCCGTAGGCGCACGCGAAGTCCTCGATTCCCGAGGCAACCCGACGGTCGAGGTCGAGGTCCTGCTCGACGACGGGGTCGTCTCGCGCGCACTCGTCCCGTCCGGCGCCTCCACCGGTGCGTTCGAGGCGTACGAGCTCCGTGACGGAGACGCTTCCCGCTACGGCGGCAAGGGCGTCCTCAAGGCCGTCGACGCGGTCCTCGACGAGATCGGTCCGGCGCTCGAGGGCTTCGACGCCACCGACCAGCGCCTCGTCGACGCCGCGCTCATCGAGCTCGACGGCACCGAGAACAAGTCGCGCCTCGGTGCGAACGCGATCCTCGGCGCCTCGCTCGCCGTCGCACGCGCGGCCGCCGACTCGGCCGACCTGCCGCTGTTCCGCTACCTCGGCGGCCCGAACGCGCACACGCTGCCCGTCCCGCTCATGAACGTCGTCAACGGTGGCGCGCACGCCGACACCAACGTCGACATCCAGGAGTTCTTCCTCGTGCCCTACGGCGCCGAGTCCTTCTCCGAGGCGCTCCGCTGGGGCGTCGAGACCTACCACGCGCTCAAGGGCGAGCTGAAGAAGCAGGGCCTCGCGACCGGCCTGGGCGACGAGGGCGGTTTCGCCCCGGAGCTCGCGTCCAACCGCGCCGCGCTGGACTTCCTGCTCGCCGCGATCGAGAAGGCCGGTTTCACGCCGGGCAAGGACATCGCGCTCGGCCTCGACGTCGCCTCCACCGAGTTCTTCCACGACGGCAAGTACGCGTTCGAGGGCAAGCAGCTCTCCGGCGAGGAGTTCACGGCCTACTTCGCCGAGCTCGTCCGCGACTACCCGCTCGCCACGATCGAGGACCCGCTGGCCGAGGACGACTGGGCCGGCTGGTCGCACCTGACCGCCGAGCTCGGCGACAAGGTGCAGATCGTCGGTGACGACCTGTTCGTCACGAACCCGACGCGCCTGCAGCGGGGCATCGACGAGAAGGCCGCGAACTCGATCCTCGTCAAGGTGAACCAGATCGGCACCCTGACCGAGACCCTCGACGCCGTCTCCCTCGCGCAGCGCCACGGCATGACGGCGATCCTGTCGCACCGCTCCGGCGAGACCGAGGACACCACGATCGCGGACATCGCGGTCGCGGTCGACGGTGGCCAGATCAAGACCGGCGCCCCGGCCCGCTCGGACCGTGTCGCGAAGTACAACCAGCTGCTCCGCATCGAGGAAGAGCTCGGCGACGCCGCGGTCTACGCGGGCCGCTCGGCCTTCCCGCGCTCGGCTTCCCTGTAACCAGCGCCTCCGCGAGACGCCGTCCTCCCGCGGGAGGGCGGCGTCTCGTCGTTCGGGCGCCGAGGTCGCACGGCATGCCGCGCGCCGACCGTCGAGGTCGCACGAACGGCCGCCTCAGCCGGACGCGGGCGACCGATCGTGCGACCTCAGCGGATCGCCCGCGGCGTGTTGCGCGACCGCGTGCCGGGCGCTGGCAGCGTTCCGGGGGTGCGCCGCGCCTCCTGGATCGCCCGCTGAGAGGGCGCCGAACGGCCGCGTGCCGACCCCCAGCAGGCCCGCCGGCGGGTTATCGTCGGACCGTGCCCAGCCAGAAGCCCCGTGTCCGCCGCGTCCCCGTGGCGCTGCCCGAGGGCGGCTCGTCCGAGCAGCCGTGGTACCGCTCGATCCGGTTCTCCGGGTTCAGCCTGCTCATGCTGGCCATCATCGTGCTGTTCGTCGTCGTGCTCGCACCGTCACTCCGGACCCTGATCCAGCAGCAGGAGCAGATCGCCCAGCAGCAGCGCGAGGTCGCGAGCCAGAAGGCCGACGTCGCCCAGAAGAAGAAGGACGTCGCGCGCTGGGACGACCCCGCGTACATCGAGGCGCAGGCCCGGGACCGACTGCTCTACGTGTACCCGGGCGAGGAGAGTTACCTCGTGATGGGCAGCGAGAACCGGAAGGCCGAGTCGACGCCGACGACCGATTCCGGCACGCCCGTGAGTTCGACCGTGCAGACGCCGAAGGTCGACTGGGTGCAGGCGATGCTGTCGTCCGTGCTGACCTCGGGGCTCACCGACGAGACCACGCAGCAGCTGGTCGCACCGGACGTCTCCGGCACCGGCGACACGAAGTAGGACGACGCGCGGGACTCCGGTAGGCTCACGTACCCGTGACGACCCCTCCCTTCGACCCGCCCTCCGAACGCGACATCCAGGTCGTCTCGGCGCAGCTCGGCCGACCGGCGCGTGACGTCATCGGGATCGCTGCTCGCTGCGTCTGTGGCAACCCCACCGTCGTGTCCACGAAGCCCCGGCTGTCGAACGGCACCCCGTTCCCGACGCTGTACTACCTGTGCCATCCCGCGGCCACCGCTGCGGTCAGCACCCTCGAGGCCAACCAGGTCATGCCCGAGCTGGCAGCCCTGCTCGAGGAACCGACCGTCGCCGAGCAGTACCGCGCGGCGCACGAGTCCTACCTCGCCGATCGCGAGTCGATCGAGCACGTCGACGAGATCGACGGCATCACCGCCGGTGGCATGCCCACCCGCGTGAAGTGCCTGCACGCCCTCGTCGGACACGCCCTCGCCGCCGGACCCGGCGTCAACCCCATCGGCGACCTCGCGCTCGAGCGCACGAGCTGGTCGCCTGCCCGGTGTGAGTGCCGGGCGTATGATGAGGGAGCAGACGCCGGAGTCGGGGCGGGTGGCGGCGAATTCTGACCAGCCTCCCGGCAACCACCCCACTCCAAGGAGATCATCCACCGTGCCCAAGATCCTCGTCGTCGGCGGCGGTTACGCCGGCTTCTACACCGCCTGGAAGCTCGAGAAGCACCTTCGTCAGGGCGAAGCCGAGGTCGTCATGGTCGACCCGCTGCCGTACATGACGTACCAGCCGTTCCTCCCCGAGGTCGCCGCCGGTTCCATCGAGCCGCGTCACGCCGTCGTCTCCCACCGCCGTCACCTCAAGAAGACGCGCGTCGTCACCGCCAAGGTCACGAAGGTCGACCACGCCAGCAAGACGGCGACCATCACCCCGGCCGAGGGCGAGGCGTGGGAGGAGTCCTACGACCAGATCGTCATGACCGCCGGTGCGGTCTCGCGTACCTTCCCGATCCCGGGCGTCGCCGACGAGGCGATCGGCCTGAAGACGATCGAAGAGGCCGCGGCGATCCGCGACAAGATCCTCACGAACTTCCACAAGGCAGCGACCCTGCCGGCCGGCCCGGAGCGTGATCGCCTGCTGACCGTGGTCGTCGTCGGTGGTGGCTTCGCCGGCATCGAGGTGTTCGCCGAGCTCCGCTCGTTCGTCTCCGACCTGCTCAAGAGCTACCCCGAGCTGTCGTTCGACGACACGCACTTCCACCTCGTCGAGGCGATGGGCCGCATCATGCCCGAGGTGTCGCTCGAGACGTCGCACTGGGTGCTCAAGAACCTCGCGCAGCGCGGCGCCACGGTGCACCTCGAGACGCAGCTGGCCTCGGCGGTCGGCGGCGTCTGCGAGCTCAAGACCAACGACGGCGCGATCGAGAAGATCGAGTCCGACCTCATCATCTGGACCGCCGGTGTCATGGCGAACCCGATGGTCAAGGGCACCGACCTCCCGCTCGAGCAGCGTGGCCGCATCCGCGTGCAGCCCGACCTGCGCGTGGTCGACGACAACGGCGTGATCGCCGACGCGTGGGCCTGTGGTGACGTCGCGGCCGTGCCGGACCTCACCGGTGGTGGCGTCGGCGGCTTCTGCGTGCCGAACGCCCAGCACGCCGTCCGCCAGGCGAAGCAGCTCGCGAAGAACCTCGTCGCGACGATCCGCGGCGAGGCGACGACCGACTACAAGCACGAGAACCTCGGTGCCGTCGCCGGCCTCGGTCTCGGCATCGGCGTCTTCCAGTCCGGCAAGTTCGCCATGAAGGGCTTCCTGGCCTGGGGCGCCCACCGTGGCTACCACGGCCTGGCGATGCCGTCGTGGGAGCGCAAGTGGCGCGTCATCGGCGACTGGGTCGGTGGCTTCTTCCTCGGCCGCGACATCGCGTCGCTCGACGACCGCGAGACCCCGCGCGCCGCGTTCGAGGCGTTCGCGTCCCGTCCGAAGCCCGCAGCCGAGGCCCCCGCGGCACCGGTCGAGGCGTCGAAGCCGACCACCGCTCCGGAAGAGGGCAAGCCCGCCGGTGCGGCCGGTCCCGCGTACGGCGAGCCCGCGAAGGACGTCTCGAACGACGCCGAGCCGGTGAAGGCCGAGGCGGACGCCAAGTAGCGACACGCTCCAGACGAGGCGGTCACCCCACGGGGTGGCCGCCTCGTCTTCGTCGGTAGGCTGTTGCGGCCCGCCCCCGTGGCCCAATCGGTAGAGGCATGCGACTTAAAATCGCCGAGTTGTGGGTTCGAGTCCCACCGGGGGTACCGACGTTTCGCGCTCGGCGACACTTCACGGCCTCGCCCGCGCGTGAACTGTCGCGCAGCGCGAAAGCCCGCCCCCGCTACCATTCTCGGGTGGTCGGATTCGGAAGCGCGCTCGCGAACCTGCGGAACGCCCTCGGCCGACCCGAGGCCCACGTCGAGGTGGTCGACGGCGAGACCGTCCCCACCGGCATGCTGCTCGGCACGCTGGGCGCCCTCCTCCTCGACGCCGGCAGCTCGGTCACGGACGTCCGATCGGCGCTCGAGAAGGCCCGCGATGCCGCCGGGGTCGGGCCGACGCTCGCCGTCGGGGTCCTCCCCGCCCTCGTCATGGTGAGCGAGGTCGCCACCGGTGCCGCCACCATCGTCAACGCCGAGGGCGTCGAGCTCTCGAGCCGCCAGGCCGCCCGGGCGAACCGGCTCGTCCTCGGCCTCGAGAGCGGTTCGATCGCTCTCGCCGAGATCCCCGCACGGGTCAGAGCGATCCGCGCCGGGACCGTCCCGCCGCCGGCACTGCCGTGGATCCTCGGCAACGCCCTGACCTCGGCCGGACTCGCGGTGGTGTTCCGCTGCCCGTGGTGGGCGATCCTCGTGGCGCTGGCCGTCGGAGCCCTCGTCGGCGTGATCGGCCTCGTGCTGCGCCGCTTCCGCGAGGCCGTGGCGATCATCCCGTTCCTCGCGGCCTTCGTGTCCACGACGATCGTCGGGCTCGTCGCCGCCGGCACCGGGTTCGACCACGTCCCGCTCTTCGCCGTGTGCGCCCCCGTGGCCGTGTTCGTGCCGGGAGCCCTCATCACCAACGCCCTGCTCGAGCTCACCGCGGCCGACATCGTGACCGGGTCCTCGCGGCTCGTGCAGGGGCTCATCATGCTCGGGTTCATGGCGGCGGGCATCGCGTCGGGGAGCGCGCTGACCGGGCTGCACGTCGACCCGTCCTCGGCGGCACTCGTCGGCGAGGTCGCCGGCGTCGGCACGGACCGCGGCGGGTGGGAGGCCGTGCCGTCCTACTGGGTGTCGTGGGTGGCGGTGGTCGGACTGGCCGTCGGCCTCGGCCTGGTCTTCCGGTCTGGGTGGCGGCTCACCCTCGTGTCCGTCGCGGTCATGGTCACCGCCTACGCACTGGTGAGCGGGACGACGCCGCTGTGGGGGAGCGTCGTCGCCACCGGTGCGACCGCCGCACTGCTGTTCGTCGCGACGCGGCTGCTGGAGCGGCTGGTGCCGGCGATCCCGGCGACGGTCTCGTTCTTCCCGGCGTTCCTGCTGCTCGTGCCGGGGACGGTCGGGCTCGTGGCGGTCGCCACGTTCGACCCGGAGGCGCTGGCGAACCCGCTCGCGACGTTCGTCAGTCTCTGCATCGGCACGAAGATCGGCGGCCTGCTGCCGGGGCTGTTCGCGCGGAACGCACCGCACCGCGGGGTCGACACGACCCAGTAGACGCGCGCAGCGCGGAGAGCGCGGCAGTCGCCGTGGACGCGACCCACTGCGGGACGGGAGGCGCGGTGCCGGCCCGCACCGCGCCTCCAGGCCGTCACGGCGCGAGCAGGCGCCCCGCAGCCTGGTCGTCCACAGCCGTCGCCTTCGCGAGGTAGTGCACCTTCTTGCCCGTGGCGTTGTACGGCAGCTCGGTGACGAACCGGTAGAGCCGCGGCCGCTTGTAGCGGGCGAGGCCGGGGTGCGACGCGGTCCACTCCTCGAGGGCGGCGGCGGCTTCGACGTCGTCCTCCGGCAGCCGCCCGGGCGCGCGGACGACGTACGCCGTCACGACCTCGCCCCAGCGCTCGTCGGGGACGCCGACCACGATCGCGTCGGCGACGCCCGGGTGCTCCTGCAGTGCGGCCTCGACCTGCACGGGGTGGACGTTCTCGCCACCGGAGATGATCATGTCGTCCTTGCGCCCGACGATCGTCACGCGCTCGTGCTCGTCCCACGTGGCGAGGTCGCCTGGGTAGAACCAGCCGTTCGCGAACTTCTCGGCCTCGAGCCCGGGGTTGCGGTACGAGTAGCCGGACTTCACGGTGCGGACCGCGAACTCGCCGATCTCCGAACCGTCCTTCGGCACGGTGTCGCTCGGGTCGGCGAGGCGGTCCTCGTAGACGCGGACCACGGCGACGTCGTCGTCGGTCGAGGCCCGGCCGGTCGAGCCGGCACCGTCGGGGAAGTCCTCGGGGCGGAGGAAGGTGTTCCAGAAGGTCTCGGTCGTGCCGTAGCCGTTGAAGATGCGGGGCGACAGGAGCTCCTGGTACCGGAGCGCCGCTGCCCGGTCCAGCGGTGCGCCCATCGTCACGATGCCGTTGAGGGAGGACAGGTCGCGGGGCCGTTGCTCCTGGGCGTTCGCGAGCTGCACGAGGTTCGGCGGGGCGCCGATGAGGAACGTCAGCTGCTCGGACTCGACCAGGTCGAGCACACGGTCGGCGTCGAAGTGCCGGAGCGTGGTGAGTTCGGCGCCGACGTAGAACACCGGGTTCGGGCCGCCGGAGTACAGACCGCCGCGGTGGAAGAGCGGCGACATGTTGAGGGTCTTGTCGAACGGGCTCAGCGGGAAGTGCATGATCACGTCGTGGGCGCTGAGGACCTCGACGAGGCTCGGCAGCGGCACGGGCTTCGGCCGTCCGGTCGTGCCGCTCGTGTACAGGCGCGTCGTCTCGTCGTAGGTGCTGCGGGGCTCGGACGCGGCGAGCTCGTCGGCGGTGACGGGGTCGCTGGTGAGGAGCGCGGCGAAGTCGACGTCGCCGGGTCGGGTTCCGTCGCCGACCACGACGACGTGCTCGGGCGTGTGGTCGGAGCTGGCGAGCGCGGCCGTGATGTCGGTCGAGCGGGCGGCGTCGTGGACGAGGACCACGGGGGCGGAGTCCTCGATGATGAACGCGACCTCGTCCGACGCGAGTCGGAAGTTGGTGGGGGAGAACACCGCGCCGATGCGGTGGGCCGCGAGGTACAGGATCGCGAACTCGGGGGAGTTGAACAGCTCGACCATGACCACGGAGCCGCGACCGACCCCGTGGCGCACGAGCCACCCGGCGACGCGGTCGACGTCGGCGCCGAGCTCGGCGTACGTCCACGAGCGGTCGGTGTCGGGATCGCGGAGCGCCGGGCGGCCGGCGAAGCGGTGGGTGTTCCGGGCGAAGCCGTTGGCGTACGTGTAGCTGTGCTCGAAGACGTCGCGGAAGCGGGTCGGGTCGTAGTCGGATCGGGTCTCGGTCATCGTCGCTCCCAGCAGCGGTCGTGGTGCTGCACGCACCGTCCGTGGTGCCGCGCGCTCCGTTCGTGGTGTCGCGCGCACCGCTCGTCAGCGTATCCGTGCAGCGAGCCTCGGCGGCAGCCCGATCCGAGCCCTGACGGTGCCACGTTCAGGCGCGCTGGTCGACCCGGGCCGCCCGCTGCCAGCACCAGACGGCGACGGCTCCGGCGGTGCAGACCGCGGCGACGACCACCAGTGCGACGGGGGAGACGTGCGTTCCGCCGGATCCGGAGTACACGGCGGCGGCCAACGCGACGGCGACCGCGGCGATGGCGGCGTACCGACCACGGGACCGCGCGAGCAGGGACTGCCCGGCGGACCCGGCCACCGGCAGCAGCGTCACGACGACGGCGCCGAGGCCGCCGACGCACAGGGTGATCGCGAACTCGGACACGAACGACACCCAGAAGCCGGACCCCGGCGTGACGGAGTGCAGGACCCAGCCGGCCGCCGCCACGACCAGCAGCGCGATCGACCGCCAGGTGGCGCTGCGGGCGCCGGCAGCGATCGAGGAGCCGAGCCGGAGCGACCGGGTGTCGAGGTCCGGTCGGCCGATCGGCACGAGGACGGCACCGACGATCACGGCGGGTGAGAGGTCGAAGGTCCGGGTGACGCCGCACGCCACGAGCGCGGCGAGCACCAGCCAGGGGGAGACCCGGAACCCGATGGTGCTGCGATCGGTGCCGGCTGCCCAGCGGGTGGGGAGGACGATCGTCGTCGTGAGGACGGCCGCGCCGAGCAGGACCGCGATCGCCAGGCGGACGTAGCGGGCCTCGAGGGAGATGCCGACGCCGAGGAGCGTGCACAGCCCGACGACCAGCACCGCGACGGTGATCGAGGCCCAGGTCGGGAGCACGTCCTCGCCGCGGCGTCGCTCGTCACGGGGACGGTTGCGACCGAGGAGCCCGGCGAACGGCGACCGGATCCGGCCCCGGGCGACGCCGGCGACGAGTGCGAGCGGACCCGCGATGAGCACGAGGAACCCGGCGGCGACGGCCGTGGCGACGAGGACGGTGCGCCACGAGAACGCCGCCTGGATGGTCGGCACGGTGGTGTCGTACGCGGTGGAGGCGGTCCAGTCGCCGGCGGGGCCGGACCAGTCGAGCCCGCGGCCGTGCCCGCCCGTGGTGGTGCCGGCGCCGCCGCCGCTGCCGCTGCCGGCGCCGGTGCTGCCGCCGGAGCCTCCATCGGAACCGGAACCGGAACCGGAACCGGAACCCGAACCCGGACCGGAGCCCGGACCGCTGCCGGGACCGGTGGATCCGCCGGTCGCGGTGCCGTGGCCGTTCGGGCCCGTCGTCGTGCCGGTGCTGCCGGTCCCGGTACCCGGGGTCCCGGACGGCGAGCCGCTGCCGGTCGACCCATCACCCGGCGTGCCCGGGGCCGCGGACGCACGGGAGACGACGACCCGGACGGCCGTCGAGGTCGGCGAGAAGTTGCCGGCGGCGTCGTGCTGCGTCGCCGTCACCGCCCGGGTGCCGGCGCCCAGCGTCGAGCCGGCCGTGGTGCAGGACCACCGGCCGGAGGCGGGCACCTCGGTCCGGCACACGGGCGCACGGTCCACGTACACGGTGAGCACGGCGCCCGCCTCGCCCGTTCCGCTGACGGTGAGGGGCTGGACGCGCACGCGGTCACCGGACCCGGGCGCGGTGATGCGCGGTGCCGTCGGCGCGGTCCGGTCGAGCGTCACGGTCACCGGGGTCGACGCGGCGCTCCGCAGGTCGGACCGGTACCCGTCGGCCGTGCTCGCGGTCTGCGTGGCGGTGACGGAGAGCCGTGCGTCGCCGCCCGGGGTGCCGCCGCGGAGGGACACCGTCCACCGGCCGTCGGCACCGACCGTGGCGGTCCGGTCCGTCGACGACCCGGACACCGAGAGCGTGACGCTCGACCCGGCGTGTCCGGTGCCGGTCACCGGACCGTTCGTGGGCCGTGCGGTGGTGACGACCGGCGGGACGATGACGTCGGACGCCGGGGTGCGCGCCGAGCCGAGCCCGGGGAAGCTCTGGTCCGCCACGGTGAAGACCTGCTGCGGTCCGCTCCGGACGGTCGCGAGGCAGGCCCAGGCACCGTCGTCGTGGACGGTCGCGGTGCACCCGGTCGACCCGGTCGACGCCGGACCGGTGACCCGCAGGGCGTGCCCGGGGGTGCCCCGGCCGCTGAAGCGCACGGTCCCGCTGGTGATGTCGCCGGGGTCGTCGATCGACGGGCGCACCGGGGGCCGGCTCGGCGACGTGGTCGGGGGTGCCGGGGTCAGGTGGTCCTGGGGCGCTGGCGTGGGGGTGGGTGTCGTGCCCGGATCGGGGTCCGCCCCAGCGGCTGCAGCGGAGGACGTCCCGGCTGCGGACGTGACGGCGGTGGCCGGGGCCACGGCGAGGGCGAGCAGGCCCACGACGAGGGCGGCCCCCGCGGCGACGGCCAGCGTGATCCGGGTTCGGCGAACGGGGCCGTCGCCCCCGACAGCCCGGTCGTCCACGTTCTCCCCGCGCGCGTTCATCCGAGTCCATCCCACGTGATCGAGCCGCTCGGGTCAATACGTCGATCGGATGATGTCCGTGGACCGGGCGACACGCCGAGCAGCCCGAGCGCGCGGTGTGTGCGACTCGGGAATCGCCCGTGAACCGGGGCCGTGGACGAGAGGGCACCCCGCTGGTCGATACAATCGTCCTCGGCCGTGACGCCGGCCCGACGGCCCCGTCACACCGCGATCCCGACGCGCAAAGGAGTACGCCCTCATGGACACCGGACTCATCACGACGCTGATCGTCGTCGGAGTGGTGGTGGTCCTCCTCGTCGTCGTGGGGATCTACCTGTGGGTCACGTACAACTCGCTCGTCACGCTGAAGGTCCGCGTCGACGAGGCGTGGAGTGACATCTCCGTGCAGCTCAAGCGCCGCGCCGACCTCATCCCGACGATCGTCGAGACGGTGAAGGGCTACGCCACGCACGAGAAGTCCGTGTTCGAGGCCGTGACGAAAGCCCGCGCCGAGACGCTCAGCGCCGGGGACGCCTCGAGCGCCTCCACGGCAGAGGGGCACATGCAGAAGGCGCTGAAGAGCGTGTTCGCGGTGGCCGAGGGGTACCCGCAGCTGCAGTCCAGCCAGAACTTCCTGCAGCTGCAGTCCGAACTCGTCGACACCGAGGACAAGATCCAGTCGGCCCGTCGCTTCTACAACGGCGGCGTCCGCGAGCTGAACACCAAGATCCGGGTCTTCCCGAACTCGTCGTTCGCGAAGAGCCGTGGCTTCTCCGAGGCGTCGTTCTTCGAGACCGCCGAGCCCGCGGCGATCGCCGAACCGCCGCGCGTCCAGTTCTGACCCGCCCGACGACGGCTGCGACGTGTACAGCGCGATCGCGCGCAACAAGCGCAACACGGTCCTCATCGTCCTGGTCTTCCTGCTGATCATCGGGGCGCTCGGGTTCCTCGGCGGCTACCTCGCCGGCAATGTGTCGATCGGCGTGATCGTCCTCGTGGTCGCCCTCGGGTACGCGCTGGTGCAGTACTTCGCCGCGGGTCGCCAGGCCACGGCGATCGCGGGCGGCATCGAGATCGACCGGAACACCGAGCCACGACTCTGGCGCACGGTCGAGAACCTCGCGATCGCCACCGGGATGCCGATGCCGCGCGTCTTCGTGATCGAGGACCCGTCGCCGAACGCCTTCGCCACCGGCCGTGACCCCGACCACGCGATCGTCGCCGCGACGACCGGGCTGCTGGCGATCATGGACGACCAGGAGCTCCAGGGCGTCATGGCCCACGAGCTCGGGCACGTCCGGAACTACGACATCCGCGTCTCCACGATGGTGTTCGGGCTCGTGGTCGCGGTCGGTCTCATCGCCGACGTGCTCCTCCGCATCTCGATCTTCAGCGGGCTCGCCGGCGGTCGGAACCGGAACAACGACAACGGCGGCACCAACCCGATCCTGCTCATCGCCGGCCTCGTGGCGGTCATCGTGGCACCGATCGCCGCAGCGGGCGTGCAGGCCGCGGTGTCCCGGCAGCGGGAGTACCTGGCGGACGCGACCGGCGCGATGACCACCCGCCACCCCGAGGGGCTCGCCCGTGCGCTCGAGAAGCTCGGCGCGTACGGCCGGCCGATGCAGACGCAGAACTCGTCGATGGCGCACCTCTGGATCGCCGACCCGATGCGGCCCGGCCTGATGGACCGGCTGTTCTCCACGCACCCGCCGCTGCCGGACCGGATCGCGCGGCTGCGCGGGAGTCTCGACCGGTTCTGACCCGACGGCGGGCGCCGGCGACCGGGTGGGGCCCAGGAGGCGCGGGTCGGCCCCGCCCCGCACCACCGGCCCGTCAGACGGCCGGTTCCAGCGCCACGCTCGCGTCCGCGTCGTCGGCCGCGACGTGCCGCACCAGCCGGACGCCGAGCGCCCCCGCGACCGCAGTCGCGGCGGTTCCGCGGTCGGTGACCTCGACCCCGTCGAGCCCCTGCCACGCGGCCGTCCGTCGGAGGGTCTCGGCGAGCCGCCCGGCGTCGAGCCGCTCGCCCGGCTCTTCCCACGCCGTCCGCACGCGCAGGACCCCGCGTTGCCGGTCGCTCTTCAGGTCGACCCGCCCGACGAGCCGGTCGTCCTGCAGGACGGGCAGGACGTAGTAGCCGAAGACCCGCTTCGGGGCCGGCGTGTAGATCTCGATCCGGTAGTGGAAGCCGTACATCCGCTCGGCCCGCCGCCGGAACCACACGACCGGGTCGAAGGGACTGAGCACGGCGTCGGCCGTCACGTGCCGCGGGACCCGGGCATCGGCGTGCATCCAGGCGCGCTCGCCCCAGGACTCGACCCGCACCGGCACGAGCTCCCCGGCGGCGACGAGTTCGGCGATCGCCGCGGCGGTGTCGTCGGAACGGAGCCGGTAGTAGTCGGCGATGTCCGCGCGGGTGCCGACGCCGAGCGCCCGGGTGGCCCGGCGGACGAGTTCGAGGACGGCTGCCGGGCGCGCCGGTGCGTCCTCGAGCGTGCCGGCAGGCAGGACCTGCTCGGGGAGCGCGTAGACCCGCTCGAAGCCGGACCGTCCGGCGCTCACGACGTCGCCCCAGCGGAACATCTGCTCGAGTCCGAGCTTCACGTCGCTCCAGCCCCACCACGGCCCGCGGCGGACGTTCGACTCGTGCTCGACCGCGCTCGCCGGCATCGGTCCCTCGGCCGTGAGCAGTGCCCGGAGCTCGCGCCGGACCCCCTCGGTCCGCCGGACCCCGTCGATCCGGTTCGGCCACGAGTCGCGCTCGCGCAGCGCGTCCATCCGCCACCGGAAGAGGGGGAGGTCGGTGCGGTCGACGAAGGCGGCCTCGTGCGCCCAGTACTCGGCGTAGGGACCGCGCTTCGACATCGTCAGACGGTCGAGGGTGGACCGGTCGTAGGCGCCGAGCCGGGCGAAGAGCGGCAGGTAGTGGCTGCGCTCGAAGACGTTCACGGAGTCGATCTGCAGCAGGCCGAGGCGCGCGAACCCCGCGTTCAGCGCCCGGGTCGACACGGCGTCGGCAGGTGGCTGGCCGAAGCCCTGGGCAGCCAGTGCGACGCGGCGGGCCTCGGCAGCGGAGAGCGTGGTCCTGACCATGTCCCGAAGGCTACCGATCGCCGCCGACACCCTGCGATCGGTGACGTATGCCGTATCTGGTACCTGTCGGGCCGCACATCGGTACACTCGCGATCATGGCATGGGGCAGAAAGCAGCAACCGACGCATCCGGACCCCGTGGTCGAGGAGTCCGTCCCGACCGGCATGCGGATCGCCGGCGCGTGGTCGTGGCGGATCCTGGTCGTCATCGGGGTGATCGCGGTCTTCATCTGGCTGATGACGATCTTCAGCCAGATCCTCATCCCGTTCCTCGTCGGCATCGTCGTCTCGGCGCTGCTCGTGCCGATCTCGAACTGGATGCAGCGCCACCACGTGCCGAAGTGGCTCGCGGTCGTCATCAGCCTGCTCGGCGGACTCGCGGCGATCGGCGCGCTGGTGTGGCTCGTCGTCGACCAGATCATCGCGTCCTACCCGTCGCTCCGCGACCGCACGGTCGACCAGTACGCGAACATCAAGGACCTCGTCCTGAACTCCGGTTTGGGCATCACGCAGGGCGACGTCAACGGCTGGCTCGACGACGGCACGAAGTGGCTGCAGGACAACAGCGCGTCGATCCTCTCCGGGGTCGCGAGCGCGGGGTCCGGTGCCACGCACGTGTTCGAGGCGCTCTTCATCATCCTGTTCACCACGATCTTCCTGCTCATCGACGGCAAGAACGTGTGGCGGTGGGCCGTGCGGCTCTTCCCGAAGAAGGCCCGTGCGACCGTCGACGGCGCCGGTGTCGCGGGGTGGATCACCCTGACGAGCTTCATCCGCGTGCAGATCTTCGTCGCGTTCGTGGACGCCGTCGGCATCGGGCTCGGCGCCTTCATCGTCGGGCTGTTCTTCGGCGGCATGCCGCTGGTGATCCCGATCGCGGCGTTCGTCTTCCTCGGTGCCTTCATCCCCGTCGTCGGTGCGATCGTGACCGGGTTCCTGGCCGTCTTCGTCGCGCTCATCTTCAACGGCCCGCTCGCGGCCGTCCTCGTCCTCGCGGTCGTGCTGCTCGTGCAGCAGATCGAGGGACACATCCTCCAGCCGCTCGTCATGGGCAACGCGGTCAAGGTCCACCCGCTCGCGGTGGTCCTCGGCGTCACGGCGGCCTCCGGGCTCGCGGGCATCGCCGGTGCCTTCTTCGCCGTGCCGCTCATCGCCACCGTGAACACGATGGTCATGACGATCGCGAGCGGCCGCTGGCGTGGACTCGACTCCGAGCACGTGCTCGAGGCCACCCCGAAGCGCGGCCAGCACGGGCAGCTCCAGCTCCGGCGGGGCCGCCGGCACAAGGTCGGCGACGCGGTCCCCGCACCGGGCAGCAAGCCGGAGCCGACGGCGGCTGAGGGCACTGCCAGCACCAACTGACGTCACGGGTTCGTCAGGAGTGCCGCGAGCGACGATGATGGACCCGTGACCGACACCACCACGCCGCTGATCCCCACGCTCGACGACATCGAGAAGGCACGTGTGACGATCGCCGGGGTCGCCCGTGTCACCCCGATGGAGACCTCGCAGTTCCTCGCCGAGGTCCTCGGGTCGCCGGTGCACCTCAAGTGCGAGAACCTGCAGCGCACCGGTGCGTACAAGGTGCGCGGTGCGTACAACCGCCTGTCGACCCTCACCCCGGAGCAGCGGGCCGCGGGGGTCGTCGCCGCCAGCGCCGGCAACCACGCGCAGGGGGTCGCCCTCGCCGCGCGCGAGCTCGGCATCCCCGCGACGATCTTCACGCCGGTCGGCGTCGCCCTGCCGAAGCTCCAGGCCACGCGGCACTACGGCGCCGAGGTCGTCCTGCGCGGGCACTCGGTGGAAGAGGCGCTGAGCGCGGCCAAGGACTTCGCGACACGGACCGGAGCGGTCTTCATCCCGCCGTTCGACCACCCCGCTGTCATCGCCGGCCAGGGCACGCTCGGGCTCGAGATCCTCGACCAGGTGCCCGACGCCGACACGGTCATCGTGCCGATCGGTGGCGGCGGCGTCATCGCCGGCATCGCCCTCGCCGTCAAGGGCGTCGCCGAGCGCCTCGGACGCACCATCCGGGTCATCGGGGTGCAGGCCGAGAACGCCGCCGCCTACCCGAGCTCGCTCGAGGCCGGCGAACCCGTCACCGTCAGCACGAAGCCGACGATCGCGGACGGCATCGCCGTGGCGCGACCCGGTGACCTGAACTTCCCGATCATCCGCGACCTCGTCGACGACATCGTGACCGTGTCCGACGACGACGTCGCCCGGTCGCTCCTGGTGCTGCTCGAACGCGCCAAGCTCGTCGTCGAGCCCGCCGGAGCCGTCGGCGTCGCGGCGATCATGTCCGGTGCCGTCCGCGACACCGGTCGCACCGTCGTCCTGCTCAGCGGCGGCAACATCGACCCGCTCATGATGGAACGCGTGATCACCCGCGGCCTGGTCGCGGCGTCGCGCTACATCGGCATCCGCATCATGCTGCCGGACCGCCCCGGTCAGCTCGCTCGCGTCTCGCAGGTCATCTCGGACGCCGGCGCGAACGTCGTCGAGGTGCTCCACACCCGGCACGGCCAGGGGCTCGTCATCAACGAGGTCGCGCTCGACCTGTCGATCGAGGCACGTGGTCCCGAGCACGCGCAGGAGGTCATCCACCGCCTGCACGAGGTGGGCTTCCAGCCGGAGCTGCTCGAGCACTGAGACGGGCACTGAGCCGAGCCGGAGACGGACAGGAGGCGCGGTGCCAGCTGGCACCGCGCCTCCTGTCCGTCAAGGGTGGCGTCTACGGCTCGTAGCGCTCGACCTTCGTCACCTCGACGGCGATCTCCTTGCCGTTGGGTGCGGTGTACGTGGCCTTCTCGCCGGCGCGCAGGCCGACGATGGCCGCGCCCACCGGGCTGACCGGGCTGTAGACGGTGAGGTCCGAGCCCTCGCCGACGATCTCGCGGTTGCCGACCAGGAACGTCGACTCGTCACCGGCGATGACGGCGGTCACCACGGTGCCGGGCTCGACGGTGCCGTCGAAGTCCGCTTCGCCGACGGTGGCGTGCTTGAGGAGCTCGGTGAGCTGACGGATGCGGGCCTCGATCTTGCCCTGCTCGTCCTTGGCGGCGTGGTAGCCGCCGTTCTCCTTGAGGTCGCCCTCTTCGCGAGCGGCTTCGATGCGGTTCGCGATCTCCTGGCGACCTTCACCGGACAGCGTCTCGAGCTCGGCCGTGAGGCGGTCGTGCGCCTCTTGCGTCAGCCACGTGACCTGGGTGTCGTTGCTCATGGTGATTCCCTTCAGCAAAGAACAAGACCGGCCGGTGTGGCCGGTCTTGTCCGCGAATCACAGCAGTCTAGGGAACCCAGCAGTCGTGGATCAAGCCGGTCACACCGCGTGACACGGTGTTCACGGGCGTGCTGATGCTCCGGACGCGCTGATCGGATGCCGGCACCCGGATCTCGCGCCAGCCGACGATCGTGTACGACTTGTCGAGGACCTGGACGGCGCACTTCGCGACCGTGCCGGGGTCGACGGAGATCTGCGTGTGCACGACCACCTGGTGGTCGGAGACGACCTGGTACCCGACGTCGTCGGTGTCGAGGCCGTGGCTGGTCTGCCCGGGACCGGCCCAGACCACCCAGACGATGAACACCAGGGCGACGGCGGCAGCGGCGACGATCCCGATCAGCCGCGTGCGACGAGCGCGTCCGGGGGTGCGGCCGTAGCGGTCGTCCAGCGTCGCGGTGGTGCTGGCGGACGGCTGAGGTGCCGGTTGGTGCTGCGGTTCGGACAGTTCGGGGCTCCCGGGGTGATTATCCTGATCCCAGGGTAGTTCACGTGACACTGTGTGCTGCCACGCGATCAGTGAGGAAGACCAGTGCCGTACCGCTTGATGGCCGTCCACGCCCATCCCGACGACGAGTCGAGCAAGGGAGCGGCGACCGCGGCGAAGTACGCGGCCGAGGGCAACGAGGTCCTCGTGGTCTCCTGCACGGGCGGCGAGGCGGGGGACATCCTCAACGACCAGCTCGGCGAGCCCGCCACGAGCCGGGCGCACCGCGACATGGCCGGGTACCGCCGCACCGAGATGGCCGGGGCCCAGGCGGCGCTCGGCATCGACCACCTGTGGCTCGGGTACCACGACTCCGGCCTTCCCGACGCCGACAAGGGGGAGACGGTCCGCCCCGGCACCTTCTCGACGGTGCCGCTCGAGTACTCGACCGAGGCCCTGGTGCGGGTCATCCGACGCTTCCGCCCGCACGTGCTCGTCACCTACGACGAGAACGGCGGCTACCCGCACCCGGACCACATCCGGACGCACGAGGTCTCGGTGGCCGCCTGGCGCGACGCCGCGGACCCCGAGAAGTACCCCGACGCCGGGCCCGCGTGGTCCGTCGCGAAGCTCTACTACGAGCGCACCATGAACCCCCGGCGCTTCCGGACGGTCTTCGAGGCCCTGCAGGAACGCGACCCGGACAGCCCGGCGGTCGAGCAGCTGCGCGAGTGGGTCGAACGGTTCGCCGACCGGCCCGACCTCGCCACGACCCACGTCGACGTGCACGAGTACTTCGACGCGCGTGACGCGGCGCTCCGGGCCCACGCGAGCCAGGTGCCGCCGGACAGCGCCTTCTTCTACTGGCCGAACGACCTCCTCGCGACGGTGTGGCCGACCGAGGACTACCAGCTCGTCGAGGCCCGCGTGCCGACCGAGCTCCCCGAGTCCGACCTGTTCGCGGGGATCCCTGCCGACAAGGACACCACTGCGTGAGCACCCTCCACGCGGCACTCGCCGCGACCCCCAGCCCGAGCCCGACCTCGAGCGTCCCGGACGTCGACGTGACGCCCGGCGTCGCGGGCTTCATCGCGATCGCGGTCGTGGCCATCGTGACGATCCTGCTCGTGATCGACATGACCCGGCGCATCCGGCGGACCCGCTACCGGGCGGAGATCCGGGAGCGGCTCGAGGCCGAGGCGAACGGCACCGCGGGTGGCGAGCGTGACGGCGTCGACCGTGACGGCATCGATCGCGACGGCGTCGCGACGGACGAGCCGGAGCGGCGTGCGGCCGAGGACGGCCGGGCCGACGTCGGGGACGACACCGAGCGCGGCTGACGCGACCGGCGCGGCTGACGCGACCGGCGCGGCTGACGCGATCTGTGCGGTGGACCCGCGTGTGTGCGGGACGGGAGGCACGGTGCGGGCCCGACCCGCGCCTCCCGTCCGACGGACCGTCGCGGTCAGCGCACCGGGTCCAGCGCCACGATGAGGACACCCGCCCACTGGGCGGCGAACGCGACGACCGTGAGTGCGTGGAAGACCTCGTGGAAGCCGAACACCGTCGGCGACGGGTTCGGCCGCTTGAAGCCGTACACGAGCGCACCGAGGATGTAGGCCACGCCGCCGGAGAGCACGAGGACCGTCATCGGGACGCTCGCGGCGAAGAACTGCGGCAGCAACCCGAGCGCCGCGCAGCCGAGCACGAGGTAGATCGGCACGTAGAGCCACCGGGGCGCCCCGATCCAGAGGACCCGGAAGGCGATGCCGAGCGCCGCGCCGGACCACATCACCCAGAGCACCACGACCATCAGGGTGTGCGGCAGGGCGCAGATCGCCACGGGAGTGTACGTGCCGGCGATGAGCAGCAGGATGTTCGTGTGGTCGATGCGCTTGAGCACCGCCTTGACCGTCGGGCCCCAGGGGAACCGGTGGTAGGTCGCCGAGACGCCGAACATCGCGAGCGACGTCGCCATGAACACGGCGCTGCCGACCTTCGCCGCGGGTGAGCCCGCGAGGACGATGAGCACGATGCCCATCGCGATGGCGAACGGGAACGCCCCGAGGTGGATCCAACCGCGCCACGCGGGCCGGGGTTCGGACGCGCTGGCGGTCGTCCGTCCGGCGGTCGCGGTGCTCGCGGCCTCGTCGGTGAAGGGGACGTGGGGGAGGGTCCCGGTGTCGTGCTCGGCCTGCATGGTCCGACCGTAGGGGCCGATGCCGAACGAACGCCGAACACGGGCGGACGGCCCGGGGAACGCGGCTCGCTCCGAGGCACCGTGCACTATGTTCGTTCCGTGACCGGCAGGGTGGGATGGGCAGGACGAGGGATCCTCTACCGCGCCTACCAGAACCGGATCCGCCGGCAGATCGACGGCTCGGCGATGCCGAAGCACGTCGCCATGATCGTGGACGGCAACCGTCGCTGGGCGAAGCAGCTCGGCCTCGAGTCCGCCGCGCACGGGCACCGCGCGGGCGCCGCGAAGATCCCGGAGTTCCTGACGTGGTGCGACGACCTCGGCATCGAGGTCGTGACGCTCTACCTGCTGTCGTCCGACAACCTCACGGGTCGTGGCGGCGACGAGCTCGAGCAGCTCGTCGGCATCATCGCCGACCTCGCGGGCACCCTGGCCGACCACCGGGACTGGCGGGTCCAGCACGTCGGCTCGAACGAGGGCCTGCCCGAGCCCCTCGTCGCCGCGCTCTCCGCCGCCGAGCAGCGCACGGCGGAGCACACCGGGCTGCACGTGAACCTCGCGGTCGGCTACGGCGGCCGTCGGGAGATCGCGGACGCCATGCGCAGCATCGTGCAGGCGCACGACGAGGGCGGCGGCACGCTCGACACCCTGGCCGAGGTCCTCACACCCGAGCTCATCGGCGACCACCTCTACACCCAGGGGCAGCCGGACCCCGACCTGGTCATCCGGACGTCGGGCGAGCAGCGGTTGTCGGACTTCATGCTGTGGCAGAGCGCGCACAGCGAGTTCTACTTCGTCGAGGCGCTCTACCCGGACCTGCGCGAGGTCGACTTCCTGCGCGCCGTCCGCGACTTCGGGTTGCGGTCCCGCCGGTACGGCGGCTGAGCGGTCGGGGTCGCGCCGTTCCCCGCACTGCGGCGGCTGTCGGCCGTTCATCCCAGTAGACTCACAGGGTTTTCGTCCCACGGAAGGTTGCCCCTGTGAACATCGCCGAGTACGCCTCAGGCTTCGCCGAGGAGCCCGGCTACCTCGACCACGCCGCGTTCGGTCCCGTCCAGACCGCGGTCCTCGAGGAGCAGCGCGTGCTCGGGACGATCCAGGAGCACATGCGCTTCGGCGCCATGGAGACGCTCGACGAGCAGGACGCCCGGGTCCGCACCGTCGTCGCACGGCTCGTCGGCCGGCGCGAGGACCAGGTCGTCTCGCAGACCGCCACGACGCCAGGGCTCCTGCACACCGCGTTCGGGCTCACCGGCGGCGTGCTCGTCTCCGCCGACGAGTACCCCTCGCTGCCGCTGGCCCTCGCGAGTGCTGCCTCGGCCACGGGCGGTCGCGTCCAGCCCGTCGTGGTCGAGTCCGGCGCCGGGTGGATGACGCCGTCGCTCATCGAGTCGCGCCTGTCCGACGACGTCACCGCGGTCGCCGTCTCGCTCGTCGACTGGCAGACCGGCTACCTCGCCGACCTCGCCGCCATCCGCGAGGTCATCGGCGACCGCCTCCTCATCGTCGACGCCATCCAGGGCTTCGGCGTGGTCGACGCCCCGTACGAGCTCGCCGACGTCATCGCGACCGGCGGCCAGAAGTGGCTGCACGCCGGGTGGGGCACCGGGTTCACCGCGTTCAGCGACCGTGCGCTGAACCGCCTCCGGCCCGCCCTGTCCGGCCCGCACGGCACGACCGGGTGGCCGACCGAGGTCCCGTCGGTCCGTCCGGGTGCCGCCGGCTTCCAGATGACCCGCACCGACCCGGTGTCGCAGGCACGCCTGGCGGTGTCGCTCGACCGGCTCACGGCCGTCGGTGTCGCCGTCGTGCAGGAGCGGGTCACCGACCGGGTCGAGCGGGTGTTCGACATCGCCGACGAGTTCGGCCTCTCCGTCGAGTCCAGCCGCGACCCCCGGGAGCGCGCCGGGATCGTGGTGCTCCGACCGCCGCAGGGACGGCTCACCGCGCTGTCCGCGGCGTTCCACAACCACGGCGTGACGGTCACGACGCGGCTCGGGGTCGCGCGGGTGTCGGTGTTCGCGTCCACCACGGACGAGACGCTCGACATGTTCCGCGACGCCTGCCTGTCGTACGCCACGATGCAGTAGCGGCCGCGTTGTTCACGTGACCGTAACTCGGGGAACCGCGTGTCGCTGGTGCCGTGTCGGGGGTCGGACGTAGCTTGTCCCCATCGGGCACCGCGCCCGATCGAAGCGGCCACAGTCGGTGCTTCGCAGACCCGCTCCACGGCCGCGTTCGAGGACATGGACCGGGCCGAGCGCGGCCCGGGGATGGAGTGGTCGTGACCTCTCAGAACGTCTCTCGCGGAACACAGCAGCAGCACACCGCGGACTCGTCCACATCGGTCGCCCAGCGCACGTACGTGCTCGACACCTCGGTGCTCCTCAGCGATCCGCGGGCACTGTTCCGCTTCGCGGAGCACGCGGTGGTCCTGCCCGTCGTGGTCGTCAGCGAACTGGAGTCCAAGCGCAACGACCCGGAGATCGGGTACTTCGCCCGGCAGGCACTCCGGCTCCTCGACGAGCTCCGGATCGAGCACGAGCGGCTCGACTTCCCGATCGCGATCGGCGACGGCGGCTCGTTCCGAGTCGAGCTCAACCACTCGAACCAATCCGTCCTCCCGTCCGGGCTGCAGCTCGGCGACAACGACTCGCGGATCCTTGCGGTCGCCTCGAACCTCAAGAACGACGGACTCGACGTGGTCGTCGTGTCGAAGGACCTGCCGCTGCGCGTCAAGGCGTCCTCGATCGGCATGGCGGCGGAGGAGTACCGCGCAGAGCTCGCGGTCGACTCCGGGTACACGGGCATCGCCGACCTGCAGGTGTCCGGCGAGCAGATGTCCGACCTCTACGAGAAGGAGGAGATCCGCTCGTCGCAGCTCGACGGCGTCCCGGTCAACACCGGCGTCGTCATCCACTCCGAGCGTGGCTCGGCCCTCGGCCGGGTGCACACCGCCGGCGCGGTGGCGCTGGTGCGTGGCGACCGCGAGGTCTTCGGCCTCCGCGGGCGCTCCGCCGAACAGCGGCTCGCGATCGACGCGCTGCTCGACCCGGAGATCGGCATCGTCTCCCTCGGCGGCAGCGCCGGCACGGGCAAGTCGGCGCTCGCGCTCTGCGCCGGTCTCGAGGCCGTCCTCGAACGCCAGCAGCACAAGAAGATCATGGTGTTCCGGCCGCTCTACGCGGTGGGCGGCCAGGAGCTCGGGTACCTGCCGGGCGACGCGTCCGAGAAGATGAACCCGTGGGCACAGGCGGTGTACGACACGCTCGGCGCCCTGGTCTCCGACAACGTCCTCGACGAGGTCGTCGAGCGGGGCATGCTCGAGGTGCTCCCGCTGACGCACATCCGCGGGCGCTCGCTGCACGACGCGTTCGTGATCGTGGACGAGGCGCAGTCGCTCGAGCGGAACGTGCTGCTCACGATGCTGTCCCGGATCGGGCAGAACTCGCGGGTGGTCCTCACGCACGACGTGGCGCAGCGCGACAACCTGCGGGTCGGTCGGCACGACGGGGTCGCCTCGGTGATCGAGCGGCTCAA
Organism: Curtobacterium sp. NPDC086286; assembly: GCF_044746255.1. Taxonomy (NCBI): domain Bacteria; kingdom Bacillati; phylum Actinomycetota; class Actinomycetes; order Micrococcales; family Microbacteriaceae; genus Curtobacterium; species Curtobacterium sp. NPDC086286. Next base: position 483,812 of record NZ_JBIVBW010000002.1, read on the forward strand.
GGGGCACCCGCTGTTCGCGCACGTGACGCTGACGCGCTCGGAGCGGTCCGCGATCGCGGCGCTGGTGACGGAGATGCTCGACTCGCCCGACCTGGTCTAGCGGGTCCGCGCGGCACGCTGCGCGTCGAACCACGAAACCGACGTCGAACCGGCCCTGGATGCTGGTTCGATGTCGGTTTCGTGGTTCCGAACAACCCGACGGACAGGAGGCGGGGGGGCCGCGGGGCCCCCGCCGCCGGCCGGGGGGGGGGGGGGGGGGCGCGGGGCGGGGGGGGGCCCGGGCCCCCCCCGGGGCCGGGCCGGGGACGCTGGTGGCGGTGGAGGCGGGGCTGGCCGGGCGCGCGG